>JANQLT010000229.1 GCA_028280455.1 Kiloniellales bacterium
GGAGCTGCTCGGCCACTACCGTGAGATGTTGCTGATCCGCCGCTTCGAGGAGAAGGCGGGCCAGATGTACGGCATGGGCCTGATCGGCGGCTTCTGCCACCTCTACATCGGGCAGGAGGCCGTGGTCGTCGGCATCCAGGCGGCCATGAGCGAGCTCGACACGGTGCTGACCTCCTATCGCGATCACGGCCACATGCTGGCCTGCGGCATGGAGGCGCGCGGCGTCATGGCCGAGCTGACCGGCCGCGCCGGCGGCTACTCCAAGGGCAAGGGCGGCTCGATGCACATGTTCAGCCACGAGAAGCGCTTCTACGGCGGACACGGCATCGTCGGCGCCCAGGTGCCGATCGGCACCGGCATCGCCTTCGCCCACCAGTACAAGGAGGAGCCGGCGGTCTGCGTCACCTATCTCGGCGACGGCGCGGTCAACCAGGGCCAGGTCTACGAGTCCTTCAACATGGCCGCGCTCTGGAGCCTGCCGGTGCTCTACGTCATCGAGAACAACGCCTACGGCATGGGCACCAGCACCAAGCGCGCGGCGGCCAAGAGCGAGGAGCTCTATAACCGCGGCCAGGCCTACGGCATCCCCGGCCAGCAGGTCGACGGCATGGACGTCGTGGTCGTGCGGGCCGCGGCGGAGAAGGCCCTGGCCCACTGCCGCTCCGGCAAGGGCCCGATGATCCTCGAGATGATGACCTACCGCTACCGCGGCCACTCGATGTCCGACCCGGCCAAGTACCGCAGCCGCGAGGAGGTCCAGAAGGTGCGCCAGGAGCGCGACCCGATCGAGCGGGTGCGCGAGCTGCTGCTGGCGCGCGCCGAGGTCGACGAGGCGGCGCTCAAGGAGATCGACCGCGAGGTCAAGGAGATCGTCTCCGACGCCGCCGACTTCGCCCAGACCAGCCCGGAGCCGGACCCCGCCGAGCTCTACACCGAAGTCTACGTCTGAAGCGGCCGCCCGAGGCACGCCGGGCCCGAGGCCCGGCGCGCCGGCAGAGCCGCGCGAAACACGCTAGGGAGAAGACATGCCGATCGAGGTTCTGATGCCGGCGCTCTCGCCGACCATGACCGAGGGCACGCTGGCGAAATGGCACGTCAAGGAGGGCGACGACGTCGCCTCCGGCGACGTCATCGCCGAGATCGAGACGGACAAGGCGACCATGGAGGTCGAGGCCGTCGACGAAGGCAAGGTCGGCAAGCTGCTGGTGGCCGAGGGCGCCGAGGGCGTGCCGGTCAACCAGGCCATCGCCATCCTGCTGGCCGACGGCGAGGACGCCTCGGCGGCGACCGCCGCCGCCGCACCGGCACCCGCGCCGGCGGAAGCGCCCGCCGCCCCGGCAGCCGCGCCGCAGCCCGCCGCCGCCGCGCCGCAGGCCGCCGCTCCCGAGCCGGAGCCCGAGTGGACCGGCGCAACGGTGACGACCACGGTGCGCGAGGCCCTGCGCGACGCCATGGCCGAGGAGATGCGCCGCGACCCGGACGTCTTCCTGATGGGCGAGGAGGTCGCCGAGTACCAGGGCGCCTACAAGATCAGCCAGGGGCTGCTCGACGAGTTCGGCCCGCGCCGGGTGATCGACACGCCGATCACCGAGCACGGCTTCGCCGGCGTCGGCGTCGGCGCCGCCTTCTACGGCCTCAAGCCGATCGTCGAGTTCATGACCTTCAACTTCGCCATGCAGGCGATCGACCACATCATCAACTCGGCCGCCAAGACCCGCTACATGTCCGGTGGCCAGGTCAGCTCGCCGATCGTCTTCCGCGGCCCCAACGGCGCGGCCGCCCGCGTCGCCGCCCAGCACTCCCAGGACTATTCCAACTGGTACGCCAACGTGCCGGGCCTCAAGGTCGTCGCGCCCTGGTCGGCGGCCGACGCCAAGGGCCTGCTGAAGTCGGCGATCCGCGATCCCAACCCGGTCGTCTTCCTCGAGAACGAGGTGATGTACGGCCAGTCCTTCGAGGTGCCGGACACGGACGACTGGACCGTGCCGATCGGCAAGGCCAAGGTCGTGCGCGCGGGCAAGGACGTCACCATCACCGCCCACTCGATCATGGTCGGCAAGGCGCTGGAGGCGGCCCAGGCCTTGGCCGGCGAAGGCATCGAAGCGGAAGTCATCGACCTGCGCAGCCTGCGGCCCCTGGACATCGAGTCCATCGTCGCCTCGGTGCAGAAGACCAACCGCCTGGTGACGGTCGAGGAGGGCTGGGGCTACGGCGGCATCGGCGCCGAGGTCGCCGCGCAGATCATGGAGCGCGCCTTCGACTGGCTCGACGCGCCGGTGCACCGGGTCTACGGCGAGGACGTGCCGATGCCCTACGCCGCGAACCTGGAACGCCTGGCGCTGGCGCAGCCCGAGACCATCGCCGCCGCCGCCAAGCAAGTCTGCTACGCCGCCTGAGGCCGGGGATCACGCCATGACCATCAACATCCTGATGCCGGCGCTCTCGCCGACCATGACCGAGGGCACGCTGGCCAAGTGGCACGTCAAGGAAGGCGACGAGATCGCCTCCGGCGACGTCATCGCCGAGATCGAGACCGACAAGGCGACCATGGAGGTCGAAGCCGTCGAGGAGGGCAGGGTCGGCAAGCTCCTGGTCGGCGAAGGCACCGAGGGCGTGCAGGTGAACGCCGTCATCGCCGTGCTGCTCGAGGACGGCGAGGACGCCGGCGCCATCAAGCTCGACGGCGGCGGCCCGGCACCCGCGCCTGCAGCGGCACCCGAAGCAGCCCCGCCGCCCGCCGCGGCGCCGAGCCCGGCGCCGGCACCGGCAGCCGCTCCCGCACCGGCCGCGGCCGCCGCCGCCAACGGCACGCGGCTCTTCGCCAGCCCCCTGGCCAAGCGCATGGCCAAGCAGGCCGGCCTCGACCTGGCCGCCGTCACGGGCAGCGGCCCGCACGGTCGCATCGTCAAGGCCGACGTCGAGGCGGCGCTCGCCGCCGGCGTTCCCGCCGCGGCCCCGGCTGCGGCCGCCGCCCCGGCGCCTGCCGCTGCGGCCGCGCCGGCACCGGCCGCCAGCGGCCCCGGCGCCAAGGCGCTGGCCGACATGCTCGGCATGACCTACCGCCAGGAGCCGCTCAGCGGCATGCGCAAGGTCATCGCCTCGCGCCTGACCGAGTCCAAGCAGACGGTGCCGCACTTCTACCTGACCATCGACTGCCGCATCGACGAGCTGCTCAAGGTCCGCAAGGAGCTCAACGGCCGTTCCGACGCCTACAAGGTCTCGGTCAACGACTTCGTCATCCGCGCCGTCGCCCTGGCCCTGAAGAAGGTGCCGGCCGCCAACGCCTCCTTCGATCCCGAGGGCCTGATGTTCTACGACCACGCCGACGTCTCGGTCGCGGTCGCCACGCCGACCGGCCTGATCACGCCGATCATCAAGGCGGCCGAGACCAAGGGCCTGGTCGAGATCTCCACGGAGATGAAGGACCTCGCCGCGCGCGCCCGCGACGGCAAGCTGCTGCCCGAGGAGTACCAGGGCGGCACTTTCTCGGTCTCCAATCTCGGCATGTTCGGCATCAAGGAGTTCTCGGCGGTGATCAACCCGCCCCAGGGCTGCATCCTGGCGGTCGGCGCCGGCGAGCAGCGCCCGGTCGTCGCCGACGGCGCCCTGGCCGTCGCCACCGTCATGAGCTGCACCCTCTCGGTCGACCACCGGGTCGTCGACGGCGCGGTCGGCGCCGAGTTCCTCGCCGCCCTCAAGCCGCTGATCGAAGACCCGCTGAACATGCTGCTGTGAGGGGCGGGGTGTTTCTGCGACCACCCTTTCTCGTCATGCCCGGGCTTGACCCGCCTGCGGGCCGAAGCCCTTCGGCGGGCGAAGGCCCGAGCATCCATGCCCGACGCGGCACGGGCCGTGTCAAGCCTGCGATGGATCCTCGGGTCAAGCCCGAGGATGACAGCGAGAGAGCGGCAAGAGCGTGGCCGGCAAGGTCAACATCGCCGAGAGGCTGGCCGGGAGGGCCGACTGCGAGGTCGGCGCGCTCATCCTTCGTCAAGCTCAGGATGAGACCGGCGCCCGCTATTGGGCGGGACGTAACTCAAGCAGCCTCACACTGAGCCTGACGAAGTGCGAGGCTGCGTTTGGTGGAGATCATTGCCAGCTTCATGAACGAGGCACCGGCGCCGGAAAGGATCTGAGACCATGGCCGACACGAACTTCGATCTCATCGTCATCGGCGGCGGACCGGGGGGCTACGTCGCGGCCATTCGCGGCGCCCAGCTCGGCGGCAAGGTCGCGGTCGTGGAGCGCGAGCACCTCGGCGGCATCTGCCTCAACTGGGGCTGCATCCCGACCAAGGCGCTGCTGCGCACCTCCGAGATCTATCACTACATGCAGCACGCCGGCGACTTCGGCCTCTCGGCCAAGGACGTCGGCTACGACCTCGACGCGGTGGTCAAGCGCTCGCGCAAGGTCGCCGGCCGGCTGAACGGCGGCGTCAAGCATCTGCTCAAGAAGAACAAGGTCACCGTGTTCGACGGCCACGGCCGGCTCGACGGCAAGCAGGGCGACAAGCGCAAGGTCCACGTCCACAAGGACGGCAAGGGTGTCGCCGACATCACCGGCCAGCACGTCATCCTGGCGACCGGCGCGCGGGCGCGCGAGCTGCCGGGCCTGGAGTCCGACGGCGAGCTGGTCTGGACCTACCGCCACGCCATGGTGCCGAAGGCCTTCCCGAAGTCGCTGCTGGTCGTCGGCTCCGGCGCCATCGGCATCGAGTTCGCCAGCTTCTACCGCACCCTCGGCGCCGAGGTGACGGTGGTCGAGATCCTGCCGCGCATCCTGCCCGTCGAGGACGAGGAGATCTCGGCCATGGCCCAGAAGGCCCTCGAGAAGCAGGGCATGAAGATCATGACCGGCGCCTCGGTGAAGGGCCTGAAGAAGGCCAAGGACTCCGTCACCGCGACCATCGAGGCGGGCGGCAAGACCAGCGAGATGACGGTCGAGCGGGTGATCTCGGCGGTCGGCATCGTCGGCAACGTCGAGGACCTCGGCCTCGAGGGCACGGCGATCCAGGTCGACCGCACCCACGTCATCACCGACCAATGGCTGCAGACCGGCGAGCCCAACGTCTACGCCATCGGCGACCTGGTCGGCGCGCCCTGGCTGGCGCACAAGGCGAGCCACGAGGGCGTGATCTGCGTCGAGAAGATCTCCGGGCGCAACGACGTGCATCCGCTCAAGACCGAGCGCGTCGCCGGCTGCACCTACTGCCACCCGCAGGTCGCCTCCATCGGCCTCAGCGAGACGAAAGCAAAGGAGAGCGGGCGCGACATCAAAGTCGGCCGCTTCCCCTTCATGGGCAACGGCAAGGCCATCGCCCTGGGCGACGACCAGGGCATGATCAAGACCGTGTTCGACGCCAAGACCGGCGAGCTGCTGGGCGCGCACATGATCGGCGCCGAGGTGACCGAGCTGATCCAGGGCTATGCCGTCGCCATGCAGCTCGAGACCACCGAGACGGACCTGATGCACACCATCTTCCCGCACCCGACGCTCTCGGAGATGATGCACGAGGCGGTGCTTGACGCCTACGGCCGGGCTATCCACTTCTGAGAGATGGCGCCGATGCTCGATTTGCTCGCACCAATTGCGCCGTCGCTCCAAGCCCTCGCCCCTGGGGGGAGAGGGAGGGCCCCGCGCGCGCCAGCGCGTGGGAGGGTGAGGGGGCAACAGTCGACCCGTCTAGATTCGGTTTTCGCCGCGCGGACGCGCGGCAAGCCCCTCGCCCGGCTTGCGCCTAGCGGCGCGCGCCACCCTCTCCCCCAAGGGGCGAGGGTTATCGGCCGGACCACAAAGCCATGACCACGGAAACCACGACGCGCGTCCGCCACCCGGAGAAGGCGCACAAGCCGGACAACCCGGTGCGGCGCAAGCCGGCCTGGATCCGGGTCAAGGCGCCGACCTCGAAGAGCTATCACGAGACCCGGCAGATCGTCCGCGACAACAAGCTGCACACGGTCTGCGAGGAAGCCGCCTGCCCGAACATCGGCGAGTGCTGGGCCAAGCGCCACGCCACCATGATGATCATGGGCGACATCTGCACCCGGGCCTGCGCCTTCTGCAACGTCGCCACCGGCAAGCCGGGCGCGCTCGATCCCTTCGAGCCGACCAACGTCGCGACCGCCGTCGCGCGCCTCGGCCTGGAGCACGTGGTCATCACCTCGGTCGACCGCGACGACCTCGAGGACGGCGGCGCCGCCCACTTCGCCGCGACCGTCAGGGCGATCCGCGACGCGGCGCCGGACACCACCATCGAGATCCTGACGCCGGACTTCCTGCGCAAGGCCGGCGCCATCCAGGTCGTCGTCGAGTCCGGGCCCGACGTCTACAACCACAACCTCGAGACCGTGCCGCGGCTCTATCCGGAGGTGCGGGCCGGCGCGCGCTACTTCACCTCGCTGCGCCTGCTCGACGAGGTCAAGCAGCGCGCGCCCGCGATGTTCACCAAGTCCGGCCTGATGGTCGGCCTCGGCGAGAGCCGGGAGGAGGTGCTGCAGGTGATGGACGACCTGCGCGCCGCCGACGTCGATTTCCTGACCATCGGCCAGTACCTGCAGCCGACCCCGAAGCACCACGCCGTCGAGCGCTTCGTGACGCCCGAGGAGTTCAAGAGCCTGGAGGCGCAGGCCTACGCCAAGGGCTTCCTGATGGTCTCCGCGACGCCGCTGACCCGCTCCTCCTACCACGCCGGCGACGACTTCGCGCAACTGCGCGCCAACCGCGAGAAGAAGCTAGCCGCGACAACCTAGCCGTTGCTAGAGTCCCGCCCGGCCAGGTTGGCTGGGCCGAACGCCCTTGGGGACGGTGTTGCGGCATGCGGATTGACACCTCGCGTTTGATCGTCGCGCTGGCTTTGCTGCTCGGGCTCGCCGTGCCATCCGGCACGGCCATGGCCGATGCGGACGCTGAGGCGCTCGGCGCCGCTTTCGCCCAATACAAGACTCTGCGCGACACCGGCCGCTACGCGGAAGCGGCGCCTTTCGCGCGCGAGGCCCTGGCCATCGGCGAAGCGCTGTACCAGGACGACGAGCGGCAGCTCGCGCACCTGCTCGGCAACCTGGCCGAGCTGGAGGAGCGGCTCGGCAATCCCGACGAGGCCGAGAGGCTCTATCGCCGCGCCCTGGCGATCCTCGAGAGGCGGCCGGCGCAGAGCTACGCGCTGCTCGCGGTGACCCTGAGCAACCTCGCCGAGCTCGAGCGCGCGCGCGGCCGGCTCGGCGCGGCCGAGGCGCTGGCCCGCCGGGCCCTGGTGATCTGGCGCGACGAGCTCGGCAGCAGCGACCCGCGCCTGGCGACGGCGCTGGCCAATCACGCGGCGATCCTGGTCGAGCTCGGCCGCGGCCGGGAGGCGCTGCCCTTGCTGCGCCAGGCCCTGACGATCCGCGAGACGGCGCTCGGCCGCCAGGCCATGGGCACCGTGGAGCTGCGCGACGCCGTGGCGGCCTTGGCCGGCGATGCGGCCGCCGCGAGCCCGCTTGCCCAGGCGCGGCGGCAGGAGCGCGAGGGCCGCCATGCCGAGGCCGAGCGGCTCTACCGCCAGGCCATCGCCGAGGGCGAGGCGGCGCGGGGCAGCGCGCATCCGAGCCTCAGCCCCGCCTTGCGCGGCCTGGCGCGCAAGCTCATGGCGCGCGGCGCCTACGGCGAAGCGGAGCGCCTGCTGAAGCGCGCCCTGGCGATCCATGCCGCGCAGCCGGAGGCCTGGCCGCGCGCGCGGGAGGCGGCGCGGCGGACCTACGCCGATCTCCTGAAGCGCACGGGGCGCGCCGCCGAAGCGCAACGGCTGCTCGCCCAGTAGGTTCAGAGGGCGCCCGGCAGGTGGATGCCGCATTCGCTCTTGGCGAAACCGCGCCAGCGGCCGGCCCTGACATCCTCGCCGAGGGCGACGCGGTCCGTGCAGGGCATGCAGCCGATCGAGAGGTAGCCGTCGGCTTCCAGCGGATGGCGCGGCAGCTCGTGCTGCAGGAAGTAGTCCTCGATGTCGTCGCGGCGCCAGTCGGCCAGCGGATTGACCTTGATCTTCGTGCCATCCGCCTCGACGCGCGGCAGGGCCGTCCGCTGGCCGCCCTGATAGGCCTTGCGGCCGGTGATCCAGGCCCGGAAGCCGCCGAGGGCGCGCTGCAAGGGTTCGACCTTGCGCAGGGCGCAGCAGCGGTCCGGGTCGCGGCGGAACAGCAGGTGGTCCGGGTCCTCGCGCGCCAGGTCCTCCGCGCGCGGCGCCGGGCTGCGCAGGTCCGTCAGGCCCAGCCGGTCGGCCAAGGCGTCGCGGTAGCGCAGGGTCTCGCCGAAGAGCCGGCCGCTGTCGAGGAAGATCACCGGCGTCGCGCGGTCGATCCGGGCGACCATGTGCAGGAGCACCGCGGACTCCGCGCCGAAGGAGGAGACCAAGGCGATGCGCCCGGGAAAGACCTCGGTCAGCAGCATCGAGAGCAGGTCCGCCGCCGGCAGGAAGCCGGTGCGGCGCTGCAGCTCGGCCGCCGTCGCGCGGGTCAGGCGGAGGAGGGACGGGCTTTGGGGAGAGTCAGAGAGATCCTTCGCCATGGCAACGCTCCGCTGGCTTTGGGCCCACGGAGCACTGCCCGTGGCGCTTTAGCGAGTGGTAACGCGGCCGCAAGCTGCCCGATCAAATGCCGCGGGTTCGCCTGGGCGAACCATCACCGAGCGTGAAGCGCCGTCGGCGTCCCTGTCAAGATTAAAACACCAGGATCGCGTGAAACGGATAGTTCTACGCAATAAGGCCGTGAAACCGGGCCGCCCGAGTTTGCCGGATCATTGCTGGTAGGTCCTGCCGCCAGCCGCCGAGATCACGGTTTCGGCGATGCGCCGGTCGATGTTGGTGATGATGATCCCGCCGGTGGTCACCGCCTCGCGGATCACCGGCTGCGAGACGATGGCGCCGTCGATGCGGATGGTGATGGTCTCACCCAGGTGCCGCGCCGTCATGGCCTCCAGGGCCGAGCCGACGGTCGGCACGAAGCGGATCAGCAGGGGCACCAGGTCCTGGTTGCCGCTGATCACGGCCGGGTAGCCCTCGGGGATCTCGGCGCTGGCGATGGCGCTGCGGTCGAGGTTCAGGCTATCGGCGCCGGCCTCGAGGCTGATCCGCGGCGACTGGGCGAGCGCGGTCGGCGCCGTCGGGGCCGCCAGCAGCAGGCAGAGCAGGAATGGCGACAATAGGGCCCGGCTCCGCCGAATCGCGGCGGTCAGACCCCCGTCCCGGGTCGCGCCCGAGGGCGCCGCTGCCGGCGACGCCGAGACGGGGCCGAAACCGAGGATCCGAGACGTCATGCCTCTCGTGCCTCCGGCCGAAGCGGCCTCCTGGCCGCCGATAGCCCCCGATACAACCTAACCAGACCCCAAGCCTCCGATGCAAGCCCGTCCGGTAGTGCTGTGTCTCCGCCTGGCCCGCGTTCTTCCCCTGTCATCCTCGGGCTTGACCCGAGGATCCACACATCCGCGCACTCGAAACGAGACTCAGTGAGCTCACAGCCTCGCCGGCGGGACCATGGATCCTCGGGTCAAGCCCGAGGATGACCCTGATGGACCACTAGCTGACCGGACCAGCCGCCGCTCGATGCGTCGGCAGGTATCGGCCGAGCGTCGCTCGAATCCGAAAGGGGCCCTGTGGGGTTCCTCACAGCCAACGCGGCCGAGGCCGAACTACCCTGCCTTGAACAAAGAACAATTAAAAACCGCACTGGGCCAAGAAGAAGCCCGCCTGCAGCAGACGACGAGGCAGCTCTGCCGTTTGTTGCAGGCCAAAGGCGGATGTCGGGGGGGATGAGATGCGCCGAAATCCGAAGTGCCTGTTCGCGGCCGTTTGCGTCGCTTGGCTGGGCGCCGCCACGGCGGCCTTTGCGCAGGACGCCGTGCGCTGGCATCTCGCCGACGTGCGTTTCGAGAAGGGCGCGGCCGTCACGGGCTGGTTCGAGTTCGACGCCGCCGGTTGCTCCGATCCCCAAGGATACCGATGCAAGCCGGTCGACGGTCTCGATTGGCACCTAACCGTCGGGCGCGGTGACTCGGACTTCCTTTCGGCCTTCACCTACACGCCGATCAACTCCCGCATGGAGAACCTGGCGCCGGATTGGATAACGCTCGTCACGAAGCACAAGTTCCGCCGCCCCGGCAGCAACGAGCAATCGGCCAGGTCCCTGACGCTACGCCCGGCCTTCCAGTTGCCGCGCGCCGGCGGGCTGGTTCCTCTGCGGAGCCGCGAGGGCTTCGAGAATTTCTCGGGCTACAGAGGGAATCCCGGCCGCTACGTGACGGCGGGCTCTCTCGCGGCCGAGGTGCGCCTCGACATCCTCTACCCGGGCCTGCGCGCGAAATTCCGCGAGCTGCTGCGGCAGAGACTGGTCGGCGACAACGAAGACCTGTTCATCGAAAGCCTGCTGCCTTCCACGCGTCCCATCGACAGGGACAGGTTTCGCAACACCTTCAACGTCACGCGGGCCGACGTCGGCGTCCAGGCGACGCTGCAGGAGTTCTTCCTGCTGACCGACATACCTTTTCCCTTGGATGCCGGCAGCGGCAGCGTGCTGCGGTCCTACGAACTGATCGTCGATGCGGCGAGCTGCCGGGGCAGGGAGGCGGAATCGCACCCGGGCTGCCGGCTTTGGCGGCTGGCGCTCGCGGACCTGGCGGAGCCGAAGAGGGACTCCAGCCGGTTCCGCGCCGGCGGGCCGCAATGGCGGCTGGTCGGCGCCGACCCGGTGAACTGGGCGGAAAGCCAGACCCCCTGGGAGCGCCTGAGACTCGAGGACGACGGCGCCGTCCTGGAGGCGGACTACCTGCCGGTCCAGGCGGTGCGGGGCTGGCTCTCGCCGGAGTTCCTCGCGAGCGACGACTGGTACATCAGCGGCCAGTGCGCCGGCTACGTCTCCGACGGCGACCCGAACAACAACGGATCGACGGCCGGCCGCGAGCTGCTGCCGCAGATCCCCGTCGGGCTGATTTTCACCAAGGACCTGACGCTTACCTACAACGGCGCGGAAGCGTCGAAGCAGAACGGCGTGTACCTCTCCGGCTGGATCCTGAAGTCGATACCCTTCAGCCCGCGCCTCTCGGATCCGCGCAACGGAGACTGCCGCCGCTAGCGCTTTGTCGACGTCAAACCCAAGAAAAGAAACGAACGGAGATGGAAATGACAGACGCGAGTATCACGCTCATGGAGAACCTCTACGCGCGGCTCTACGGCATGCTCACCATGGAGCCGACCAAGAACGACCGCTTTCCGAACAGCGAGAACGCCGGCGGCCGCTTCAACGAGTCGAACGCGGCGATCCACCTCTCGGTTCCCGGAATCTCCCTCTATTCCGAGGACTACGAGAACATGTGGACCTTCGGCAATCCGCGCGGCGTGCAGAGCAAGACCGCGTTGTTCTCCATGCTCGTCGACTCGATGCCGTCGATGAACACGGCCCGCTACGAGCCGAGCACCAAGCGCGTGAGCACGGCTTGGATGGCGGTCGTGGAAGCGGCGAACGCGACGAACGACGTGGGAGTCGATGCCAAGACCCAGAAGATGTTCGATAAGATCGACAACTACCTCTACGAATGGCGGCAGGAGCCGGCGTCGCCGTTCCAGGACGCGGACGCGCCGGCGCCCGAGCCCAAGAAGACCCGCCACAAGACGGCCGTCTACGAGCGCTACCTGCACATGCAGGAGGCGATGGACGACGCGCGCGAGGAGATCAAGCACGCGATGGCGAGCGCGAGCCGCGCGGCGGACTGGGAGGCCGATCTCTCCGAGGAAGAGATCGAGAAGCTGAGCGACGAGCGCAAGCAGCACCTCAAGGACCGCGCGCTGAGAAACTCCGAGGATGTCTGGGAGGAGAAGTCATACGGGCCGATGCGCAAGCTCAAGCGGCTCAAGGAGGAGTTCGACGGCGACGTCAACAACAAGTGGGTCGAGCAGGCGCTCGCCTACACCAAGACCCACGGCAACGAGCTCTCGATGAACCTGGTCAAGGCGGCCAAGGAGCTGGCCGAGCAGGGCGACTGGTCCGGCCAGGTCACGAAGCTGCCGATCAAGCTGTCGGTTCCCAGCGCCACCAAGTGGGCCGAGAAGGACAACCAGGACGGCTGGACCACGCTCATCGCCAACACCCACCGGAAGGACATCGTGAAGGATCATCGGCATTCGGAGACGCATGCCGGCGGCGGCGGCGGTTTCCTCTGGCATGTCGGCGGCAGCTACGACGAGACCAGGGACACGAAGACTCTGGACACCCACTTCGAGCACATGAAGGTCAGCCTCGAGGTCACCTTCGTGAACATCATCCGGCCCTGGATGGATATGACCCTCTTCTCCGACTACGTCCATTGGAGCGCCGGCACGGATCAACCGGCGGGCTCGGTGTCTTCGGGCCGTCTCGAATCCCAGAGCGACAGCAACTTCCTGCCCTTGATCCCGATGCAGATGATCGTCGCCAGGAACGTCAAGCTCACGGCCGGTTGGACCGACGATCACAAGCAGTGGCTCAAGACCCACTTGAGCACGGGCGGCAGCGCCGGCTGGGGGCCCTTCTCGGTCAGCGCCTCCCATACGGAGGACCACGAGCACTTCGAAGATCACGGCTCCGGTGCCGGCTCCTCGCTGCTCTGCCCCGGCCTCCAGCTTCTCGGCTTCGTCTCCCAGGTGCCGCCCTTCGCGGCGACCGACGCGGGCATCGGCGCGAACGGCGCCAAGCTGACGATGCCGCTGGCCGACAAGGCCGACGTGGCATCCGTCATCGCCCAAGTCCGCAAGCCGCCGAGCGAGCGCGACGGACCCTGGCGCTCCTAACGGGCGCCGGCGGTAGGCGACGCCGAGCCGGGGCGCGACGTCCTCGCGTCCTGGCTCGGGCGGACCAGGCCCAGCGGCGGCCTCGGCCGATCCTTGAACAGGGCTCGGCTAATGAACCCAGGAGAGAGATCGATGCCAGACTTCACCGACATGAACAAAGTCACGCACAAGATGAAGACCTTCCCGGGCAGATCCTATCGTGCGATCGTCTGCAACGCCGCGCTGCGCAACCACCGCTTTGTCTGGCACAAGGTCCCGGGCGGGCGCGATGTCCCCTTCTTCCAGTGCGCCCACTGTCCCAAAGGCCATAACTGGTACCAGTACGAAGCCTTGGCGGGCGACCACATCATCGCCCAGGCGCATGGCGGCGGCGACGAGCCCATAAACCTGCAGATTCTCTGCACCTCCTGCAATTCCAGGGACCAGCATCACCGCGGCGCGAACGTGGCGAAGCGGACACGCGGCGGCCTTCGAAAGAGCGCGGCGGCGCACAACCGCCAGGCCGAGACATCGGCCTCGGATAGCGAGTCGGACTGAGGGCTGGCCCTTCTCCATTGTCATCCTCGGGCTTGTCCCGAGGATCCATGCTTCAATCGGCTCGGACGGGGATTGAGTGAACGCTAGTCCGTGCGCGCGGGACCATGGATCCTCGGGTCAAGCCCGAGGATGACCTGTGTGGGCTCCTGTGGGCTACCAATCAGGTCCGCACGCCGCTCAATGCGTCAGCAGCAGCGGCAGCGTGGCGTGGCTGAGGATGTAGTTGGTGACGCCGCCGGTCAGGGAGTCGCGGAAGCTGCTTTCCGAATAGGCGCCCATGACCAGCAGGTCGGCCGCGAACCTGTCGGCTTCCTCGAGGATGACGTCGCCGAGACGCCGGCCGTAGAGCTCGGTCTCGATCACCTCGGCGGTTATGCCGTGCCAGCCGATGTAGTCGGCCAGGTCCTGGGCGGTCGGCCCTGAGCCTTCCTCGGTGACCACCGAGAGGATGCCGACCTGCTCGGCGTCGCTGAAGAAGCTGCGGGCGATGGCGGCGGCCCGGGCGGAGAGGGCGCTGCGGTTCCAGGCGATCAGGATGCGCCTGCCGACCGCCGGCGGCGTCGCCTGCGGCGCCACCAGGACCGGCCGGCCGGCATTGAACAGGACGGCGCGCAGTGTCTTGCGGGCGCGATGGCCTGGGTCTTCCGGCGTCATGCCGATGACGATCAGGTCGAAGACGCGGCCCTGCTCGGCGATCTGCTGCGGCTCGGCCTCGGGCCAGACCCGGAAGCAGGCGGTCAGGTAGCCGGGGTTCGGCGGCGTCTCGACGATCTGCGCCCGCATGGCCGCGCTGACCTCGCCGAAGAGCTGACGGGCCGCGCGGGTGACCGCGCCTTCCGAGCGCTCGGCCGCGACCAGGGCGGCCATCATGTCGGTGCCGGACGCGCCGAGCGACTCCCGGGACATCAGCATGTTCTCGGCGGTGACGGTCTCGGACTTGGGCACGATGTGCAAGCCCACGACATGGCCGCCGTCCCGCCGGGCCGCGAGGAAGGCGCACTCGATCGTGCTGCGCTCCTCGCGCGCGCCGTTGACCAACGCCAGAACCGTCGTCATCGCCATCGCCGGCCCCCTCAGCGCGCCCCCGATGATCGAACCCAGGCGTGCAAGCCCTTGTCATTCTCCCTCATGCCGGGTGCCGATCAAGTGCGGCGCCGGGCAGTCTTGCAAATGGTCCTTTCGTTGCGCCCGCTTGTTCCGCCCGGTGGCCTCGCGTGCACTCAGCAGCCCTCGACGCAGGTCCCGGCGCCGTCGAAGGCCATGGTCCGGCCGCTCAGCGGCAGGTGAACCGGCACATCGGTGGCGGCGATGAAGGTCTCGGTGCGGCTGCCCGCGACCACCCGGCCGCCCTCGGTCGCCTGCTCGTTGGCGTGCGAGGGGATCACCGCGCGCGGCACGACCAGCTCGTTGATCACGAAGGCCGCCTCCTCGGGACCGGTGGTGAAGGTGTCGCCGATGTTGATCACCGCCAGCTCGGCGCCGTACTGCTCGCCGACCACGATGTCCTGCTCGGCGGTCACGCCGGTGTCGCCGGAGAGGTAGACGACCAGGCCGTTGCTGAAGGTGAGGACATAGCCGGTCGGCGGCCCGACGTAGGCGGTGAGGCCGGCCGCGGCCAGGGCTTGGCCCAGCTCGCCCTCGATGAAGGCGCCGGACAGGCCGTTGGAGTGGGCTGCCGGCACGGTGGTGACGGTCACGCCGCCGACCTGCCGCGAGGCGCCGAAGCGCACGAGCTGGACCGCCTTGGGGTCGCCGCCCCGGGCCCTGACCCGGGCGGCGAAGAAGCGCGGCATCTCGCTGCCGACGATCAGCTTGGCCTCCTTGGCCAGCATGACGTCGGCCGTGTTCGAGCGCGGCGCCAGCGTGAGGGCGAAGACCGGGGCGCCGCAGTCGCCGGCATTGACCTCGGCGATCCGGCGGTCGCCCAGGTGGTCGCCGTGCACGTGGCTGAGCAGAACGGCGTCGATGTCGCCGAGCCGCGGGTCTTCCGGGCCGGCGACCGTGCGGCCGGTGTCGTAGAGCAGGCGCGTGCCGTCCGGGTCCTCGAAGACCATCGCGCGGTCGAGGCGGCAGAACTCGCCGTCGTGGCTGCCCAGGGGCGTCACCTTGACGGTGGCCGCCGAGGCCGCCGAGGCGGTCAAGCCGACGATCAGAAGGGTCGCGAAAGCTGCCTTGCTCATCCGCCGCGCTCTCCCTGCTGTCTGCGCCGGCTTCACGTTCCCACAAGCCGGTTGCAGGGCCAAGTCGGTCATGCACGTAAGCCGAATGGGCTGCACCGGCCCGGTCCGAGGCCGGCCGAGCCTTGCGCCGGCCGGGCCGTGCTGGAATTGTGGCGCGCCGCTGAACCAGGTGGGCCGGGGTCCTGCCGACATGCCGATGCACGCGGAAAAGCGGGTGCTGCCCTATCGGCCGGACCAGCTCTACAAGCTGGTGGCCGAGGTCGACCGCTATCCGGAGTTCCTGCCCTGGTGCGTGGCGGCGCGGATCCGCAAGCGCGAGGCCCGGCAGATCGTCGCCGACCTGGTGATCGGATTCCGCATGATCCGCGAGCGCTTCACCAGCAAGGTGAGCCTGGACCCCGAGGCCCGGCGCATCGACGTCACCTACGCCGAGGGCCCCTTCAAGTACATGAACAACCACTGGCGCTTCGAGCAGCATCCCGAGGGCTGCGAGATCGACTTCTTCGTCGACTTCGAGTTCCGCTCGCGCATCCTGCGCAAGGTGCTGGAGCCGCTGTTCAACGAGGCGGTGCGCCGGATGGTCTCGGCCTTCGAGAGCCGGGCCAAGGACCTCTACGGCCCTGACGGCCAGGACCTGGCCTAAAGCGATGGACTACAGCGTTTTCCGATCGGATGGCACCGGCCCGCTCCCCCTCCCGGCCACCCAATAGGATACTGCCGTGGGTGGCCGGGAGGGGGAGCGGGCCGGTGCCGTGAGTCCGCGTCAGCGGAAAACGCTCTGGCCATGGCTCAGTCTCCGAACGGCTGGATGCCGTAGTCTTCGTGGGTCAGGTTGACGATGCCCTGGTCGTCGGCGACCTGCGTGACGATCAGGTAGCGCACGCCGTCGCGGACGTAGAGGTCGCCGTCGACCGTGACCTTGTGGGTCTGGATCTCGACGATCCGCGGGTTGGCCACGTTGCTGCCGTCGTCCTCCACCTTGAGCACGACATAGACCTGGCCGTCCTCGCCCAGCACGCTGACCGGCACGCCGCCGACCGCGCACCAGACCGCGCACTGATGATGCGCCGTGCCTTCGGAGAACATGATCTCGGTGACGTAGCACCAGGTGTCGATGATCTCGCCGGTCACCGTGACGCGCTCCGGCTGCGCCGCCCAGGCACCGCCGCCGGCGGCGGCCATGCCGAGTGCCAGAAACGCCGATCTTAGGAATGCCGTCATGGACCTCGTCTCCGTTCTTGCCGTTCGACCGAGTCCGTCCGGCATCACCATAGGCGCGCGGGCTCATGCGCCTCAACGCGAAGGGCCGGCCGATCACCGAGCTTTGACCGCGCGCCCGGGAAGCCTTGGTGTCTCGCGCCGCAGATCTTTATTGCGAATGCGTCTCAATCTCGATACTGTGGCCTATCGCCCGAGACGGGCGCTGGCGTCGACACGCGCCCCCGCCTAGACTACCGCCAGCAACCCAACGCGGACCGCCGCAGCCGGAGTGGGTGCCATGTATCGCGACAACAGCTTGATGCCGAGCGAGGCGATCCGCCTGCTCGCGCTCGGCTTGCTGACCGACAAGCCGCGCCGCTACGCGGAGCTGGCGCGCGAGGTCCGCCACTTCACCGACCACGTGGTCGGGCCGTCGCTCGACCTGGTGGCCCAGCCGATCGAGCTGCTCAAGGTCGAGGGCCTGATCGCGCCGCAAAGCAACGGCGAGGACCCGCCCCTGGCCATCACAGAGGCCGGCCGCGAGGCGCTGACCGGCCTGCTGACCGCCAACGTCCGCCAGCCGGTCAACGACATCAACAAGCTGATCATCGCGCTCAAGATGCGCTTCCTGCACCTGCTGTCGGCCGAGCAGCAGCGGCTGCAGACCGACATGGTGATCGAGATGTGCGAGCGGGAGCTGGCCCGCCTGCAGGCGATCCAGTCCCACAACGCCAATGCGCCGGGCTATCTGGGAAGCTGGCTGAAGCACGACATCGGCCAGACCCAGGCCCGGCTCGACTGGTTCCGCGACCTGCGGGGCTCGATCGTCTGAGCGGGCGTGACGCCCGACGGCCAAGATTTCCTTCAAGTCGGACGGCACCGGCCCGCTCCCCCTCCCGCCCACCCAATAGGATACTGCCGTGGGTGGCCGGGACGGGGAGCGGGCCGGTGCCGCGACTCCGCGTCAGCGGGAAACCTAGCGGACTTCAGTAGAGGTGCTGGCCGCCGGTGACGAAGATCTCGGTGCCGGTGACGTAGCCGAAATCCTGGGTGCAGAGCCGAAAGACCGCGGAGGCGACCTCGTCCGGTCGGCCCATGCGGTGCATCGGGATGCGCGGGATCAGCGCCTCGTATTCCTCGCCGATCATCTCGGTCTCGATCTCGCCCGGCGCCACCGCGTTGACCCGCACGCCGAGCCCGGCGAACTCGACCGCCATCTCGCGGGTCAGCGCCGACAGCGCCGCCTTGGAGGTGGAATAGGCCGAGCCGGCGAAGGGATGGATCGCGTGGCCGGCGATCGAGGTGATGTTGACCACCGTGCCCTTGCCGCGCGCCAGCGGCCCGGCGAAGCCGCGGGCCAGCGCCAGCGGCGCGAAGAAGTTGAGCTCGAAGACCTCGCGCCAGCCGGCCAGCTCGCCGTTGAGGATGCCGAGGCGCTCCTTGAACGGGGTCTTGGGCGAGACCGCGGCGTTGTTGACCAGCGCGTCCAGCGTGCCCTCGCCGATCAGCTCCGCGGCCTCCTCGACGAAGGCACCGAGGCTGGCCGGGTCGCCGAGATCGGTCGGCACGTGGGTCGCCCAGTTGGGGTCGCGCTGGCACTCCAACGGCACCTCGTCGCGCGAGCAGGTGATCAGCCGCCAGCCTTCCTCGCTGAAGCGCTTCACCGTGGCATGGCCGATGCCCCGGCTTGCGCCGGTCAGCACGACCGTTCTGCGTGCATCCGCCATGGCGTGATCTTATCGGATTGTCCGGCCCGCGCCAGCGCGACGGTGGAGGCAAGGGTGCGGGACGGCGACGCGGGGCCGGCGAAGCAGCACCGCGCGGGACGCCGCGGTCAGGTGACCGTGACCCTGAGCGGCGCGCAGGGCCGCACCGCGACGACCCGGAAGGTCCGCAGATTGCCGTCGTGCTCGCGGATCGAGACGTACTCGCCTTCCTTGAAGGCGTGGCTGTCGAAGCGAAAGCCCGGCTCGTCTTCGTCGGGATCGCCCTCGACGTCGTAGTGGA
>JANQLT010000230.1 GCA_028280455.1 Kiloniellales bacterium
CGCTCCCCCTCCCGGCCACCCAATAGGATACTGCCGTGGGTGGCCGGGAGGGGGAGCGGGCCGGTGCCGTGATTCCGCGTGAGCGGAAAACGCTCTAGAGGGCCGGCCGAGCCATAGGCCGAGGCCTCAAACCCGCTCGAAGCCGTCGAGCTTTGCCGCCTTTCGATCGAAGGTGGCCGTCCTGTCGCAGCCGGCGCCGCGGTTCGTTGCTGCGATCACACAGTCGGCGAAGTCGAAGCCTCTCTCCAGTGAGGTGATCGCACCACGCACGGCCTCTCGGTCTTCGACAAGGAACTGTCTAGCGTCGATCACCTGCCTGAGGGCCGCCGCGATCCTCGCCCTGCTATGGCCATAGAGGCGCTCGAGCACCCAGACGGCCTCGCAGAGAACCACGCGGTTTATCCAACAAGGTGCATTGTCGGCGATGTAGCGGTGGGCGCGGTCGGCTCGATCCGGATCGTCGCCGACCAGCAGGCGGATCAGGACGTTGCTGTCGATGCCCTTCACGACGGGCGTCGGCTTTCCAGGAAACGCGACGTCGCGCCGTCCTCGATGGCCTCGTTCATGTCCTCGATCGTCGTGCGCTTGCCGGGCGCGTGCAGGATTCCCACGAGATCGCGGACATCCACGCTTCTCTTGCGAAGCGTGATCTCGTCCTCGCCGGAAACCTCGCAGTCGAACCTGTCACCGACCTTGAGGCCGAGCCGATCGCGGACCTCCTTCGGCAGCGTAAGCTGTCCCTTGCTGGTCAATGTGGTCCCGCTCATTCGGATGCCTTTCAATATTCCTGTCTCCTTACCTTAGGTAAGGAGACAATGGGTTTCAAGGCCCCAAGGAGACTTCGGTGGCGCATCCCAGGCGTCTTTTCCCGGCCAACGCCGCGCGCTGAGCGGCCCGCGGGCGACGTCCCGCGCCTGGTTCTCGACCTTGCCCTCACCGGCGCCGGGCGGCGTGCCGTCTGCCGGAAACGATATGTTTTCTATCCCCGGTGGTGGCCGGACCAGCGCGGCGCTGGCGGGTCCGCATGGCCAGGCCTGGGAAACGCCGGAGCCCTGGGCGATCGTCGGGGTCTCGGCGCCGCACGGGCCGCCGGCCGGCCCGTACGATCATCTAGCCCGATTGATTGATAACGACTGTTTTACTTCCCTCAGGTAGTGATGGCTCGCCCGCGGGCGCCCGCCAGACCATCACGCCGGTACAGCATGTCGGACAAGCGTCGCGAGATCGAAGCCCTGACCGGCCTGCGGGCCCTGGCCGCCTTCTGGGTGCTCGGCTTTCATTTGAAAGCGGACCTCTCAGCGGCCTTGCCTCAGGCCTCCGCCCTGGTCCATCTCGTCTTCGGCATCGGCTTCCTCGGTGTTGACCTCTTCTTCATCCTGAGCGGCTTCATCATCTCCTACAACTACGCGCACTGGTTCCGGCGCGTCGAGCCCGGCCTCTACCTGCGCTTCCTTTGGGCACGCTTCTCGCGGCTCTTTCCGGTCCACCTCTTCGCCCTGCTGGTCCTCGGCGCTTTCGTCCTGCTCGCGCCGGTCGGCGACGGCGGGTCGGTCTCGCCGCCGGACCGCTATTCGCTCGGCCGCTGGCTGCAGAGCGCGGCCATGCTGCACGGCTGGTCCTTCCCGATCTGGAAGAGCTGGAACGTGCCGTCCTGGTCCCTGTCGGTCGAGTGGTTCGCCTATCTCTTCTTCCCGCTGGCCGCGTCGGCGGCGCTTGCCGTCAGAGGGCCGCGCGCGGCGCTCGTCGCGATAGCCCTGCTCGTCGCTCTGCTGGCGCTCTGCTACCAGGCGGTCGAGCTGCCGGGCCTGATGGCCTACGGCTTGCCGCGTATCTTGGCAGCCTTCCCGATCGGCTGCCTGCTCTACGGCCTGTACTGTCGCGGGACGCCGCTCCTGGCGGTCTGCGGCCTCCTGCCGCCCGCCTTGGCGGCCTTCTTCCTGCTCCACGCGATGGGCCCGGAGCTCGGTCTCGCCAGGCTGCAGGTGACGGGCCTGCTGATCCTCGCCCCCTGTCTCTTCGCCGTCCTGATCTACGGGCTGGCCCTCGGCCGCGGCGGTGCCCTCGCGCGCTGGCTCGGCCGACCGGCGATGCGCTATTGGGGGCGCGTCTCCTACGCGCTCTACGTGGTCCACTTCGTGGTCATCGTGGTCGCCCACCACTACCTGTCGGCGGCCGACCTCGGGACTCTTCCGCTGTCGACTCGACTGGCCTGGCTGTTCGGCCTGCTCGCCGCGATTCTGCTGGCGGCGGTGCTCAGCCACCACCTGATCGAAGAGCCGAGCCGGCGCCGTCTGAGGCGTCTCTGGCCGACCGAGATGCCGGAACAGGCGGCGGCGCCACGCGCCAAGCTCGGCGCGGCCGCGCGGGGCTAGTTGCGGCCGCTCAAGAGCCCCCGGGCGATCACCTGCGCCTGGATCTCCGCCGCGCCCTCGAAGATGTTGAGGATGCGGGCATCGCAGAGCACGCGGCTGATCCTGTACTCCTGGGCGTAGCCGTTGCCGCCGTGGATCTGCAGGGCGTTGTCGGCGTTGGCCCAGGCGATCCGCGCGGCCAGCAGCTTGGCCATGCCGGCCTCGATGTCGCAGCGCCGCTCGGAGTCCTTCTCGCGCGCGGCGAAGAAGCTGAGCTGGCGCGCGACCATGGTCTCGACCGCCATCCAGGCGAGCTTGCCGCCGACCCTCGGGAACTTGACGATCGGCTTGCCGAACTGCTGGCGCTCCAGGGCGTAGGCCAGGCCCAGCTCGAAGGCGTTCTGCGCCACGCCGACGGCGCGCGCCGCGGTCTGGATGCGGGCCGACTCGAAGGTCGCCATGAGCTGCTTGAAGCCCTGGCCCTCGACGCCGCCCAGCAGGTTCTCCGCCGGCACCTCGAAGCCGTCGAAGGCCAGCTCGTATTCCTTCATGCCGCGGTAGCCGAGCACCGGGATCTCGCCGCCGGTCATGCCCGCGGCCGGGAAGGGATCGGCTTCCGTGCCCCGGGGCTTCTCGGCCAGGAACATGGAGAGGCCGCGGTAGCCGCGCTCGCTCGGGTCGGTGCGCGCCAGCAGCGTCATCACGTCAGAGCGCGCGGCGTGGGTGATCCAGGTCTTGTTGCCGGTGATCCTATATTTGTCGCCGTCACGCACCGCCCGGGTCTTGAGCGCGCCCAGGTCGGAGCCGACGTTGGGCTCGGTGAAGACCGCGGTCGGCAGGATCTCGCCCGAGGCGATCAGCGGCAGCCAGCGCTCCTTCTGGGCCGGCGTGCCGCCGAGGCGGATCAGCTCGGCGGCGATCTCCGAGCGGGTGCCGAGCGAGCCGAGGCCGATGTAGCCGCGCGACAGCTCCTCGGTGACCACGCACATGGCGGTCTTGCCCATGCCGAGACCGCCGTTCTCCTCCGGCACCGTCAGCCCGAAGACGCCGAGCCCGGCGAGCTGCTCGATCACCTCGATGGGGATCAGATCGTCCTTGAGATGCCAGTCGTGCGCCGCCTCGGCGTGGTCGTCGGCCAGCTTGCGGAACTGCTCGCGGACCAGGTCGAGGGTCTCGTCGTCCAGGCCGAGGCCGCCGAAGTCCTGCGAGTCGGCGCCGGCTTCGATCAGCGCGGCGATCCGCGCGCGCACGGCGGCCGTGTTGCCGGCCTCGGTCAGGGCCTTGACCTGAGGCGTGTAGATCGCGTGCACGTCGTCGTCGGCCATGCCGAGATCGCTCGGCCGGACGACCTCGCCCTGGCTGAGCGGAATGCCGCCCCAGAGCTGCGTCAGGTACTCGCCGTAGGCCGCCTGCAGCATCAGCCGCTCGAGCTCGCGCAAGGCGCCGGCCTGCTCGAGCCGCTCGGCCCAGCGCAAGGATTGCTCGAGCGCCGCGACGTAGGTCGCCAGCCAGGCATAGCCGTGCGCCGCGAACTGCTCGCGCTCCATCGAGGCGGCATCCACCTTGCCCGACGGCGCGACGCGCTGCGCGACCGATCGCTTGGCGGCCTCGGCGAAGCCCTGCGCGGCCTCCAGGGCGCGCGCGCAGGTCGGCAGCAGGTCCGCGATCAGGAGATCCGCTTCCGCCGCGTTTTGCATGGGTTCTGTCATTGGAAGGCTCTCTCATTGGCTGCGAAGAGCTTCTTGGGCGGATGGCCCAAGTGAGTCGCGAAGTCGTTCAGGTCCTGGCAGACGTAACCTTGGCTCGCGAACTTGCTTCTCAGTGAGCTGGAAAACGCCGGGCTATAGAGGGCCATTTCACGTTTCCAATTGGACAGTCTCCGTCCTTCTTTGCTCGTCATGAACCTATCCACATGCCCATTGAAGCGCTTCAGCCCATCCCCGTCGTGCCTTTCCCCATTCCGCTTGCAGGACCCGAATCGAACCGTGGTCGATTCTTCGTCGAGGGCGACAAGATCGATCTCGATGTCGGAGCCATCCGCTTTGTTCCAATAGCCGCGGACCATGTCCGTGAGCTTGAAGTCTCCGACGGCTTTGCGAGAGCACTCCTCGGTCAACTGGCGAATCATCTGCTCGAAGGCGAAGCCTTCATGGCTTGCCAGCGCTCGGTCTGCGCGCGCGATAGCGTCTTCGACCGGGCGTATGCGGGCTATCTCGACATTGCGGGAAAGAGCGCTAAGCCAGGCCGAGAGGAAGTTGTCGGAGATGCCGTAGCGGGCCTTGCGTGACTTGTCGCCGGCAAATACGGGCAGCAGCTTCTCGACCATGCGGTATCGCTCGATCAGGGTTTGCAAATAGGCGCTGAGCTGTTGCTCGCCGCCCGAGCCGGCTCGCCCGTATTCGTCGACGAGCTCGCGGTAGGCGCAAGGGCCCTTCCTTGCCAGAAGCTTGAGAAGGCTGTCGTAGCGGCCGCGAAGCTCTCGTAGGAACCAATTGGCCGCTTCGTCGCGTAGCGGACTCGACCCTTCGAAGAACAGGCCTTGCAGCGTCTTCGTGCGATGGTCGGGTTTCTCCGAGAGGACGCCTTGCTCGAAAGCGTCCCGATAGAACTTCGGTACGCCTTCGAAGAGAGACCAGAGAAACACTCGATGGTGCGGGTCCGTCACATCATGGGCGTCGAACATTTCGAAGAGTGTCGAGAAGTCCCAGTGCCCGACGTCGATTCGATGGGTGACGCGATTGAAGAGGGGCGAATGACGGTCTTCGAGGATGGCTGTCATCTCCGTATGGATGGAGCCGAGGACGAACAGCCCGCCGTGTCTGGTGTCGCGCAGCCGGTCGACCGCCGACTGAAGATATGACGCAAAGGGCGCAAGAGCTTTTCGATTGAAGTACTGGAACTCGTCGATAACGACGATCCACCCAAGTGAGCAGAGTGTCTCGATCAACTCCGCCATGGATGCGAAATCATGCGCTCCTGCCTCGATGACGTCTGACTCAAGACCACTGTCTTCCAAGGCGTCCTGGAACGTCTGAACGACGCCACGCTCGTCGCTGTCCGGTACTTGGAAGTAAAGCACCCATCGCGTGTCGCGGCTTTGCAGGGCTCGTTGGATCAACGTGGTCTTGCCAATGCGTCGACGGCCGGAGACCGCGCAAAAGAACCATCGGCCAGAACCGAGGATCCGTTCGATCTCCGTCTGTTCTGCCGATCGACCATAGAATCCCCAGGACGGATGACCTTCCAGCACCATGATTATAACATAAGAAAAATTATATTACTTGCAACCGCATTATAAGAATTTGATATTCATAATCTTTATCCATTCAACTGCTCTTCGGTAGCCGTTGAACGGGGCCTTCAACCGGATCGTGAGAGCCCGAGATCCACCGGAGTCGGTCCAGCGCCCGGCATTCACCCTATCCCCAGACGAAACCGGGTCGGGCGTAGGTCTGCGATCAGCAGACCGTCTTCGGGGGGATCGGAGAGAGCCGGTTTGCTCACGGGTTCAGGGCTCCGGTGGCTGGCGCTTGAGAGGGGTGAGGAGAGTCGACACGGATGAACACAGATGGACAGGGATAACCAACAAAGAACAAACAGTTACCGTTTCTGTCTATGGGTTATCCCTGTCCATCTGTGTTCATCCGTGTCAAAGAACCTCTTTGCGCCTACTCCTCCATCGCGTCTTCCAGCGTGCGCAGGCCGGGACGCTTGGACTGCACGAGCACGGCCATGTTGCCGGGCTTGTGCTGGTTCTTCCACATCTTGGTGTGGGCGCGCGGGATGTCGTGCCAGGACAGGACCTCGGACATGCAGGGGTCGAGGCGGCGCTCGACCACCAGGCGGTTTGCCTGGCTGGCCTGCAGCAGGTTGGCGAAGTGGCTGCCCTGGATACGCTTCTGGCGCATCCAGACGAAGCGCGCGTCGAAGGTGATGTTGTAGCCGGTGGTGCCGGCGCAGAACACGACCATGCCGCCGCGCTTCACGACGAAGCAGGAGACCGGGAAGGTCGCCTCGCCGGGATGCTCGAAGACGAAGTCGACGTCGTTGCCCTTGCCGGTGATGGCCCAGATCGCCTTGCCGAACTCGCGGCACTTCTTCATGTAGGCGGCGTAGCCCTCCTGGTCGCCGACCTCCGGCAGGCGGCCCCAGCAGTCGAAGTCCTTGCGGTTGATCACGCCCTTGGCGCCGAGCGACATGACGAAGTCGCGCTTGTCGTCGTCGGAGATAATGCCGATGGCGTTCGCGCCGGCGGTGGCGATGAGCTGGATCGCCATCGAGCCGAGGCCGCCCGAAGCGCCCCAGACCAGCACGTTGTGGCCCGGCCGCAGGATATGCGGGCGATGGCCGAAGAGCATGCGGTAGGCGGTCGCCAGGGTCAGGGTGTAGCAGGCGCTCTCTTCCCAGGTCAGGTGCAGCGGCCGCTCCATGAGCTGGCGGTCCTGCACCCGGCAGAACTGGGCGAAGGAGCCGTCCGGCGTCTCGTAGCCCCAGATCCGCTGCGAGGTGGAGAACATTGGGTCGCCGCCGTTGCACTCCTCGTCGTCGCCGTCGTCCTGGTTGCAGTGGATGACGACCTCGTCGCCGACCTTCCAGCGCTTCACCTTGGAGCCGACGGCGTAGACGATGCCCGCGGCATCGGAGCCGGCGATGTGGTACTCGGCCTTGTGCACGTCGAAGGGCGAGATCGGGATGCCGAGGCCGGCCCAGACGCCGTTGTAGTTGACGCCCGCGGCCATCACCATGACCAGCACCTCGTGGCTGTCGAGCTCCGGCACGTCGACTACCTCGACCTGCATGGACTCCTCCGGCGGGCCGTGACGCTCGCGGCGGATCAGCCAGGCGTACATCTGCTTCGGCACATGGCCGAGGGGCGGGATCTCGCCGATTTCGTAAAGGTCCTTCAGGGGCTGCGCCGGCGCTTCGCCTGCCGCTGCCTCGACAACCTCGACCATAGCCTTGTCTCCTTGTCCCCGATGTCCGGGCGCCCGCCGTCGGGGCCCTGCGGTCCGGCCCAGGCTTGCCCGGACCATCCTTTTGCGTGACTCTTAGACGTGGTCCGGATATTTTGCAATGCACAATAGCGCAGCAATCTTACGTCCGGGCAGGGCGCGGCGACCGAAGATTTCTTATCGCGGGAATCCCCGGTCATTTAATGAGAAATCAGGGGTCGGACCATGACGCAAAGCAGCAACGACTCAAGGCCCGCGGGCGACCGGGCCCAGGCGGACCGGCCGTGGCTTATACGGACCTATGCCGGGCACTCGACGGCGGCCGCCTCCAACGCGCTCTACCGCAAGAACCTGGCTAAGGGTCAGACCGGCCTGTCGATCGCCTTCGACCTGCCGACCCAGACCGGGGTCGACTCGGACCACCCGCTGGCGCGCGGCGAGGTCGGCAAGGTCGGCGTGCCGATCGGCCACCTCGGCGACATGCGCGCGCTGCTCGACGGCATCCCGCTCGAGCGCATGAACACTTCGATGACCATCAACGCGACCGCGCCCTGGCTGCTGGCGCTCTACATCGCGCTGGCCGAGGAGCAGGGCGTGGCCCGGGCGGCGCTGACCGGCACGACGCAGAACGACATCCTCAAGGAATACCTCTCGCGCGGCACCTACATCTTCCCGCCCGGGCCCTCGATGCGGCTGACCACGGACGTCATCGCCTTCACCTACCGCGAGCTGCCGAAGTGGAACCCCATCAACGTCTGCAGCTATCACCTGCAGGAGGCGGGCGCGACGCCGGTGCAGGAGCTGGCCTTCGCGCTGGCCAACGCGATCGCCGTGCTCGACGCGCTGCGCGACTCCGGCCAGGTGCCGGCCGAGGACCTGCCGCGGGTCTTCGGGCGCATCTCCTTCTTCGTCAACGCCGGCCTGCGCTTCGTCACCGAGATGTGCAAGATGCGCGCCTTCACGCAGCTCTGGGACGAGATCGGCCAGCAGCGCTACGGCGTCGAGGAGGAGAAGCTGCGGCGCTTCCGCTACGGCGTGCAGGTCAACTCGCTCGGCCTGACCGAGCAGCAGCCGGAGAACAACGTCTACCGCATCCTGCTGGAGATGCTGGCGGTGGTGCTGTCGAAGAACGCGCGGGCGCGCGCCGTGCAGTTGCCGGCGTGGAACGAGGCGCTGGGCCTGCCGCGGCCCTGGGACCAGCAATGGTCGCTGCGCCTGCAGCAGATCGTCGCCTTCGAAACCGACCTCCTGGAATACGCCGATATCTTCGACGGCTCCCACGTCATCGCCGAGAAGGTGGAGCAGCTCAAGTTCCAGGCCCGCGAGGAACTCGCCCGGATCGGCGACATGGGCGGCGCCGTCGCCGCCGTGGAGTCGAGCTACATGAAGCAAAGGCTGGTCGAATCCAATGCCGCCCGGCTCGCCGCCATCGAGAACGGCGACCAGGTGGTCATCGGAGTCAACAAGTTCACCACCGGCGAGGAGTCGCCGCTGACCACCGGCGAGGGCGGCATCTTCACCGTCGATGCCGGCGTCGAGGCGACCCAGATCGCCGGGCTGGAGGCGTGGCGTCAGAGCCGCGACGACGACGCCGTCAAGGATGCGCTGGCGGCGCTGGCGGCGGCGGCCCGCGAGGACCGCAACATCATGGAGCCGTCGATCGCCTGCGCCCATGCCGGCGTGACCACGGGC
>JANQLT010000240.1 GCA_028280455.1 Kiloniellales bacterium
TCAAGCTGCGGCTGCCGGCGGCGCTGCCCTTCATCTTCAACGCGCTCAAGATAAACTCGACCTTGGCCCTGATTGGGGCCATCGTGGCAGAGTTCTTCGGCACGCCGATCGTCGGCATGGGCTTCCGGATCTCGACCGAGGTCGGCGTGCCGAAGAACTCTGCCACGATTGCCCCGATCAAGGCCAAGGTCGAATTGATCTTGAGCGCGTTGAAGATGAAGGGCAGCGCCGCCGGCAGCCGCAGCTTGCTCAAGGTCGGCCAATAGCCGGCGGCATGGGAGCGCATCAGCCCCCGCTCCAGCCCGCCGGCCCCCGCCAGTCCCGTCACCGTGTTCACCAGCATCGGAAAGAAGGTCATGATGACCACCACGGCGGCCTTGGACTGCCAGTCGAAGCCGAACCACATGACCATGATCGGCGCGATGCCGACGATCGGCAGGGCGCTGACCAGGTTGCCGAGAGGCAGCAGCCCGCGCTGCAGGAAGGGCACCCGGTCGACCAGGATCGAGACCAGGAAGCCGGCGCCGCAGCCGATCACGTAGCCGGCCAGCACCGCCTTGAGGAAGGTCTGCTGGAAGTCGGCCCAGAGGATGTCGAGCGAGCTCGCGAAGCGCTCGGCGACCAGGCTGGGCGACGGCAGCAGCACCTGGGGCACGCCGAAGCCGACCGTCGCCGCCTCCCAGAGGTAGAGCAGCCAGAGCCCGAAGGCGGTCGGCACCAGCAGCCCGACCAGGCGCTCGCGCCGCGCATCCAGGCTGCGGTAGGCGGCCATCAGGTCGATGCCGCGCCAGGCGGCCGCCCAGAGCCCGAAGACGAAGAGCCAGAAGCCGAGGCCGGCCTGGCCGGCCAGGGGGCCGTGGAGCTGCTGCAGGCTGACCGCGCAGCCGAAGACCACGGCGCCGATCAGCAGCGTGCCGGCCATCGGGACGCGCTGCGCCGCCGCGACGCCGGCGCCTATCAGGGCCAGAAAGGCAAGCGCCACCAAGGGCTGGCCGAGCCAGCCAAGGCCCTGCTCGGCGCCGGCGAAAGCGACCAGCACGGCGGCCAGCGCGAAGCCGGCCGCGGCGACGCCCCAATAGTCGAGCCCGCGGCTCACCGCCGCAACCCCATGCGGCGCAGCACCAGGCGCTCGCCGACCCCGACCAGCGCGACCATGCAGGCCGCCAGGATCGCCGCGGTGATCAGCGCCGACCAGATCTGGATGGTCTGGCCGTAGTAGGAGCCCGCCAGCAACCGCGCACCCAATCCGGCCTGGGCGCCGGTCGGCAGCTCGCCGACGATGGCGCCGACCAGGCTGATGGCGATCGCCACCTTCAGGCTGGCGAAGAGGAAGGGCATGGACGAGGGCCAGCGCAGCTTCCAGAAGGTCTGCCAGCCCGAGGCGCAGTAGGTCCGCATCAGGTCGAGCTGCAGCGGGTCGGGCGAGCGCAGGCCCTTCACCATGCCGATGGTCACCGGAAAGAAGCAGAGATAGGTCGAGATGATCGCCTTGGGCACCAG
Organism: Kiloniellales bacterium; assembly: GCA_028280455.1. Taxonomy (GTDB): domain Bacteria; phylum Pseudomonadota; class Alphaproteobacteria; order Kiloniellales; family JAKSDN01; genus JANQLT01. Next base: position 1,501 of record JANQLT010000240.1, read on the forward strand.
GCCCTTGAGGCCGATGGCGCCGAGCACGACGACGATCATCGGCGCGATGGCCAGGATCGGGATGGTCTGCGAGGAGATCACCCAGGGCATCAGGCTCTTGTCGAGCGTGCGCAGGTGGACGATGCCGGTCGCCAGCAGGACGCCCAGGGCCGTGCCGATGGCGAAGCCGAGCAGGGTCGAGGAGAGCGTTACCCAGCTATGGTGCACGAGGCTGCGCTTGGAGGTGATCCGGGTGTCGATGATGGTCTTCTTCATCTCGGCCAGGATCTGGTGCGGCGCCGGCAGCAGCGGCCGCTCCTGGGCGAGGGTCGCGCGCACCAGGTCGGCCCGGCTCCACGCGACCCCCTGGCGCTCGAAGGCGTCGATCTGCAGCGGCGTGTTGAGCCAGATGGCGCCGAGGTACCAAAGCACGATGACCACCGCCGAGACCACGGCGATCGGCAGCGCCCGGCCGGCCACCAGGCGCGCCCAGAGGCCGCTGCTGCCGGCCGGTGCGGACAGGACGTCAGTCGTCATAGCTGTGCCCGGCGCGCAGGCCTTCGCGCACCCGATGGGCGACCTCGAGGAAATCCGCGGTCTCGCGGAAATCCAGGTCGCGGTCGGTCGGGAAGTCGGTCTCGATGACGTCGATGATGCGCCCGGGCCGCGGCGACATGACGACGATCCGGTTCGACAGGAAGACCGCCTCGGGGATCGAGTGGGTGACGAAGATCACCGTCTTGCCGGTCTTGGCCCAGAGCCGCAGGAGCTGCTCGTTCAGGTGGTCGCGGACGATCTCGTCGAGCGCCCCGAAGGGCTCGTCCATCAGCAGCAGGTTCGGCTCGAAGCAGAGCGCGCGGGCGATCGAGACCCGCTGCTGCATGCCGCCGGAGAGCTGCCAGGGGAACTTCTTCTCGAAGCCGGCCAGGTTGACCAGCTCCAGGTGGCTGCGCACCTTCTCGCGCCGCTCGGCGGCCGGCACGCCCATGATCTCCAGGGGCAGCGCCACGTTACGCTCGATGTTGCGCCAGGGATAGAGCGCCGGGGCCTGGAAGACGTAGCCGTAGTCCCGGTTCAGCCGCGCCTCGTGGGGCGAGACGCCGTTGACGGTGATGCGGCCCTCGCTCGGCTGCTCCAGGTCGGCGATGACCCGCAGCATGGTGGTCTTGCCGCAGCCGGAAGGGCCGATGAAGGAGACGAAGTCGCCGCGCTCGACGTCGAGGTCGACGTCGGAGAGCGCGTAGACCGGGCCGTCGGCGGTCTCGAAGGTGAGCGAGAGCGAGCGCGCCTCGACCACCCGCGGGCGCGTCGCGCCCTCCGGTGCGGCCGCCCAGTCCGGCGATTCCCGATCCGGTGACTCCCGATCCGGTGACTCCTGGGGCGCGAGACCCTTGCCGTCAGGCGCCATAGCCCGCCTTTTCCACCATGGCCTGGAGCAGCACCTGGCCGCCGGCGGTGATCCACTCCGGCTTGGCGTCCTCGACCTCGTTGTGGCTGATGCCGTCGATGCAGGGCACGAAGATCATCGAGGTCGGGCCGGCCTTGGCGATGTAGCAGGCGTCGTGGCCGGCCCCCGAGACCATGTCGCGCAGGGCATAGCCGTTGTTCTCGGCGGCCTGGCGCACGGCGGCGATGCAGCCGTCGTCGAAGTGCACCGGCGGGCTGTACCAGATCTGCTCGAGCTCGACCTCCAGGCCGATGTCCGCGGCGATCTTGTCGAGGCCGGCGCGCATGGCCTTGTCCATGCCGGCCAGCACCTCGGCGTCGGGATGGCGGAAGTCGATGGTCAGGAAGACCCGGCCCGGGATGACGTTGCGCGAGTTCGGGTGCACCTCGAGCATGCCGACCGTGGCGCAGGCGTAAGGCGCGTTGTCGAGGCCGGTCTTGTTGACCAGCTCGACGACCCGCGCCGCGCCGACCAGGGCATCGCGGCGCCGGTCCATCGGCGTCGGCCCGGCGTGGGATTCCATGCCGGTCAGGGTCAGCTCGTACCAGCGCTGCCCCTGGGCGTCGGTGACCACGCCGATCGGCTTGTCCTCGGCCTCGAGGATCGGGCCCTGCTCGATATGCGCCTCGAAGTAGGCGTGGATCTCGCGGCCGCCGACCTCCTCGCTCCCGGCATAGCCGATCCGCTCCAGCTCCTCGCCCATGGTCTTGCCGTCGCTGTCGGCGCGCGACAAGCCGTACTCCAGGTCGAAGACCCCGGCGTAGACGCCCGAGGCGACCATGGCCGGGGCGAAGCGCGAGCCCTCCTCGTTGGTCCAGACCGCGACCTCGACGGGATGCTCGGTCTCGATGCCGAGGTCGTTCAGCGAGCGCACCACCTCGAGCCCGGCCAGCACGCCGAAGACGCCGTCGAAGCGCCCGCCGGTCGGCTGGGTGTCGAGATGGCTGCCGGTGATCACCGGCGGCTTTGAGTCGTCGCGGCCGGCGCGGCGGGCGAAGATGTTGCCCATCTTGTCGACCTTGATCGTGCAGCCCGCCTCCTCGCACCAGCGCACGAAGAGGTTGCGGCCCTGCTTGTCCAGGTCGGTCAGCGCCAGGCGGCAGCAGCCGCCCTTCTCGGTGGCGCCGATCTTGGCCATCTCCATCAGGCTGTCCCAAAGGCGCTGGCCGTCGATCGAGAGGTTCTTGATGTCGGTCATGGGTCCGGCTCGCTCCTGATCTCAGTGTCTCGTGGCGTCTCGCCACGGCAGGTTTCAGTTCAAGTCCGTCAGCGAGGCGTAGGTCTCGGGCCTGCGGTCGCGGAAGAACTGCCAGGTGTTGCGGACCTCCTGCACCTTGTCGAGATCCATGTCGTGGACGATCAGCTCGTCCTTGTCGCGGCTTGCCACCACCTCGAGCTGGCCGCGCGGATCGCAGAAGTAGCTCTGGCCGTAGAACTCGCCGATGTTCCAGGGCGCCTCGCTGCCGACCCGGTTGATGGCGCCGATGAAGACGCCGTTGGCGACGGCCGCCGCCGGCTGCTCCAGCTTCCAGAGGTACTCGGAGAGGCCGGCCACCGTGGCCGAGGGATTGACGATGTATTCCGCCCCGGCCAGCGCCAAGGCCCGCCAGCCCTCGGGGAAGTGGCGGTCGTAGCAGATGTAGACGCCGAGCTTGCAGAAGGCGGTGTCGAAGACCGGCCAGTGCGAGGCGCCGGGCTTGAAGAAGAACTTCTCCCAGAAACCGGCGACCTGCGGGATGTGGGACTTGCGGTACTTGCCGAGGTAGCTGCCGTCGGCGTCGATCACGGCGGCGGTGTTGTAGTAGACGCCGGTCATCTCCTCTTCGTAGATCGGCACCACGATGACCATGCCGTGCTTCTTGGCATAGTCCTGCATCAGCTTGACCGTCGGGCCGTCCGGGATCGGCTCGGCGGCGGCGTACCACTTGGCGTCCTGGCTCGGGCAGAAGTAGGGCTGGGTGAAGACCTCCTGGAAGCAGAGCACCTGCACGCCCTGCCCGCCCGCCTCGTCGATCAGCGGGATGTGGGCCTCGAGCATCTTGTCGCGGATCTCAGCCGGGCTCATGCCCGTGTCGCCCTTCAGACTCATCTGGATGAGTCCGCCCCGCAGCTTGGCCATGGCGCGCGTCTCCCTTTCCGCGGGAGCACCGCGGAGCCCGGTCGCCAGGTTTGGGATCGCGACGGCTTCGACGACGGGCCCCGCGCCGCTTCGCGCGGACAGGCCTCAGCCGCCGATGTCGCTCTTCGCGCCCGCTTGCCCGGTCTCCTCAGCGTCCCTGTCAGCGCGGCCCCCGGTCGCCCCGGCAAGCCCGCGTCTTTTGTCCCGCGCGGGTCGGCCGGCCGAAATGCCGCTTGATCCGGACCGAATGGTCGGACTAGATTCAGCGAAATTTTTACCAAATGGTCAAGAAATAACTCACATTCCTGGGAGGGAATAGAGGTCGAAACGCGATGGAGCGCGTGAAGGAGCCCTGTGCCCCGGCCGAGCCCGAGGCCCCGGCCGAATCCGGCAAGACCCGGATCCAGGCCCGCAACGAGGCGCGGATCCTGGACGCGGCCCAGGAGGTCTTCGCCGAGCGCGGCTTCCGCGGCGCCACGGTCGACGCCATCGCCGCCAAGGCCGGCATGTCCAAGCCGAACCTGCACTACTACTTCAAGCGCAAGTCGGACCTCTACGTCGCGGTGCTGCGCCGCACCCTCGACATCTGGCTCGAACCCTTCGCCGAGCTCGACCCCGAGGGCGACCCCGAGATCGAGCTGCGCCGCTACATCGCCCGCAAGCTCGATATGTCCCGGCTCTATCCCGACGCCTCTCGGGTCTTCGCCAACGAGATGCTGCAGGGCGCGCCGCAGCTCCGCGGCTACCTGGCCGGCGAGCTGCGCGAGCTGGTCGACCGCAAGGCCGAGGTGATCCGCCACTGGATCGCCCGGGGCGTGCTGAGCGAGATCGACCCGCACCACTTGGTCTTCCTGATCTGGGCCGCGACCCAGCACTACGCCGACTTCGACCCCCAGGTCCGCGCCGTGCTCGGCAAGCGCAAGCTCGGCGAGCAGGACTTCGCCGACATCGAAGAGTCGCTCTGCCGGATCATCTTTAGGGGGCTGCTGCCCTAGGCAGATGGTCTGCCGACCTGGAGGAACGGAAAGCAAACGCAAGAAGATTTCAGAAATTGCGCTTGGCGGACAATCATCGCAACAAAGGAATCTGTAACTCGTGCTACATTCTTAGAATGCGCGATTCCTCAACAAAACACCCAAGTGGCAACGATCGCCCACGATACACGCCGCAAATGGCGAAGGCCGTCGAGACGATACTCTGGCTGGCCAACAGCCACCGCAATATCGATGTATATCACCTGGTGAAAGCCACGTACTTCGCCGACAAGATGCATGTCAGAGAGTATGGCAGGCCTATCGTTGGCGACGAGTACGAAGCGGCAATGTTCGGGCCGCTACCGAAAGTGATTTATGGCCTGCTACGCTTTCAGCCAATAGAGGTTCTGGCAGCAAGCAGCAATGGTCAGTTGCCCTTTCAAGTTACAAAGGCATTCGCGGTCATACCGTCGCGCGACGCGAATCTTCGGCATCTGTCCGAGAGTGACCTAGAAGCTCTACGCCATGGTTTGGACGTCGTTCACGATAAGTCGTTTGACCAGCTCGTGAGCTTAACACATGAGGACCCAGCCTATCTCAGGGCTGGGGGTGGCGCTATCGACTACCGAGATTTCTTCGATGATGATGACCCGGAGCGCGATTCCAAAGCGGAGGATCTGAGCGAAATCGCTCGCTACGCGGTGCTCTGACACATGGCGCTTCTTCCTGGCGATGTGATCCTGGTTTGGGACCGCGAAACCCACCCACCGAAACACAAGCTGCTGATCTGCGTCGACCGAGAGAAGCAGCACTTTCTCCGGATCAACTCGAAGCCCCATTGGCAGCCGAACCACTTGTTGCTTGCTGCTGAATCCAGCTTCCTGGAGCATGACAGTTATGTAGAGCTGCGTCAGTTCGTGCGCCCTTATGCTTACGAGATCAATCAAGCTGACCACAAGGGGCGGCTGTCGGCCGAGCAAGCTGCGTCGTTGGCGCAGGCCGCTCAAGAAGCAAGAACACTATCCCAGGAGCACAAAGACCTAGTCGTGGATCGTCTTGGCTCGATCCGGTCTACCGACTGTTGAATAGCGCTCGCGCTGCCGGACCGAGCGGTTTCACACCCGCTGCAGCAGGACCATCGCCGCGGCCGCGACGGCGATGCCGACCAGGACGATCGGCGCCGGCCAGCCATGGCCGAGCAGGCCTTCCAGCAGGGCGACGAAGGCCGGGGTCAGGTAGGTGTAGGCCATGACCTTGTGGCCCGGCAGGCGGACGCTGGCGTACTTGGCGATCAGGAAGGTGCCGGCGGTGTTGAAGCTGGCGAGGTAGGCGATGCCGAGCCAGACGCCGGCGGGCACCGCGGCCCAGGCCACCTCGCCCAGGCGCGGCGCGCAGTAGAGCGCCAGCAGGACCATGCCCGTGGCGACCGACCAGAAGGTCACGACGCTGGCCGGCTCGCCGCGGTGCAGCTTGGCGATCAGCGGCGCGTAGAGCGCGAAGGAGAGGCAGCCGAGGACGAAGATCAGCTCGCCGCGGCCGAGCGACAGCGCCAGCAGCTTCGCCAGGCTACCGTCGAACAGCACCCAGAGCGCGCCCGCCGCGCCGAGCAGCAGGATGCTCAGTTGCGCCGCGCCGCTGCGCTGCCGGTTGAGGGCGAAGGCGAAGCCCGCCGCCATCAGCGGCAGCAGGGTGAAGAGCGCGCCTGTCGAGAGCGGGTCGGTCCAGCGCAGGGCCTCGAACATGGCGACGAAGAACAAGACCATGCAGAGGCCGATGGCGGCATAGCGTAGGAGCGCGCCGAGGCCCGGCCAATGCAGCTCGCCGCGCGGGCCGAAGACCACGGCCAGCACCGCCGTCGCCATGCAGAAGCGCAAGAGGGTCATGACCGTCGGGTCGAGGCCCTCGGTGATCGCGGCGACGACCGGGAAGGAGGTCGAGACCAGGAAGGCGTAGAGCAGCATCGCCGCGTTGGCGCGGCGGATCTCGCTGGGCGGCGCTTCGGTCTCGGGGGGCGTCATTGTCGGACCTTCGGAGAAACAGGACTCTCGACCCAACCATCACTGGGTCATGCTTCGTCAAGCTCAGCATGAGGACCTTACCCTGAGCCTGACGAAGGGTCAGGTCCGCCTGCCAGGCTACGCTCTCGACAATCACGCCGGCCGCGGCGCCAGGAAGTCCACGCGGTGCGCTTCGTTGCCGAGGGTCAGGTTGACGTTGGTCGGCGCCGAGGCGGCGATCACCTCGCCGCGGCGGATGACGAAAAGCCGGGTGGCGCGCAGGCGGATCGCCTCGATCGGGTCGTGCGCCTGCAGCACCACCATGTCGGCGTTGCAGCCGGGCTCCAGGCCGTAGCTCTCGAGGTGCAGGACCTCGGCGCCGGCCGAGGTGACCGCCCGGTAGCACTCGCGCATCTCCTCGGCCCCGGTCATGTGGCCGACATGCACCGCCATGTGCGCCACCTCGAGCATGTCGTGGCTGCCGAGGCCGTACCAGGGGTCCATGACGCAGTCGTGGCCGAAGGCGACGGGGATGCCGGCGGCGCGCATCTCCTTCACCCGCATCAGCCCGCGGCGCTTGGGGTAGGTGTCGTGGCGGCCCTGGATGGCAATGTTGATCAAGGGGTTGGCGACCCCCGCGACACCCGACTCGCGCATCAGCGGCAGCAGCTTGCTGACGTAGTAGTTGTCCATCGAATGCATGGAGGTCAGGTGCGAGCCGGCGACCCGGCCCTGCAGGCCGTGGCGCTGGGTCTCGGCGGCCAGGGTCTCGATGTGCCGCGACAGGGGGTCGTCGGTCTCGTCGCAGTGGATGTCGACCAGCAGGCCGCGCTCGCTGGCGATGTCGCAGAGGACCCGCAGGGAGGCCGCCCCCTCGGTCATGGTCCGCTCGAAGTGCGGGATGCCGCCGACCACGTCGACGCCCTTGTCGAGGGCCCGCTCCATGTGGTCGCGCGAGCGCTGGAAGCGGAAGAAGCCGTTCTGCGGGAAGGCGACGAGCTGCAGGTCGAGCCAGGGCTTGAGCTCCTGGCGCAGCTCGAGCAAGGCCTCGACCGCCGTCAGCGACTCGTCGGTGATGTCGACGTGGCTGCGGATCGCCAGGCAGCCGCGGGCGATCGACCAGTGGCAGAGCCGGCGGGCGCGCTCCTTGATGTCCTCCGGCGTCAGCTCCTTGACCAGGTCGGCCCAGATGTCGATGCCCTCGAGCAGGGTGCCGCTCTCGTTGATCCGCTTGCGGCCGGCCGAGAGCGTCGAGTCCAGGTGGAAGTGGCTGTCGACGAAGGGCGGCGAGACCAGCTTGCCTTCGGCGTCGAGGCTGAGCCGGGCCTCGGCCTCGATCCCCTGGCCGAGCTCGGCGATTCGGCCGTCCTTGATGGCGATGTCGATCCCGCGCCGGCCGTCCGGCAGGGTCGCGTTGCGCAGCAGCATGTCGAGCATGGGCGTTCCTTACGCTCAGATCCGGTCGCCGCGCCGGAAGGGCACCAGCAGCGCCTTGGGATAGGCGGCCCGGCGCGACATCACGACCATGGCGGCGATCGACAGAAGATAGGGCAAAGCGAGGAAGACCTGGTAGGGGATGAAGGCGCCGGCGGCCTGCTGGGCGCGGACCTGCAGGGCATCGAGCCCGGCGAAGAGCAGCGCGCCGATCAGCGCCTTGCCGGGCCGCCAGGAGGCGAAGATCACCAGGGCGACGCAGATCCAGCCGCGGCCGTTGATCATGCCGAAGTAGAAGGCATCGAAGGCCGACATGGTCAGGAAGGCGCCGCCGATCGCCATCAGCGCGCTGCCGAACACGACGGCGCCGAAGCGCACCGCCAGCACGTCGATGCCCTGGGCCTCGACGGCCACCGGGTTTTCGCCGGCCATGCGCACCGCCAGGCCGATCGGCGTGCGGTAGAGCAGGTACCAGACCGTCGGCACCAGCAGCAGTGCCAGGTAGGTCAGCGGCGTCTGGCTGAACAGCACCGGGCCGAGGAAGGGAATCTCCGAGAGCAGCGGCACCTTGTAGATCTGGAAGGGCTCGATCTTCGGCGGCGTCGTCGCCAGCGGCAGCAGCATGCGGAAGAGGTAGGAGCTGAGCGCCGTCGCCAGCAGGGTCACGCCGATACCGGTGACGTGCTGGGACAGGCCGAAGGTGACCGTGAAGAGCGCGTGCAGCGCGCCGAAGATCGCGCCGACCAGGGCCGCGAAGAGCACGCCGGTCCAGAGGTCGCCGCCCTGGTAGACCCACATCCAGCCGGCCATGGCGCCGATGGTCATGATGCCTTCGATGCCGAGGTTGAGCACGCCGGCGCGCTCGCAGATCAGCTCGCCCAGGGTGCCGAAGATCAGCGGGCTGACGATGCGCAGGGTCGCGGCCCAGAAGCCGACGGTGGTGACGATCTCGAGGATCTCCCACATGGCGCTCAGCTCCGCCGGATCCGATAGCGCACCAGCATGACGCTGAGCAGCACCATCATCAGCGAGACCGCGGTGACCACGTCGGCCAGGTAGCTCGGCACGTTGATCGCCCGGCTCATGGAGTCCGCGCCGACGAAGATCGCCGAGAGGAAGATCGCCGAGGCCACCACGCCGAGCGGGTGGAGCTGGGCCAGCATGGCGACCGCGATGCCGGCGTAGCCGAAGCCCGGCGAGATATCGAGGGTCAGGTAGCCCTTGAGGCCAGCCACCTCGGAGACCCCGGCGATGCCGGCCAGGCCGCCGCTGATCAGCGCCGTGCGCAGCACCGTGGCGTTGACCGAGATGCCGGCGAAGGAAGCCGCCCGGGCGTTGTGGCCGACCGCGCGGATCTCGTAGCCCCAGACGGTGAAGCGCATCAGCCACCAGACCAGCAGCGCCGCGCCCAGGGCCAGGAGGAAGCCCAGGTGCAGCCGGGTCTTGGCCAGCAGCTCGGGCAGCTCGCCCTCGGCGATCACCGGCGCGGCCTGCGGCCAGCCGAGCGACATGGGGTCCTTCCAGGGCCCCTCGATCAGGTAGCCGACCAGCAGGATCACGACGAAGTTGAGCAGCAAGGTGGTGACCACCTCGTCGACCTTGAGCTTGGTCTTGAGCACGACGGGTACGTAGAGCAGCGCGCCGCCGGCCAGCGCCCCGGCGATCACCAGCAGCGGGATCATCAGCGGCGCCGGCAGCGAGATCAGCCCGGTGCCGATGCCGGTGACGGCGAGCGCACCGAAATAGAACTGCCCCTCGGCGCCGATGTTCCAGAACTTGGCCCGGAAGGCCACCGCCGCGGCGAGCCCGGTGAAGATCAGCGGCGTCGCCCGGGTCAAGGTCTCGGTGATCGCGAACTTGGAGCCGAAGGCGCCGTTCAGCAGCAGGGCGAAAGCCTGCACCAGGGACTCGCCGCTCCAGAGAATCAGCACCGAGCAGAGCAGCAGCGCCGCCAGCACCGCCAACACCGGCGCGACCCCCGCCATCCAAACCGGCACCTTCTCGCGCGGCTCGAACCTCATGGGGCACGACTCCGGAAGGCGGGCGCTGCCCCCAACAAATGCCCCCTCACCCAGCGCCGGCTAGGGCGCGACATGCTGTCGCGCCAAGCCTTCGCAGCCCTCTCCCTCCAGGGGAGAGGGAAAAAGAGAATAGCCGCCTCCACCTTATCCCTCTCCCCCGACGGGGGAGAGGGTTGCGCAGGCTTGGCGAGGCGCAGCCGAGCCCTAGCCGGAGCTGGGTGAGGGGGCAGTCGTTTATCCAACTTGAGCATTGCCACCCTCACGCCTCCGCGTGGCCGCTCATCATCAGGCCGATGCGGCGGACGTCGAGCGATTGCGCGGGCAGCGGCGGGCGGAGCTCGCCGCGGTAGATCACCGCGATGCGGTCGGCCAGCGACAGCAGCTCCTCCAGGTCCTCGGAGATCAGCAGGATGCCGGCGCCGCGCGCGCGGGCTTCGAGGAGCTGGCCGTGGACGTAGGCGATGGCCCCCTCGTCGAGGCCGCGCGCCGGCTGGTTGGCGACGATGAACTTGGGCTCGCGCGACAGGCCGCGGGCCAGGATCAGCTTCTGCATGTTACCGCCGGAGAGCAGCCGGGTCTCGGCCTGCGGCCCGGGGCAGCGCACGTCGAAGCGATCGATCAGGTGCTCGGCATGGACCCAGGCCGCGGCACGGTCGATGACGAAGCCGCCGCGCGAGAAGGGCGGCCGCCGCAGGTCCTCGCTGACCAGGTTCTCCCAGACCGTCATCTCGCCGATCATGCCCTCGGCGTGGCGGTCCTCCGGGATGCGCCCGACGCCGGCGGCCACCACGGCGCGCGGATCGGCCCGGCCGAGCGGCCGGCCGAGCAGCAGGAAGCGCCCGGAAGCCGGGGCCAGGGCGCCCGAGACCAGGGCCGCCAGGGCGCTCTGGCCGTTGCCGGCGACCCCGGCGATGCCGACGATCTCGTGGGCCCGGACCTCCAGGTCGACGCCGCGCAGGTCGCCGCCGGAGGCGCCCGCGGTCGAGACCCCCTGCAGCGCGACCACGGGCTCGCCGGGTTCCATGGGCTCGGCCCGCGGCCGGGCGACCTTGCGGCCGACCATCATCTCGGCCAGGAGGTCGCGGTCCGCCTCGGCGGTGGCGACGCCGCCGACCAGCTTGCCGCCGCGCAGCACGGCGATGCGGTCGCTGACCTGCAGGATCTCGTGCAGCTTGTGGGAGATGATGATCGCCGAGCGGCCCTGCTCGACCAGCCGCCGCAGGGTGGCGAAGAGCGAGTCGGTCTCCTGCGGCGTCAGCACGGCGGTCGGCTCGTCGAGAATCAGAATCCGCGCGTCGGCATAGAGCGCCTTGAGGATCTCGACGCGCTGGCGCTGCCCGACCGTCAGGTCCGCGACGCGGGCGTCGGGCTCGATCTCCAGGCCGAACTGCTCGGAGAGCGCCCGCAGCTTGCGCCGCCCCTCGCCGAGCCGCTGGCGCAGCGACCAGAGCGACTCCCGGCCGAGGATGATGTTCTCCAGGACCGTCAGGTTGTCGGCCAGGGTGAAATGCTGATGCACCATGCCGATGCCGGCCTCGATCGCGGCCTCGGGCGAGCCCGGCGGCAGCGGCTCGCCGTTGACCTCGACATGGCCCGCGTCTGCCACGTAGTGGCCGAAGATGATGTTCATCAGCGTGGTCTTGCCGGCGCCGTTCTCGCCGAGCAGCGCCAGGACCTCTCCGGCGGCCAAGGACAGGTCGATCCCGTCGTTGGCCAGGAGAGGCCCGAAACGCTTGCTGATGCCGGCGAGCTTGAGGACTTCGGTCACGTCTGACCCTTCCACCCTCGGAGGGCGTCGTCGCGGGCCGGGGTCAGCCGGCTCGCAATGACGAGCCCTCGAATGGCGGATTCGAGCCGACCGTCAGTACGTCGACTTGGGCTCTTCGTCGTTGATCTCGACGACGACCTTGCCGGCCAGGATGTCGGCCGAGACGGCCTCGACCTTGGCCTTGATGTCGGCCGGGATGCGGTCCTCGAACTCGTAGTAGGGCGCGAGGCTGGCGCCGCCCTTGGCCATCATGGTCCACTCCTTGTAGTCCTCGGCGGCGAACTTGCCGTCCTTGACGAGCTGGATGGCGTGGCTGATGGCGTTGTTCATGTCCCAGAGGGCGGAGGTCACGACCACGTCCGTGCCGTTCTCCTCCTTGTTCATGTCGTTGACGTTGCCGAAGGCGATGATGCCGCTCTCCCGCGCCGCGTCGACCACCCCGGCGCGCTCGGCATAGAGCACGTCGACGCCGGCCTCGACCTGGGCGAAGGCCGCTTCCTTGGCCTTCGGCGGGTCGTACCAGGAGCCGATGAAGGTGACCTTGAACTTGGCGTCGGGATTGACCGAGCGGGCGCCGTTCATGAAGGCGTGGAACAGCCGGTTGACCTCGCCGATCGGATAGCCGCCGACCATGCCGATCTTGCCGGACCTAGACATGGCGCCGGCGATGATGCCCATCAGGTAGCAGGGCTCGTGGATGTAGTTGTCGAAGACGGCGAAGTTGGTGCCGTGGGGCCGGAAGGGATCGCCCATCAGGAAGGCGATCTCGGGATAGTCGTCGGCCACCTCGCGGGCCTCGCGGCTGATGCCGAAGGCCTCGCCGACCACCAGATCGACGCCGCTCTCGGCGTACTCGCGCAGGACGCGGATGTAGTCGGTGTTGGAGACCTTCTCGGAGAAGACGTACTCGATATCGCCGCGGTTCTGCGCGTTGGTCAGCGCCTGGTGCAGGCGGGCGTCCCACTTCTGCTGGATCGGCTGGGTGTAGATGCCGGCCACCTTGATCGTCTCGGCCATTGCCTGGCTCGCCCCCGCGAACGACAGGACCGCGACCGCCATGGCCGCTAGAATCCCCCGAAGTCTGGTCATGCTCGTCTCCTTCTCGTTTTCTCGTTTTCTCGTTTTTCGTCGAACGGCAACAGCGCTGCGAAATCATGCCCCGCGCTGACGGACTCCTCGCTTGCGGCCCCCCGACCGCTCTGCAGAACGCGCGCGCCGCCTATTCGGCGGCGGCGCGGTTGGGGTTGTTGGGATGCGTGGTCCAATTGGCGTAGTCGGGATCGATCTCCTGGCCGGTGCGCGGATCGACGCCCTCGGTCATCCGCTCCAGGGTGATGCAGCTCTCCACCGGACAGACGCTGACGCAGAGGTTGCAGCCGACGCATTCCTCGTCGATCACCTCGTAGCGGCGCTCGCCGTTGACCGTGGCGGTGATCGCCTGGTGCGAGGTGTCCTCGCAGGCGATGTGGCAGCGGCCGCACTTGATGCAAAGGTCCTGGTCGATGCGCGCCTTGACCACGTAGTTCAGGTTGAGGAACTGCCAGTCGGTCACGTTCGGCACGGCGGCGCCGACGACCTCGTCGAGCCGGCTGTAGCCCTTGGCGGTCATCCAGGTCTTCAGGCCCTCGACCATGTCCTCGACGATGCGGAAGCCGTAGGCCATGGCGGCGGTGCAGACCTGCACCGTGCCGGCGCCCAGCGCCATGAACTCGACGCCGTGGCGCCAGGTCTCGATGCCGCCGATGCCGGAGATCGGCAGGCCCTGGGTCTCGGGGTCGCGGGCGATCTCGGCCACCATGTTGAGGGCGATGGGCCTGACCGCGGGGCCGCAATAGCCGCCGTGCGTGCCCCTGCCGTCGGTCGCCGGCTCCGGCGTCATGGCGTCGAGGTTCACGCCGATGATCGAGTTGATGGTGTTGATCAGCGACACCCCGTCCGCGCCGCCGGCCTTGGCGGCGCGCGCCGGGTGGCGGACGTCGGTGATGTTCGGCGTCAGCTTGACCAGCACCGGCATGCGGGTGTTCTGCTTGCACCAGCGGGCGACCATCTCGACGTACTCGGGCACCTGGCCGACCGCCGAGCCCATGCCACGCTCCGACATGCCGTGGGGGCAGCCGAAGTTGAGCTCGATGCCGTCGGCCCCGGTCTCCTCGACCCGCGCCAGGATCTTCTGCCAGGCGGCCTCCTCGCAGGGCACCATCAGCGAGACCACCACCGCGCGGTCCGGCCAGTCGCGCTTGACCTGCTTGATCTCCCGGAGGTTCACGTCGAGCGGCCGGTCGGTGATCAGCTCGACGTTGTTGAAGCCGAGCAGGCGACGGTCGGCGCCGTGCAAGGCGCCGTAGCGCGGGCCGTTGACGTTGACGATCGGCGGGTCCTCGCCGAGGGTCTTCCAGACCACGCCGCCCCAGCCGGCGCGGAAGGCCCGGACCACGTTGTATTCCTTGTCGGTCGGCGGCGCCGAGGCCAGCCAGAAGGGGTTGGGGGACTTGATGCCTACGAAGTCGCTGCTGATGTCGACCATGCTCTCGGCTCCCGCCCGAATTGTCGCTTCACCTCTCCTCGGCCGGCCGTCCTAGGCGGCCACGGCCTTGGCGCGCAGATAGGCGTCGATCGCGCGCGCGGCGATCTTGCCGTCCTCGACGGCGGCGACGGTCAGGTCCTGGCCGCCGACCACGCAGTCGCCGCCGGCCCAGACGTCCGGCAGCGAGCTGCGCCGCGACTCGTCGACGGCGATGCGGCCGGCCTCGAGCGCCGGCATCGCGCCGCTGCCGTTCAGGCAGTCCGGCAGGAAAGTCTGGCCGATCGCCTTGAAGACCACGTCGGCCTCGAGGGCGAAGCGATCGCCCCTCGGCTTCAGGTGGCCTTCGTCGTCGCTCTCGGTGTAGGCGAACTCGATGCCGGCGACCGCGCCGCAGTCGCCGAGCACGCGCAGCGGCGCCGCCCAGTGCTTGATCTTGACGCCGCTGGTCTGCGCCACCTCCTGCTCGTAGCGGCTGGCCTTCATCGCCTCCTGGCCGCGGCGATAGACGATGGTGACGTCCTCGGCGCCGAGCCGCTTGCTCTGCACCGCGATGTCGATGGCCGTCATGCCGCCGCCGATCACCACGACCCGGCGGCCGACCGGCAGGCTCGCCAGATCCTCGGCCTGGCGCAGCTCGGCGATGTAGTCGACGGCGTCGTGCACGCCCTCCAGCTCCTCGCCCTCGATGCCCAGGTCGTTGGTGCCGCCCATGCCGAGGCCGAGGAACACGGCGTCGAAGCCGTCGCGCAGCTCGGCCAGGCTGATGTTGAGGCCCAGCTCCTTGCCGCATTCCACGGTGATGCCGCCGACGCCGAGGATGTAGTCGACCTCGCGCTGGGCGAAGCCCTCGATCGTCTTGTAGGCGGCGATGCCGTACTCGTTGAGGCCGCCGAGCTTGGGATTCGAGTCGAAGACCGTCACCGCGTGTCCGGCGACCGCCAGGGCATGGGCGCAGGCCAGGCCCGCGGGCCCGCCGCCGACCACGGCCACGCTCCGGCCGCTCGGCTCGGCGCGGCTGAAGATCTGCTCGCCCCCGGCGAAGAGATGGTCGGTGGCGTAGCGCTGCAGCAGGCCGATGCGCACCGGCAGGTCCTCGGCCGTGTTGCGCACGCAGACCTCCTCGCAGAGCGTCTCGGTCGGGCAGACCCGGGCGCACATGCCGCCCATGATGTTCTGCTTGAGGATGGTCGCCGCCGAGCCGTCCGGGTTCCCCGAGGCGATCTGGCGGATGAACATCGGGATGTCGATGGAGGTCGGACAGGCCGTCATGCAGGGCGCGTCGTGGCAGAAGTAGCAGCGCTCGGCCTCGACCAGGGCCTGGTGCCGGTTCAGCGGTGGATGCAGGTCGGCGAAATTGGCCGCGTAGGCCTCGGCGGACAGCCGCCCCGCGGCAATATCCGGACGCTTGCGCTCTTCGCCCATGCGCGCACCTCCTGTTCTGCTTTCTGCCGCCTTCTTGGACCCGCCGCCGATGCGACAGAGTCGGCCTGTTTCGGCCGTTGGGGCGTAACTTTTGACCATTTGATCAAAATTTTATCGTTTGGTCAAGAATTGATTCGGGCGTGGAAAGCGCGGGCCGGCCATCCACTAGACGGAAGAGTTGCCCTCATATGGCAAGCCATCATCTTCCAGCTGTGCCCGGAGCAAACCGGCCAAGTAGTCTTCCATATCGGTGAAGTCGAGATGGCCTGCATCCCAAGCACGATCCGCAGCAATGAGTGCGGCTTCGTAGCCTTCCCGGTTCTCCCTAATCCGTTCAGGAATGATCTTTCTTCCGGACAAAAGGGCTTCTGAGCGGACACACAACAGGTAGTAACAAGCCGCCCGCGCCGTCCTTCCGTTTCCTTCAATAAAGGGATGGATCCAATTCAATCGCCAGAGGCCAAATGCGGCCAACTCTGTTGGAGTCCAGACATACCAGTTCTCTTGAACGGTCGAAATGAACCGATCCATCCAGTCATGCACGTCGTTAAAATGCGGCGGCTTATGATCGCCGACATAAATGGGCTCTTTTCGGAACCTACCCCCAAATTGGGAAATGTTCGCAACCGCCACGTGGTTGAGAGCCCAAAGCAGATATTTGTCGAATGCTGCCGGGCCTTTCATAAGGCCAATCTCGATGCAGTTTGTCAGCAGTTCGTATTGTCGATTTAAATTCTGCTCTTGTACCCGGTCATATAGATCTGGATCTTCTTCCTCTAGTATGAACATTGATGCAAACTCAGGTGTCTGCCTGGAGAACAACCTAGCATAAAGGAATTACGTCACGCGGATTCGCCTCGCTGCCTTCCGGGCAGACTCTTTCGTTATCCGCGAACCTTTCGGTGCATTCCCATACACGAAGCTCGCTCGCTGCTCCTGCAGCATCTCATCGGAAACCGGAGTCGACTTGGCCCTTTCAAGTAAGGCGCGCAGCTCTGGACGGTCGGGCGCACGCCTGAGGGCAGCTTTACGTTCAGCCATGTGACCATACCTCCACAGTGACGCTACAACGACCAGACAAGCCAGTCTCGTCGCTGGTCAAATATGCTCAAGCACCACGGAACCTCAGCCAACGCTCGCGAAGCGGTCCAGTGACACTTGATCGAGCGCACCCGGCAACGCTCGTAACAGCTCAGCTACGCGGCCAGACGCGAAGCCCCGCCATGAACGAACACAAGGCCGACTCCATCTCTGGTTACTCTAGCCGATCGGAAAATCCGGTCCAACCACAACCCTAGTGAAGGCTGTTGTTGAAGCTGTGAGCTTTGGTCGACCGGAGCTTTCGTGCGGCTCAGGCCAAGCGCTGCCTTATGACCGCCGCTGTCACAGGCGCCTCGTCCGACAGGGTCACGGCGGCGCGCAGGGCGGCGATTGCCGCGTCGGCGGCCGCCTGGTCGCGGACATGGACCAGGGCCAGGGGGCGATCCGGGCCGACCTCGTCGCCCAAACCCGCCACCGCGGTGAAACCGACGGCGGGGTCGATGGCCTGGTCGGCGCGGGTGCGGCCGCCGCCGAGGGCGACCAGGGCGAGGCCGATGGCGCGGACGTCCATCGCCGCGACTGTGCCGGGCGCCGCCGGATACGCCGCCACGACCAGGGGCGCCTTGGCGAGGTGCGCGTCGCGGCGCTCCAGGAGATCGGCGGGGCCGCCGAGGGCGGCCACCATCCGCTCGAAGCGCTCGGCCGCTGCGCCGCTCTGCAGAGCCTTGTCGACCGCGGCGGCGGCCTCGACGTCGTCGCCCGCCAGGCCGCCGAGGCTCAGCATCTCGCGAGCCAGCGCGGTCACCACCGCATGCAGCCGCGGCTCGCGCGCGGCGCCGCTCAGATAGTCCAGGGTCTCCTCGACCTCGAGGGCGTTGCCGACGCTGCTGCCCAGCACCTGGTCCATGTCGGTGATCAGCGCGCGGGTCGGCAGGCCGGCGCCCTTGGCGACCTCGACGATGGACTCGGCAAGCGCGCGGGCCTGGTCGATCTCGGCCATGAAGGCACCGCTGCCGACCTTGACGTCCATCACCAGGCCCTGCAGGCCGGCGGCCAGCTTCTTGGAGAGGATCGAGGCGGTGATCAGCGGCACGGACTCGACCGTCGCGGTGACGTCGCGGATCGCGTAGAGCCGGCGGTCGGCCGGCGCCAGGTCGTCGGTCTGGCCGATGATCGCGCAGCCGACCTCGGCGACGGTCTTCCGGAACAGCGCGATGTCCGGGCTGCTGCGGTAGCCGGGGATCGAGTCCAGCTTGTCGAGCGTGCCGCCGGTGTGGCCGAGGCCGCGGCCGGAGATCATCGGCACGGCGCCGCCGCAAGCCGCGACGATCGGGGCGAGCATGAGACTGACCTTGTCGCCGACGCCGCCGGTCGAGTGCTTGTCGAGCACCGGCCGCTCGACGCCCGGCCAGTCGAGCCGGCGGCCGGATTGGGTCATGGCCCGGGTCAGCGCCACGCACTCGGGCCGCGACAGGCCCTGGAAGAAGATCGCCATGGCCAGGGCCGCGGCCTGTCCCTCGCTGATCGTGCCGTCGGTGATGCCGGCGACGAAGGCCTCGATCCGGGCCTCGTCGAGCGCGCCGCCGTCGCGCTTGGCGCGGATCGTCTCCTGCGGCAGGAAGCGCGCCATCAGGCCTCGCCGAGCGCGCCCAGGACCTCGTCGAGCAGGCGCGAGGCGCCGATCCGGAAGGTCTCGGGCGCGACCCAGCCCGCGCCCATCACGTCCTCGGCGATCCCGACGTAGCCCAGCGCCTCCTCGAGGCTGCGGATGCCGCCCGAGGCCTTGAAGCCGACCGGCCGCTCGGCGGCGCGGATCGCCTCCAGCATGGCGCGGGCCGCGACCGGCGTCGCGCCGGTCGGGCTCTTGCCGGTCGAGGTCTTGAGCATGTCGGCGCCGACGGCGATGACCCCGGCACCGGCCTCCTCGATGGCCGCCGCGTCCTCCGCGAAGGCACCGGTCTCGAGGATCACCTTGAGCCGCGCGCCCGGCGCCGCCTCGCGTACGGCGGCGACCAGGGCCAAGGCGGCCTCGCGCTCGCCGGCCAGCCAGGCCTCGTAGGGCCAGACCAGGTCGAGCTCCTCGGCGCCCGCGGCGACACATTGTCGGGCCTCGGCGCAGGCAGCGTCGGCGTCGGCCGCGCCGGCCGGGAAGTTGACCACCGACGCCAGCCAGGGCGGCCCGGCCTCGCCGAGGCAAGAGCGCAGGGCGGCGACATGGCGCGGCCAGGAGCAGAGCGCGGCGACCGGGCCGCGCGGCGTGCGGCCCTTGGCGCAGAGACTGGCGACGTCGTCGGCCTGGTCGTCCTGCAGGCTGGTCAGGTCGATCAGCGGCAGCAGGCGGGCGGCGGCGCTCACGGCGCCGCCTTCTCGAAGCGGAAGGACTCCGGCAGCAAGCCACCGAGGGTGAAGCTGGCGCGGATGCCCTGGGGCGAGGCGACATGGATCGGCGTGTCCGGCCCGGCGAACTCGGCGAGCTTCTGGCGGCAGCCGCCGCAGGGCGTGCAGAGCGGCTCGCCCTCGGCGACGATGATCACTTCCTCGATCCTGCCGCCGCCGGCCGCGACCATGGCGGCGATGGCGCCGGCCTCGGCGCAGAGCCCCTGCGGATAGGCGACGTTCTCCACGTTGCAGCCGGCGAAGAGCCGGCCGTCGTCGCTGCGCAAGCAAGCGCCGACCTTGAAGCCGGAATAGGGCGCGTGGGCGCGGAGCCGAACCTCGGTGGCGCGGGCGTGCATGGCGTCCAGGTCGCTCATCGCCCCACCCGGCCCCTCAGCGGTCCTTCACGTAGGGGATGCCGCTCGACTTGGGCGCCACCGCCTTGCCGACGAAACCGGCCAGCAGGACCACCGTCAGGATGTAGGGCAGCGCCTGGATCGCCTGCACCGGGATCTCGCCGATGCCGGGAATCGCCACGCCCTGCAGGCGGATCTGCAGCGCGTCGGCGAAGGCGAAGAGCAGGCAGGCGAGCACGGTCGGCACCGGCTTCCATTTGCCGAAGATCATCGCCGCCAGCGCCAGGTAGCCCTTGCCGGCCGACATGTCGCGCACGAAGCCGGCGGCCGCCGCCGTCGAGAGATAGGCCCCGGCGATGCCGCAGAGCGCGCCGTTCACCGCCATGGCCAGGTAGCGCAACTGGGCGACCGAGATGCCGGCGGTGTCGACGGCATGGGGGTTCTCGCCGACCGCGCGCAGGCGCAGGCCGAAGCGGGTCTTGTAGATCAGCACCGCGACCACCGGGATCAGGGCGACCGTCAGGTAGACCAGGATGTTGTGGCCGCTGATCACCTCCTTGTAGAGCGGCCCGGCCAGGGGCAGCGCCTCCAGCACGTCGGCGCCCGGCAGCGCGAAGCCGGCGAAGCGCGCCGGGCCTTCCAGGTTCGGCGTCTGGCCGGCGAGCCCGAACCAGGCGATCGCCAGGGTCGGCCCGAGGCCGGCGACCAGGATGTTGATCGCCATGCCGGAGACCACCTGGTTGCCGTTGTGGGTGACGCAGGCATAGGCGTGCAGCATGGCGAAGGCGATCGAGACCAGGATCGCGGCGATCAGGCCGAGCCAGGCCGAGCCGGTCATGGCCGCCGCCGTGGCCGCCGCGAAGGCGCCGGCCAGCATCTTGCCCTCCAGGCCGATGTCGATGACGCCGGAGCGCTCGGCGACCATGCCGGCGAAGGCGGCCAGCACCAGGGGCGCGGCGACGCGGATGGTCGCGTCGATCATCAGCAGGACGAAGATCAGCGCCTCGGCCATCAGAGCTCTCGCAACAGGCGGCGGATCTCGAAGATCCGCACGATCGGCTTGCGGAAGATGTTCTCCAGCGCGCCGCAGAAGAGGATCACCAGGCCCTGGATCACCACCACCACGTCGCTGGTGAAGGTCGGGATCTCGAAGGCCAGCTCGCTGCCGCCCTGGTAAAGCACGCCGAACAGCAGGGCGGCCAGCACCACGCCGAAGGGATGGTTGCGGCCCATCAGCGCCACGGCGATGCCGGCGAAGCCGAAGCCGGCGGTGAAGCCGAGGACCAGGCGGTGCTGCGAGCCCATGACCTCGTTGACGCCCATCAGCCCGGCCAGCGCGCCGGAGATGACCATGGCCATGACGATCATCGGGCCCGGCGAGATGCCGCCGTAGCGCGCCGCCGGCTCGCTCTGGCCGACCGCGCGCATCTCGTAGCCCCAGCGGGTGCGCCAGAGGAACAGCCAGACCAGCCCGGCCACCGCCAGGGCCAGCAGGAAGGTGATGTTGAGCGGCGAGCGGCCGGTCTCCAGGCCGAAGCCGCGCAGCAGGTCGTGGGCGAAGGGCAGATGGCCGGCCTCGTCGAAGCGGATGGTCTGCGGCGACTGCTGCCCCGGCGCGATCAGCACCTCGACCAGCAGGTAGTTCAGCAGGATCGCGGCCAGGAAGTTGAACATGATGGTCGTGATGACCGTGTGGCTGCCGCGGGTCGCCTGCAGGTAGCCGGGCAGGAAGGACCAGAGCGCGCCGAAGGCGATGGCACCCATGACCGCCAGCGGAAAGAGCAGCGGCCAGGAGGTGCCGTCGTAGCCGAGGCAGACCAGCGTCACGCCGAGCCCGCCCATCATGGCCTGGCCCTCGCCGCCGATGTTGAACAGGCCGCAGTGGAAGGCGACGGCGACCGCCAGCCCTGTAAAGATGAAGCTGGTCGTGTAGAACAGCGTGTAGCCGAACTGCTCCAGGGAGCCGAAGGCGCCGCCCAGCAGCGCGCCGAGCGCGACCCAGGGCGATTCTCCCATGAAGACCACCACCAGGCCGGCGATGATCAGGGCCATCAGGAGGTTGATGCCGGGGATCGCGAAATACTCGACCCAGGCTGGCAGCGCTTCGTCTTTCACGAGCCGTTTCCTACGACACCCGCCATCATCAGGCCGATCTTTTTGGGCGAGGCCTCTTCGGCGGTCAGCTCGCCGACGATCTTGCCCTCGAACATGACCACGACCCGGTCCGCCAGGCCGAGGATCTCGTCGAGCTCGGCGGAGACCAGCAGGATCGCCTTGCCGGCGTCGCGCATCTCTATCAGGCGCTGATGGATGAACTCGATGGCGCCGACGTCGACGCCGCGGGTCGGCTGACCGACCAGCAGGAGGATGGGATCGCGCTCGATCTCGCGGGCCAAGACCAGCTTCTGCTGGTTGCCGCCGGAGAAGGCGCCGCTGCGCCACTGCGGCTCCGGCGGGCGGACGTCGAACTTCTGCATCAGGTCGGCGCAGTGGTTGACGATCTTGCCGCGGTCGCTCAGCAGCGGGCCGTTGTAGGCGCGGTCGCCTTGGTAGCCGAGAATCGCGCTCTCGCTGGCGTCGAAAGCGCTGATCAGGCCCATCTTCAGCCGGTCCTCGGGCACGTGGGTGACGCCGAGGTTGCGCATGTCGGCGGGGCTCAGCTCGGCATTGGGCAGGGCGACCACCTGGCCGCGCAGGCGGATGCTGCCGGCGTCGATGCGGCGCAGCCCGGCCAGGGCCTCGATCAGCTCGGACTGGCCGTTGCCGGAGACGCCGGCGATGCCGAGGATCTCGCCTTCGTGCACGGCCAAGGTGATGTCCTCGACGCGCGCCGTGCCGCTCTCGTCGCGCACGGTGAGCTGATCGACCTCGAGACAGGGCCGGCCCGGCGTCGCCCGGGTCTTCTCGACGCGCAGGACCACGCGCCGGCCGACCATCAGCTCGGCCAGCTCGCGCTTGTTGGTGTCGGCGGTGTTGAGCGTGCCGGCGACGGCGCCGTCGCGCATCACGGTGACCCGGTCGGTTACCTCCATCACTTCCTGCAGCTTGTGGGTGATCAGGACGACCGTCTTGCCCTCGGCGCGCAGCCGCTTGAGGATCTTGAAGAGCTCCTGCGTCTCCTGCGGCGTCAGCACGGCGGTCGGCTCGTCGAGCACGATGATCTCGGCGCCCCGGAACAGGATCTTGAGGATCTCCACCCGCTGCTGCACGCCGACCGGCAGATCGCCGACCACCGCGTCGGGATCGACCTCCAGGCCGTACTCCCAGGAGACCTGCGAGAGCACGCCCCTGGCGTTGTTGAAGCTGCCGCGGATCCAAAAGGCGCCCTCGGCGCCCAGCATCAGGTTTTCGAGGACCGTGAAGTTGTCGACCAGCATGAAGTGCTGGTGGACCATGCCGATGCCGGCCTTGATGGCCTGGCTCGGCCGGGCGATCCGGGTCTCCCGGCCGTCGATCAGGATCCGCCCCTTGTCGGCCTGATAGTAGCCGTAGAGGATCTTCATCAGGGTCGACTTGCCGGCCCCGTTCTCGCCGACGATGCCGTGAATCGACGCGCGGCCGATCTTCAGATCGACCGCACGGTTGGCGTGAACCGTGCCGAATCTCTTGTCGATGCCCTGCAGCTCGATGGCGGGAGTCGCGATCGCGAGCAATTCGCTCGGCAGCCGATCCTCGATCGCCGACGGCCCCTTGAAGGGACCGTCTTCCCCCGCCCCGTCTTTCGAGGGCTGAGGCGCCTCAGTACTCACAGGCGTTGTTGGCGGTGTAGTCAGCGACAGAGATGCCGCCCTCGACGATCTGCTTCTGCGCCGCCGCCATCTTGGCCTCCATGTCGGCGCTGATCAGCGAGCGGTTGTCGTCGTCGAGGGCCCAGGCGACGCCGTCCTCGGCGAGGCCCAGGACCTTGAAGCCGGGCTCCCAGGTGCCCTCCATGGCCGACTTGAAGGCCTCGGCGACGGCCACGTCGACCCGCTTGACCATCGAGGTCAGCATGGTGCCGGGATGCAGGTGGTTCTGGTTGGAGTCGACGCCGATCGCCAGCTTGCCGGAGTCCTTGGCCGCCTGATAGACGCCGACGCCGGTGCCGCCGGCCGCGGCGAAGACCACGTCCGCGCCCCGGTCGAACTGGCTGCGCGCGAGCTCGCCGCCCTTGGTCGGGTCGTTCCAGGCCGCCGGCGTGTTGCCGGTCATGTTGACCAGCACCTCGGCCGAGCCATTGACGTGCTTGGCGCCCTGCTCGTAGCCGCAGGCGAACTTGCGGATCAGCGGGATGTCCATGCCGCCGACGAAGCTGACCTTGCCGGTCTTCGAGGCCATGGCCGCGAGCATGCCGACCAGGAAGGAGCCTTCGTGCTCCTTGAAGATGACCGACTGCACGTTGGGCGCTTCGACCACGCCGTCGATCAGGGTGAACTTCACGTCGGGCAGCTCGGCCGCCACGGTCTCGACCGCCGAGGTCTGCGCGAAGCTCACGGCGACGATGATGTTGGCGCCGCGCCGGGCCATGTTGCGCAAGGCCTGTTCGCGCTGCGCCTCCGTCGAGGGCTCGAACTCCAGATAGGTGATGCCGGTCTCTTTCTTGAAGGCCTCGGCACCGTTGTAGGCGGCCTCGTTGAAGGACTTATCGAACTTGCCGCCCATGTTGTAGAGCAGGCCCGGCTTGACCTCCGCCGCGAGCGCTGGCGAGGCCCATAACCCCGCCAGAAGCGCCAATCCTATCAATGCTTTACCCATGAAGCCTCCTCCCCCAGACAGCCTGACGGTCTTCCCCAAGACCTTTGCCGGCAGTGAACCACCTTCGCTCTCGGGGCGCAAGCGAGCCGCCCCGGCGCGGGGGCGCCGGACCCGCCGGTTTCCGGGCCCTCGGCGGGCTTTGCGTGGTGGTCTAGCCGGGGCCGGGTCGCATGTTCTCGGGCAGGTAGGTGGCGAGCTCCGGAAACACCACCAGGATTCCGACCATCAGCACCATCAGGAGGAACATCGGCAGGGCCGTCTTGGCGATGTAGCTGATCTGGTGCTTGGTCATGCCCTGTAGAACGAAGAGGTTAAAGCCAATGGGCGGGGTGATCTGCGCCATCTCGACCACGACGACGATGAAGATGCCGAACCAGATCACGTCGATACCGGCCTGCCGGATCATCGGCTCGACCACCGCCATAGTCAGAACGACCGAGGAGATGCCGTCCAGGAAGCAGCCGATGATGATGTAGAAGATCATCAGGGCGAAGATCAGGACGTAGGGCGAGAGCTCCAGGGAATCGATCCAGGCGGCCAGGTTGCGCGGCAGACCGGTGAAGCCCATGGAGAGCGACAGGAAGGCGGCCCCGGCGAGGATCAGGGCGATCATGCAGGAGGTCCGGGTCGCGCCGAGCAGGCTCTCCATGAAGGTGTGGCGGCTGAGCGAGCCCTGGGCGGCGGCCAGCACCAGGGCGCCGATGACGCCGAAGGCGGCCGCCTCGGTCGCGGTGGCGATGCCGAGATACATGGAGCCGATGACGAAGAGCACCAGGATGATCACCGGGATCAGGAACCGCGCCTCGGCGATGCGCTGGCCGAGGGTCATCGGCGGCTCCGGCGGCGGCACCTCCTTCTTGCGCACGAAGGACCAGACGGCGACGTAGCCCATGAACAGGCTGGCCAGCACAATGCCGGGCAGCACGCCGGCGATGAACAGCTTGGAGATCGACTCGTTGATGGTCACGCCGTAGACGATCAGGGTCAGCGACGGCGGGATCATCAGGCCGAGCGTCGCCGCGCCGGCCAGGGTGCCGATGATCATGTGCTCCGGGTAGTTGCGCTTGCGCAGCTCCGGGATCGACATCTTGCCGACCGTGGTCAGGGTCGCCGCCGAGGAGCCGGAGACCGCGGCGAAGATCGTGCAGCCGACGATGTTGGTGTGCAGCAGGCGGCCCGGCAGGCGCGCCATCCAGGGCGCCAGGCCGCGGAACATGTCCTCGGAGAGGCGCGTGCGGTAGAGGATCTCGCCCATCCAGATGAACAGCGGCAGGGCCGTCAGGGTCCAGCTCGACGACGAGGTCCAGATCGTCGTGATCATGGCGTCGCCGGCCGGCCGCGTGGTGAAGAGCTCCATGCCGATCCAGGCGACGCCGAGCAGGGCGAGCCCGACCCAGACGCCGGTGCCGAGCAGCAGGAACAGCGAGAAGAGAAAGATCCCGGTGAGTGCGAAGCCTTCCATGGCGTTTCGTCCCCTACCCGCCCGTCACTCGGTGTGATGGTCCTCGGCGGACTCGTCGCCGAGCGCCGGCATGCCGCCGAAGAGGATGCGCAGGAAGTGATCGACCAGGGCGATGGCCAGGACCGTGGTGCCGATCGACATGGTGAGCTGCGGCACCCAGATCGGCGAGGCGTCCTGGCCCTGGGAGATGTCGTTGAGCTTGTAGGACCAGTAGGTCGCCTTGATCGCGTAGTAGGCGAAGTAGCTCGCCGCGGCCGCGCCGACGCCGAAGCACCAGAGCTCGCCCAGGCGCCGCTTGTCGCCCATGCGGTTCAGGAACAGCGTCACCCGGATGTGCGCACCGTGGTTCAGGGCATAGGCGAAGGCCAGGAAGGAGGCGCCCGCCATGAAGTAGCCGGCGTAGTCGGTCGCGCCGGGGAAGGTCGTTCCCGTCCAGCGGGCGACCATCTGCGCGACGATGGTCAGCAGAATCAGGATCAGGAAGACCGCCGCGATGCCGCCGCAGACGTTATAGAGCCGATCGAGGATCGGCCTGAGACCTCGTCCCAGCGCTCTCATGTCCCGACATCCCCCCGGATCGCCGGTTCCAAAAAGCTAGCAGGCTGCTGAAAAAGTCCTGCGCCCTTGCCCACGGTCATCCTTCGTCAGGCTCAGGATGAGGTGAAACAACTGAAGAAGCTCACCCTCACCCTGAGCCTCCTCATCCCGAGCTTGTCGAGGGACGAAGGGCGAGGGTGGCCGCTCGCAGTTCTTCAGCGGCCTGCTAGAGCGGCCGCGGGCCGGACGCCTCGGTCCGGCCCGCGGCCGAAGCCTCACATTGCCTTGCGTCACATCGCCTTGAAGGACTCGATGATGGCCTTGCCGTCGTCGCCGGTGCCGCCGAGCCATTCCTCGGTCATGGTCGCGCCGATGCCCTCGAGGTCCTTGCGGAGCTGGTCGCCGGCCGGCTGCACGGCCATGCCGTTGGCGGCGAGCTGCGCCATGTACCAGTCGGTGAGCTGCTGCGACTTGGTCGTGCCGGCCAGCTCGGCGAGCTTCGCCAGGCCGGTGACGATGTTGCGGGTCGACTCGTCGAGCGACTCCCAGGCGTCCTTGTTGGCCATCACGTAGTTGCGCGGCAGCCAGGCATTGACCTCGTAGAAGTGGGTCAGATGCTCCCAGACCTTCCTGTCGTAGCCGGTCGAGCCGGAGGAGACGAAGGACTCGGCGACGCCCGTGGCCAGCGCCTGGGACAGCTCGGCCGCCTCGATCTGCACCGGCTGCATGCCGGCCAGCTCGGCGAGCCGCGCGGTGGCCGAGTTGTAGGCGCGGAACTTGAGGCCCTCCATGTCGCCCAGCGCGTTGACCTCCTTCTTGAAGTAGAGGCCCTGCGGCGGCCAGGGCACGGCGTAGAGCAGCACCAGGTTCTGCTTGTCGAGGACCTTCTCGATGGTCGGCCGCGCCGCCTTCCAGAGCTTCTCGGAGTCCTCGAAGGAGGTCGCCAGGAAGGGCACGGAGTCGAAGCCGAACAGCAGGTCCTCGTTCTGGTGCGCCGAGAGCAGCCGCTCGCCGATCGGCGCCTGGCCGGTCTGCACGGCGCGCTTGATCTCGTTGCCCTTGAACAGCGAGCCGCCGCCGTGGACGACGATCTCCAGCTCTCCGCCGGTGGCGATGTTGACCGCCTCGGCGAAGGCCTTGCCGTTCTGGGTGTGGAAGTTGCTGTCGGCGTAGGCCATGGGCATGTCCCACTTCTCGCCCGCCGCCGCGCCCGTCGCCAAAAGCGCGAGCGAAGCCGCCCCGAGACCTGCCGCAACGAGCTTCGCCGCAACGGTCCGTGATCGAGCAACTGTCTTGAGCATCCCTGCCTCCTGTTCTGGCTTTCTGTTATCGGTCACCGCCTTGCGGTTGCGGTGTCCTTGGCCATGACACCTACGTGAAGCCGCCCAGGCGCGCAATAGCCCTACATCGGACTAGGCTACCCATTCGCCCCGCGCTGCCGCAGCCTCGTGCAGCGGCCGGGTGCTGCCCCCTGCCCCAAAGCCGTGTATAGAGACCTCTCGAACCTGGCCTCGGCGAGGGCCCGCGCCCATGAGCGACCCGCATCTCGGCAACCGGCTCACCAACCAGCCCGGCGCGGCGCGCGGCGGCAAGACCGTCTACGGCGCGGCCGTCGGCATCCTCATGCTGGAGACCCGCTTCCCGCGGATCCAGGGCGACATGGGCAACGCCATGACCTGGCCCTTCCCGGTCGCCTACCGCGTGGTGCGCGGCGCCTCGCCGGACCACGTCGTGCGGCGCCGGGCCGAGGGCCTGCTGGAGCGCTTCGTCGAGGCCGGCCGCGACCTGGTCGATCAGGGCGCCGACGGCATCACCACGACCTGCGGTTTCCTGTCGCTGTTCCAGGGCGACCTGGCCGCGGCCCTGTCGGTGCCGGTGGCGACCTCCTCGCTGATGCAGGCGCCGCTGATCGAGCGGCTGCTGCCGCCGGGGCGCCGGGTCGGCATCGTCACGATCTGCGCCGCCGCCCTGTCGCCCGAGCACCTGGCGGCGGCCGGCGTCGACGCCGAGACGCCGGTGGTCGGCACCGACGCGGGCGAAGCCTTCAGCCGCGCCATCCTCGACGACGAGCCCAGCCTCGACGTCGAGGCGGCGCGCCGCGACCTGCTCGCCGCCGGCGCCGAGCTGACCGGGCGGCATCCCGACGTCGGCGCGATCCTGCTCGAGTGCACCAACATGATGCCCTACGCCGCCGACCTGCGCGCCGCCACCGGCCTGCCGGTCTACTCCATCTACAGCTTCGTGCAGTGGTTCCAGGCCGGCCTGCTGCCGCGCCGCTTCCCGCCCGGCCTCGACGACCCGCGGCTCTGAGCGGCTGCCAGAGAGACGAGACGCCATGACCGACGACGCCACGATCGCCGATCACTACACCAGCGGACAGCTCCTCGAGCGCCTGGAAGCCGCCCTGCGGGACGACGGCGTCGATCCCAAGCGGCCGACGATCGAGGCCCTGGCGCCCCACGACCAGTTCCACGGCCGCGGCATGGAAGCGACCCTCGAGCTGGCCGAGGGACTCGAGGTCTCGGCGGAGGATCACCTGCTCGACGTCGGCAGCGGCATCGGCGGCCCGGCGCGCTTCCTGGCGGACCGCTTCGGCTGCCGGGTCACCGGCATCGACCTGACCCGGGAGTTCTGCGACGTCGCCCGGCATATCACCGGCCTGCTCGGGCTGGAGAGCCGGGTGGCCTTCGAGCAAGGCAACGCCCTCGCCATGCCGTTCGAGGCGGCACGCTTCGACGGCGCCTATTCGATGAACGTCTCCATGAACATCGCCGACAAGGCCGCGCTCTACGGCGAGATCCACCGGGTGCTCAAGCCCGGCGGCTGGCTGGCGCTCTCGGAAGTCGCGCAAGGCCCGGCCGGCGCGCTGACCTACCCGACGCCCTGGGCGCGGACCGCGGACTCCAGCTTCCTGTCGACGCCGGAGGAGACGCGCAGCGGCCTGGAGGCCGCCGGCTTCACGGTCGAGCGCTGGCGCGACACCAAGCAGGCGGCCCTCGACTTCGGCGCCCGCAGCCGGGCGCTGGTCGAGCGCGGCGAGAAGCCGCCGCACCGCTCGGTGTTCCTGATGCACGGCGCGCTCGGCCCCGAGGTCATGGCCAACGTCGCGCGCGGCCTGAACGAGGACAAGATCATCCCGATCGAGGTCTTCTGCCGAAAGGCCTGACGGCGCTCCCTCGGAGCTTGCCTTCATCAAACCCATTCATGTCATGCTCGGGCTTGACCCGAGCATCCATTTCTAGGCGCGCAGGTTCGTGCCAACGGATCGATGGACCCTCGGGTCAAGCCCGAGGGTGACTAGATTGGGGTTCCTCGGTGCAGAAAACCGCCGCCTCAGAACATCTCCTCGAATTCCTCGAAGCGCGCTTGCCAGGTCGGCGCCGAGGAGTCGATTCGGCGGGCGCGCTCCAGGTCGGCGCGCGCCTTGTCCTGGTCGCCGAGCAGCCAGAAGGCCAGGGCGCGGCTGTCGAGGATCTCGGGCTGGTCGGGCAGCAGCTGGAGCGCGCGGTTGCAGTCCTCCAGGGCCTCCTCGGCCTGGCGGAGCTGACCGTAGCTCCAGCAGCGGTTGTTGTAGGCCCAGGCATGGTTGGGATTGAGCCGGATCGCGTCGGAATAGTCCCTGATGGCCTGATAGTGGTTGCCCTTGGCGGAATAGGCGATGCCGAGGCGGACGAAGACCTGCGAGATGACCTCCTCCGGCAGGCTCTCGTCGTCCAGGCAGAGCAGGTACTGGTCGATCGCCAGGTCGTAGTCCTGGGCGTCGAGCGCGGCTCCGGCCGCCTGACAGGACTCCGGTATGGTCGCCCTGCGATCACCGAGAAAGGTGAAGAGACCGAGGGCGGCGGCGAGCAGCAGTGCGAGCAGGAGCCAACGCGGCACGTCATGACCTTTCGCGATGTCCGGGCTTTGCCGGCCCGGGGAGAACAGCCGCCAGAGACTAAAGAAGAGCGGCGCGCGAAGCCACGCCGAGTGGCCTCCGAGCCCGGCGAATGTGACAGAAACCCTGTCTTCCTTGTGACATATGGGGCCACTAGGTCCTTTGGGCCAATCCCGGCCTTGGTCGACTCCCGCTGCCGCCACTACCATCACCTCCGGTTGTCGATTTGGCGTTGTTGTCATGCGGGGGGCGGAACGGATGAAGCGGATTCTCGGCGCGCTCGCGGCTTGCGGCCTGACCTGCCTGGCGGCCGGCACGGCAAGCGCCTTGGAGCTGACCTTCCTGAACAGCTACGGCTTCGAGAATCCGCACGGGCTCGAGTTCGACCCGACCGACAACTCGCTCTGGGTCTCGACCAACATCGCCGACACCTCGGGCAACGTCTTCAACGTGGACCCGGCGACCGGCGTGGTGAACAGCAGCTTCGCCGCCCCGCAGCCGATCCCCTCGGACCCCTTCACCGCGGGCATCGGCTTTCGCGGCGCGAACCTGCTGCTGACCGACGACGAGAGCAACTTCCTGGAAGTCAGCAAGGCCGGCGCCCAGATCGGCGCGTTCTTCTCCGGCCCGGACGATGTCGAGGGCCTGGCCCCGGACAGCCGCACGGGTGGGCTGATCCTCGCCAACTCCGGCCTCGAGACGATCTCCTTCACCGATCTCGACCTCAACGTCAGCTCGATGTTCAACACCGAGCTGCTGGACCCGGCCTTCACCGATCCGCGCGGCGTCACCTACGACCCGCTGACCAGGAACGTGCTGGTGGTCGACGACAACAACAGGCTCTACGAGGTGAGCCGCAACGGCGTGCTGCTGATGCAGCTCCCCTTCGCCAGCATCCTGACCGGCGTGCTCGGCATCGCCGAGGGCGTGACCCTGGATCCCGTCTCCTCGATTCTCTACGTCGCCTTCGACGGCACCGGCACGGACGGCGGCCTCAGTCAGATCGTCCGCTTCAACTACGCGGGCACCCTGATCCCCGAGCCGGGGACTCTGGCCGTCATGGTCGCGGGCCTGGCCGGACTCGCGCTGCTCCGGCGCCGCCGGCGGCCCTGAACGGCCGCGCCTTCAATAGCGGATCATCCGGAAGTCGAGCGCCTCGGGCCGAAAGCCCAGCAGGGTCTCGACCACCACAGAATGCACGTTGGCGCCCTTGTCGCCGTTGGTCAGCACCAGGACGGCCCGGCGCCGGCTGCGCGAGCCGTAGACGACGTGCTTGAAGCCGCTGTTGTCGCCCCATTGCCAGAACCAGTCGCCGTCGTCGCGCCGCTCCAGGCCCCAGCCGAGCGACCAGGCGAGCCGCCCCTCGATCTCGACCTGGGGCGCCAGCATGGCTTCGGCGACGGGATCGGCCTCGGCCAGCATGCGCTCCAGGAAGCGCGCGAGGTCGCTGGCCGTGCTGTGCAGGGAATAGGCGACGCCGACCTTGTGCAGGCGCCGCGGCTGGCCAGGCTCGCCCTTGTCGTCGTGCGGCAGGGCATGATCCGACTCGAACGCTTCGGCCCAGGTATAGCTTGTCGTCGCCATGCCCAGGGGCGCGAGCAGCGATCGCTGCACGATGCTCTCCATCGACTCGCCGAGCCGCCCCTCGCTGACGCGCTGCAGGTACATGAAGCCTTCGCCCGAGTAGCCGTACGCGCTGCCCGGCACGCGATGCACCCGCAGTGGCTCCGGCTCCGGCGTGAAGTGCTTCGGGCGCCAGTTCGGCAGGCCGGTCGTGTGGGACAGCACGTGACGCGCGGTGATCTGCCGGAACAGCGCCTCGTCCTCGCTGGGCAAGCGCTCGAGTCCGATGGCCAGGGGCCGGTCGAGATCGAGCGCACCGTCGAGGACCCGCTGCATCATGACATAGGCGAAGAGCGGCTTGCC
Source organism: Kiloniellales bacterium (assembly GCA_028280455.1). Lineage (GTDB taxonomy): Bacteria > Pseudomonadota > Alphaproteobacteria > Kiloniellales > JAKSDN01 > JANQLT01. The sequence continues at coordinate 33,495 of JANQLT010000240.1, forward strand.
GAGCGAGGCGGCCTCGAAGAGCGTCTCGGGGCCGACCGGCTCGCCGCCGCCGGCCCGGCGCAGGCCGTAGCCGCGGACCAGCGTCCGATCGGGCGCGAGGAAGACCAGGGCCGCGCCGGGCACCTTGTGCTCGGCGAGCAAGGCCGGTACCAGCGCATCGAGCCGCGCGTCCAGGGGCAGGCTTTCGTCCATGGCTTCCTTCGGCAAGGTCGAGGCCGGACTGCAGGCCGCCGCCGCAAAGAGCGCGACCGCGGCACGAAATCGAGCGATGGCTTGGATCTTCGCCACGCTCCTGCCGTACCACGTGCAGGCAGCCGGGCGCGAGGCCGCTCTGGCCGACTCTTCGGCATGGCTTTGACACGGCGGCGCCCTAGGCGCGCCACAATATGGGGGTCAAGTCGCGCATCGAGCGGTATCGGGTGGGATTCGGCCATATCTATGGTGCGAAGCGGCCGTTTCTTCTAGATCTAGGGGCATGACGAAACGCAAGGCGACCAGCAAGAAGGCCGGCGGCAAGCCTAGGGGAAAGGCGGGCCGCGCCAAGGCCGCCGCGCCCCGGCGGCGCTGGGGCGGGGTGATCCTGCGCGGCCTGATCGTCCTCGGGATCTGGCTCTTCGTCGCCCTGGCCGGCCTGGTCGCCTTCTACGCCTACGACCTGCCCGACGTCAGCGCCCTGGCCGAGACGGCGCGCCGGCCGAGCGTCACCCTGGTCGCCGCCGACGGCAAGGAGATCGCCGTGTTCGGCGATGTCTACGGCGAGACCGTGGCGGTTCACGCCGTGCCGCGGCACCTGCCCCAGGCGGTGCTGGCGGTGGAAGACCGCCGCTTCTACGAGCACCCCGGCCTCGACGTCTTCGGCCTGGCCCGCGCGGTGGTCGCCAACCTGCGCGCCGGCCGCGTGGTGCAGGGCGGCTCGACGATCAGCCAGCAGCTCGCCAAGGTGCTGTTCCTCAAGCCCGAGCGCACCGTCAAGCGCAAGACCCAGGAGCTGCTGCTGGCGCTCTGGCTGGAGCAGCGCTTCAGCAAGGACCAGATCCTCACGCTCTACATGAACCGGGTCTACCTCGGCGCCGGCGCCTACGGTGTCGACGCCGCCGCGCATCGCTACTTCGGCAAGCCGGCGGCGCAGGTCTCGCTCTACGAGGCGGCGCTCCTGGCCGGCCTGCTGAAGGCGCCCTCGCGCTACAACCCGGCCAACGACCCCGACCTGGCCGACCGGCGCGCGCGCCTGGTGCTCGCCTCCATGGTCGAGGCCGGCTTCGTCAGCGCCGGCGAAGCGGCCCGGGCCGAGGCCGAGAAGAGCCAGGGGCGCCCCGGCTTCGGCCGCGAGGCGCGGCACTTCGCCGACTGGGTCCTGGCCCAGGTGCCGAGCTTCGTCGGCGAGCCGAGCGAGGACCTGGTGGTGGTGACCAGCCTCGACGCCCGCATCCAGTCGATCGCCGAGGCCGAGGCCGAGGCGCTGCTGGCCGGCCCCGGCGCCGAGCGGGGCGTCGGTCAGGCGGCGATCGTCGTGCTCAGCCCGGAGGGCGCCGTGCGCGCCCTGGTCGGCGGCCGCGACTACGGCGCCAGCCAGTTCAACCGGGCGACCCAGGCGCTGCGCCAGCCGGGCTCCGCCTTCAAGCCCTTCGTCTACCTGGCGGCGCTCGAGCAGGGCGCGCTGCCCGACCATCGCATCACCGACTCGCCGGTGAAGGTCGGCAAGTGGCAGCCGGGCAACTTCGCCGGCAAGTACTACGGCGACGTCACCCTGCGCGAGGCCTTCGCCCGCTCGCTGAACTCGGTGGCCGTGCGGCTCGGGCGCGAGACCGGCGCGGCGGCGGTGGCCGACGCGGCGCGGCGCCTCGGCGTGACCTCCGAGATGCAGAAGGAGCTTTCGATCACGCTGGGCACCTCCGAGGTCACGCTGCTCGAGCTGACCGGCGCCTACGCCGCCTTCGCCAACCGCGGCGAGGCGGTCTGGCCCTACGGCATCGAGGAGATCCGCAGCGCCTCCGGCGCCATCCTCTACCGGCGCGAAGGCGGCGGCGGCGGACGGGTGATCGCGTCGGACAACGTCAACCGCATGACCGACCTGATGCGCGCCGTCGTCGCCTGGGGCACCGGCAAGCGCGCCAACCCCGGCCGGCCGGCCGCCGGCAAGACCGGCACCAGCCAGGACTCCCGCGACGCGCTCTTCGTCGGCTTCACCGCGGAGCTGGTCGCCGGGGTCTGGCTCGGCAACGACGACGGCGCCTCCATGAAGAGCGTCACCGGCGGCACCTTGCCGGCCGAGCTCTGGGGCAAGCTGATGACCCGCGCCCTGGAAGGCGAGCCGGCCCGGCCGCTGCCCGGCGCGCCTATCGAGACCGCCGTCGCCTACCCGGCGCCGCCCGCGCCGTCCTCCCCGCTGGCGGAACAGCCGCCGACCCAGGAAGAGGTCGGCCTGATCGCCCGCATCCTGCGCAGCTTGACCATCGACTTCGACGACGAGCCCCAGGCGCCGGCGCGCAACGGCGGCTTCGGCGGCAACGCCGGCGACGGCGGCCCGCAGCGCTAGACCAGTCTCAACGCCAAACCAGTCTTAGGAAACCTCCACCCGCGCCCGGCGGCGTTGCGCCATGGACCAGACCGTGACGGCGGCGCCGAGGCCGACCGCGGCGATGGCGAAGGTCATGCTGCGGCCGCTGGCATCGTGGAGCTGGCCGACCAGGACGCCGAGGCCGGCGGCGAAGACCATCTGCACGAAACCGAGGAGCGCCGAGGCGGCGCCGGCGCGCTCCGGGAAGGGGCCCATGGCGCCGGCCATGGCGTTCGGCAGCATGAGGCCGGCACCGATCAGGTAGAGGAAGACCGGCGCGACCAGGCCGGCGACCGTCGGCGCGGCGAACAGCGTCAGGCCGGCCGCGAGCAGGCCGGCGGCCAGGCCGATGACGGCGCCGACCGCGATCAGCCGCTCCAGGCCGAGCCGCAGGGTCAGCCGGCCCGAGGTGAAGGCGCCGATCATGTAGCCGGCGACCACGGCGGCGAAGCAGAGGCCGTAGCGCTCCGGCGGCAGGCCGAGCACCTCGATCAGCAGGAAGGAGGAGCCGGAGATGAAGGCGAAGATGCCGGCATAGCCGAAGGCGCAGATCAGCACGTAGCCGCGATAGAGCGGGTGGGCCGCCAGCTCGCGGTAGATCGCCAGCGAGCGGCCGATGCGCGTCGCCTCGGGATTGCGCCGGCTGTTGGTCTCCGGCAGCAGGCTCAGGCAGGCCAGCCAGGTCAGGGCGCCGAAGCCGACCAGCAGCAGGAAGTTGGCGCGCCAGCCGAGCCAGGCCTCGACGTAGCCGCCGAGGATCGGCCCGAGCGCCGGCGCCAGGGCCATGGCCGAGGCGATATAGGACAGCACCTTGGCCGCCTGCGCCGGCTCGTGCAGGTCGCGCACGATGGCCCGGCCGAGCACCACGCCGGCGCAGGCGCCCAGCGCCTGGCAGAAGCGCGCGACGATCAGCAAGGCGAGACTGCCGGCCAGCGCGCAGGCGAGCGACGCGGCGACGTAGAGCGCCAGCCCGGCGAGCAGCACCGGGCGCCGGCCGAAGCGGTCGGACAGCGGCCCGTAGACGAGCTGGCTGACGGCGAAGCCGACGAGAAAGACCGAGAGCGTGAGCTGGACCGAGCCGGCGCCGGCCTGGAACTGCACCGCGATGGCCGGCAGCGACGGCAGGTAGAGGTCCGTCGAGATCGCGCCGAAGGCGACCAGCGCGGTGACGATGGCGGTGATGATCCGGCTTTCGGGGCGCAGCATGGCGGCTCGCGGGCAAAGGGACCCGCCGCTTTAGCCGCTCCGCCGGGCGCCGTCCAGGCCCCGACCGGGCAGCAATCACCTTCCTCCCCCCGCGAGGGGGAGGATCGAGGAGGGGGGCGATCGGCGTCCGCCGATCTTGAGGAGAGTCTTCATGGGCCGGGCCTTCGGCCCGTCCGCCCTCTCCCAAATCCTTCCCCTCGAGGGTGGAGGGAACGATTTGGACGCGCTCCCGGTCCCGCGCCGCGCCCTGACCCCAGCGCTCGGGGCGAACTGGTCCTACCGGCCGCGGCCGGGCGCGGACTAGGCTGACGGTCAAGGAGGCAAAGCCATGGCCGAGCAGGCACAAGCGACCCTGCAGATCGACAACGAGCGGGTGCGCGTCACCGAGTTCCGCTTCGCGCCCGGCGCGGCGACCGGCTATCACCGCCACGAGCACGACTACGTTATCGTGCCGAGCACCACGGGGCGCTTGAAGCTGATCGGGCCGGACGGCGCGGAGAGCGTCGCCGAGCTGACCGCCGGCCAGTGCTACTTCCGGCAAGCCGGCGTCGAGCACGACGTGATCAACGCCAACGACTTCCCCTTCTCCTTCGTCGAGGTCGAGCTGAAATGAAGCAGCGGATCGGCGAGCCCTGGATGCCGGCCGATGCCTACGGCCGCTCGCTCAAGGGCTTCGGCGTCAACCTCCTGGTGCGCGACGTGCCGCGCGCGGTCGCCTTTCAGACCGCGGTGCTCGGCGTCGAGCTGGTCTATGCCGACCGGGACTTCGCGGTGCTGCGCCACGGCGCGCAGGAATGGATGCTGCACGCCGACCACACCTACGGCGAGCACCCCCTGCTCGGCCTGACCGGCGACGGCGCGATCCGCGGCGCCGGCGCCGAGCTGCGGCTCTACGACATCGATCCCGACGACGCCGAGACCCGGGCCCGGGCGCGCGGCGAGACGGTGCTCGCGGCGGCCGCCGACAAGCCCCACGGCCTGCGCGAGGTCTACATCGCCGATCCCGACGGCTACGTCTGGGTGCCGAGCCTGGCAGCGGCCGAGAAAAGCTAGACCGGCAGCGACGGCCGGGGGTCGCTGCGCAGGATGGCGAACAGCAGGTGGTCCTGCCAGGAGCCGTTGATCCGCAGGTACTGCCGGGCGTAGCCCTCCTGCGAGAAGCCCATCTTCAGGAGCAGGCTCTTGCTGGCGTCGTTGTGCGGCAGGCAGGCGGCCTCGATGCGGTGCATGCCGAGCTGCTCGAAGGCGTAGTCCAGGACCAGGGCGATGGCATCGGACATGTAGCCCTGGCGGGCATGGGGCTCGCCGATCCAGTAGCCCAGGCTGGCGGCCTGGGCGACGCCGCGCCGCAGGTTGCTCAAGGTGACGCCGCCGAGCAGCGCGCCGTCGCTGTTGCGGACGATCAGGAAGCTGAAGCCGCTGCCCTGGCGGATCTCCTGGTGGTAGGCCCGGACGCGCCGGCGGAAGGCGCGGCGGGTCAGGGCATCGTAGGGCCAGGTCGGCTCCCAGGGCGCCAGGAAGTCGCGGCTCTGCTCGCGCACCTCGGCCCAGAGCTTCCAGTCGCCCTGCTTGGGCGGCCTGAGCGTGATGCGGCCGCGGCGCAGAACGGCATCGCCCGGGGCCTTACCGCGGAGAACCGGCAGACGCACGCGACGCCTCCGTCAGGCGAAACGCGCCGTCAGGCTGTCGTAAGCCTCGACCCGGCCGACCGGCCCCAAGGCGACCAGGGTCGGCCGGCTGGCGACCAGCTTGGTGCCGAGCCGGCGGACGGCCTCGCCGTCGACCGCCTCGATCTTGCCGACCACCTCTTCGACGCTCAAGGGCCGGCCATAGGCGAGGATCTGCTGGCCGAGCTGCTCGGCGCGGGCGCCGCTGCTTTCCCGGCTCATCAGGATGCTCGCCTTGAGCTGGGCGCGGGCGCGCTCGACCTCCTCCTCCTCGACGGCCTGGCTCAGCTTGTTCAGCTCGTCGGCCACCACCGGGATCAGCTCCTCGACCTCGGTCTCGCCGGTGCCGGCATAGATGCCGAACAGGCCGCCGTCGCTGTAGGTCGCGGCGTAGGAGTAGATCGAATAGACCAGGCCGCGCTTCTCGCGCACCTCCTGGAACAGCCGCGAGGACATGCCGCCGCCGAGCAGGGTCGAGAGCACCAGGGTCGGGTAGTAGTCCGGGTCGTGGTAGCTGACCGACTCGAAGCCCAGCAGCAGATGGACCTGCTCCAGCTCGCGCGCCTCGCGGAACTCGCCGCCGCGATAGTCGGCGGCGCCGGCCGCCGGCACCGCCCCGTTGCCCGGCAGGCTGCCGAAGGCCTTGGCGACCAGATCGACGAAGGCGGCGTGCTCGACCTTGCCGGCCGCCGCGACCACGATCTGCTGCGGGCCGTAGTGGGCCGCCAGGTAGCCGCGCAGGTCCTCGCGGCCGAGCCGGGCGATGACCTCGGCGCGTCCCAGGACCGGCCGGCCCATCGCCTGCTCCGGATAGGCGGCCTCCTGGAAGAAGTCGAAGACGATGTCGTCGGGCGTGTCGTTGGCCTGGCCGATCTCCTGGATCACCACCGCCCGCTCGCGCTTCAGCTCCTCCTCGTCGAAGGTCGAATGCTGCAGGATGTCGGCGATGACGTCGACCGCCAGCGGCAGGTCCTCGGCCAGCACCTTGGCGTAGAAGGCCGTGGTCTCGCGGCCGGTGTAGGCGTTCATGTGGCCGCCGACCGCCTCGATCTGCTCGGCGATGTCCTTGGCGCTGCGCCGCGCCGTGCCCTTGAAGACCATGTGCTCGAGCAGGTGGGCGACGCCGTTGACCGCCTCCGGCTCCTGGCGCGTGCCGACGCCGACCCAGGCGCCGACCGAGACGCTCTCCAGCGTGTCCATGCGGTCGGTGGCGACCGTCAGGCCGCCCGCCAGGCGCGTGACCTGAACGCTCACGCCGCCCCCGGGACGCGCAGCCGCTCGCGGATGTGCGCGCGGACGGCGGCCAGCTCGTTGGGCAGGCGCGTGACCCGCTCCTCGCGCTCGTAGAGGTCGGCGGCCCGCGCCGGCAGCGCCGGCCGCCGGCCGATGGCCCGCTCCACGGCGTCCGGGAACTTCGCCGGGTGCGCCGTCGCCAGCGCGACCACGGGCACCTCGAGCGACTCCTGCGCCGCCCGGGCGGCGGCCAGGCCGATGGCGCTGTGCGGCTCGATCACCTCCCCGGTCTCGCGGTGGGCCCGCGCGACCTCGGCCAGGCTTTCCTCGTCGCTGCAGCGATGGGCCTGGAAGACCTTCAGCGCCTCCTGCAGCAGCGCCGGCTCGAGCGAGAAGCGGCCGCTGTCGCGGAAGCCCTCCAGGGTCCGCGACACCGCCGCGCCGTCGCGGCCGAGCAGCTCGAACAGCAGGCGCTCGAAGTTGCTGGAGACCTGGATGTCCATGCTCGGCGAGAGGCTCGGCTCGACCGTCTCGATGGTCATGGCACCGCTTTCGAAGAAGCGGGTCAGGATGTCGTTGCGGTTCGAGCCGACGATCAGCTTGGCGATCGGCAGGCCCATCTGCATCGCGACGTAGCCGGCGAAGACGTTGCCGAAGTTGCCGGTCGGCACCGAGAAGGCGACCGGCCGCTCGGGCGCGCCCAGGGCCAGGGCGGCGTGGAAGTAGTAGGCGACCTGGACCATGATCCGGGCCCAGTTGATCGAGTTGACCGCCGAGAGGCTGGCCTCGTCGCGGAAGGCCTGGTCCTTGAACAGCGCCTTCACCATGTCCTGGCAGTCGTCGAAGCTGCCGGCGATCGCCAGGTTGTGAACGTTGGGCTCCTGCACCGTGGTCATCTGCCGGCGCTGCACCTCGGAGACCCGGCCCTCGGGGTGCAGGATGAAGACGTCGATGCTGGCCCGGCCGCGGCAGCCCTCGATGGCCGCCGAGCCGGTGTCGCCGGAGGTGGCGCCGACGATGGTCACGTGGCCGCCGCGCGCGGTCAGCACGCGGTCGAACAGCCGGCCGACGACCTGCAGCGGATAGTCCTTGAAGGCCAGGGTCGGCCCGTGGAACAGCTCCATCAGCCAGAGCGCGGGCCCGAGCTGCTTGAGCGGCGCGACGGCGGCATGCTCGAAGCCCTCGTAGGCCTCGGCGACCAGGGCCCGCAGCACCGACTCCTCGATCTCGCCCTCGACGAAGGCCGCGGCGATGCGGGTCACCAGCTCGGCATAGGGCAGGCCCCGCAGGCCGCGGATCTCCTCGGCCGAGAGCCGCGGCCAAGCCTCCGGCACATAGAGCCCGCCGTCGCGCGCCAGGCCGGCCAGCAGAACCTGCTCGAAACCGAGGACCGGCGCCTCACCGCGAGTCGAGATGTACCGCATGTAGCCTGGATCCGGGCCTTGGATAGGACCGCCTATCTAGACAGCCCCCACCCAGGGTGGCAAGGCCGCCGTCCCCGGACCCGCGCTCAGCCCTCGGCCGGGGCGTCCGGGGCGGTCCGGCCCTCGCGCACGGTCTCCAGGCATTCGCGCATGAGCTGCAGGTAGTAGGCCCGGTCGCGCTCGACCGTCTGCTTCTCGACCTGGGCGATCCGGTCGAAGAGGAAGGCCGCGAGGCCGTACTCGGTCTCCGGAAAGCCGGCCTGACCCAGCAGGTCGCCGACCGTGTCCGCCGCCATGCCGGCGGCCTTGCCGGCGATCTTCCCGATCTGCATTGCGCGCTCCTCCGGCCCTTTCGAATAGGACGGCAACCCCGTCCTATGGTGAAAGATGGGCCCTGGAGGCACTCAATCCAAATAGCGCCTCTTGAGGTGCGCCTGGAAGATCGCCGGGTCGAGCGGCTTGCCGGTGGCGCGGATCAGCAGGGCGTCGGGCTCTTGCAATGAGCCCTGGCCGTGGATCTTGTCGCCCAGCCAGGTCAGCAGCGGCGCGAAGTCGCCCCGGCCGATCGCCTCGGGGATCTCGGGATGGGCCTCGCGGGCGGCGGCGAAGAGCTGGGCGGCGATCATCGCGCCCAGGGTGTAGGTCGGGAAGTAGCCGAAGGCGCCGTCGTACCAGTGGATGTCCTGCAGGCAGCCGAGCCGGTCGTTCTCCGGGCGGATGCCGAGCAGGCCCTCGAGGCCGTCGTTCCAGGCGCCGGGCAGGTCGGCGGGCGCCAGGTCGCCGGCGATCATCGCCCGCTCGAGGTGGCTGCGCAGGATGATGTGCGCCGGGTAGGTCACTTCGTCGGCGTCGACCCGGATGAAGCCGCGCTCGACCTTGGTGACCAGGCGCAGCAGGTTGTCGGCCTGCCAGGCCGGGCCGTCGGCGCCGAAGGCCTCGCGCAGCAGGGGCGCGACGAAGCCGACGAAGGCCGCCGAGCGGCAAGCCTGCATCTCGACGATCAGCGACTGGCTCTCGTGCAGCGCCATGCCGCCGGACTCGCCGACCGGCTGCAGGCGCCAGTTCGCCGGCAGGCCGCGCTCGTAGAGCGCGTGGCCGGTCTCGTGCAGGGTCGCCATCATGGCCGACATGAAGTCGGCCTCGTCGTAGCGGGTGGTGATGCGCACGTCGTCGGGCACGCCGCCGGTGAAGGGGTGGGCCGAGACGTCGAGCCGGCCGTGGGCGAAGTCGAAGCCGAGCACGCCCATCAGGCTGCGCGACAGGGCCTCCTGACGGTCCACCGGGAAGGGCCCCTCGAGCGGGATGGCCTGGGGCGCCGCGGCCTGGCGGGCCAGCACCTGCTCGATGAAGTCCGGCAGGAAGGCGGCCAGGGGCTGGAAGACGTTGTCGATCTGCACCGCCGTGGTGCCCGGCGCGAAGCCGTCGAGCAGGGCGTCGTAGGGATCGAGGCCGAGGGCGTTGCCCAGGGCTTCGGCCGACTCGCGGACCAGGGCCAGGAGGTTCTCGAAGGGCGTCAGGATGCCGGCGAAGTCGGCCGCCGGCCGGGCCTCGCGCCAGGCCATCTCGCAGCGCTTGCAGGCCCGCGACAGGGCCTCGACCAGGTCGGCCTGCAGCGCCGTCTCGCGGCGCCATTCGCGGCGCATCTCGCGCAGGTTGGCGGTCTGCCAGGGGTCGAGCGTCGCGGCCTCGGCCTCGGCGGCGTCGAGCAGATCGGCCAGGGCCGGGTCGTTGATCTGCTGGTGGCAGATCACGTCGAGCGCGGCGAGCTGCTCGGTGCGCGCTTCCGCCCCGCCGGTCGGCATGACGGTCGACATGTCCCAGCCGAGCACGCCGGCGGCGTCGCTCAAGGCGCTCATGCGGTGCCAGCGGCGCTCGAGGGCGCCGTAGGGGTGGTTGTCGAGGCGGGCCTCGGCGGTCGTCATGTCTCCTCCCGTCGCAGGGACAGCATCACATAGATGACGGCGAGCGCGACCGCCAGGGAGAACCAGGTCAGGGCGTACTGCAGGTGGTCGTTGCGGATCTCCAGGCTCGGCGCGCTGGCGATCGGCAAGCCATCGCTCGCGCCCTCGGCCGGCAGGGCGACCGCGTAGAGCGCCGTGATCGGCCGCTCCAGGGCCGCCTGCTCGGCCATCTGCGGCAGGTCCAGCCAGATCCAGTAGTTGTCCTGCGGCGCGTTGTCGGGCCGGAACAGCGCCCGGCCCTTCCAGCCGCCGCTGCGCAGCACGGCCTGCAGCGCGACCGGGCCGGCCGGCCGGGACTCCGGCCGCCGCGCCGGATCGCGCAGCGGCGCCGGCACCCAGCCGCGGTCGACCAGGATGGTCCGGCCGTCCTCCAGCAGCAGGGGCATGACGATGTGAAAGCCAACCTCGCCCCGGTGGCTGCGCCCGCCGAGATGGAACTCGCGATCGAGGAACCGCCCGGTCAGCGTGACCCGGCGCAGCTCGAGCGCCTCGGGCACCACGATGCGCGCCGGCAGGGTCAGCGCCGGCGCCTCCAGCCGGGCGGCGCGCTCGGCGATCATCGTCGTCTTCCAATCGAGGCGCTGAAGCTGCCAGACGCCGAGGCCGATCAGCAGGGCGAAGCTGATCAGGCTGCAGAGCGTCAGCCAGAGGCCGGGGCGGAATCGGCGGACGGCGGCCACGGCGCTCAGTCGTAGCGCTCGATGCCCGAGTCGCTGGCCCGGTGGTGGTACTGCAGCGCGATCAGCACGCCCTTGAAGGGCCGCAGCAGGGCGACCGAGCCGCCGAGGATGACCGGCGGCCAGAGCACCAGATGGACCCAGTAGGGCGGCGCGACGCGCGCCTCGAGCAGCAGAGCCAGGGGCACGACGACGGCACCGAGGATGAAGATGATGAAGACGGCCGGGCCGTCGCCGCTATCGGCCTTCCTCAGGTCGGCGCCGCAGGCCGTGCAGCGCTCGGCCACCGTCAGGAAGCCGTCGAACAGCGGCCCGCGCCCGCAACGCGGGCACTTGCAGGCCAACCCGACCTTTACCGGCGAGACTCTCGGGGAGTAGCCCTCTTCGTCCACGGCCGCCGCGTCAGCCCCCCCACCAGTAGACGCAGCAGAACAGGAACAGCCAGACCACGTCGACGAAGTGCCAGTACCAGGCCGCCGCCTCGAAGCCGAAATGATGGTCCGGCTTGAAGTGGCCGGCCATCGCCCGGAACAGACAGACGATCAGGAAGATCGTGCCGATGATGACGTGGAAGCCGTGGAAGCCGGTGGCCATGTAGAAAGTCGAGGAATAGATGCCGTCCGTGAAGCCGAAGGCGGCGTGAGAGTATTCGTAGGCCTGCAGCGCGGTGAAGAAGATGCCGAGGATCACGGTCAGCAGCAGGCCGATCACCGTGTTGCGCTGGTCGCCGTGCAGCAGGGCATGGTGCGCCCAGGTCACCGTGCAGCCCGAGAGCAGCAGCACCAGCGTGTTGAGGAAGGGCAGATCGAAGGGATCGAAAACCTCGACTCCCTCCGGCGGCCACATGAAGCCGGTGGCCTCCTTGGGGAACAGCGACGCGTCGAAGAAGGCCCAGAAGAAGGCCACGAAGAACATCACCTCGGAGGCGATGAACAGCAACATACCGTAGCGCAGGCCGAGCTGCACGATGGGCGTGTGCACGCCCTGGAAGGTCGCTTCCTTCACGACGTCGCGCCACCACAGGAACATGGTCAGCAGGACCAGGACGACACCGATCGGTATCAGCCAGCCCGTGATCTCGTGCATGTAGAGCACGGTGCCGACCGCCAAGGTGCCGCCGGCGATCGAGCCGACGAAAGGCCAGGGGCTGGGATCGACCAGGTGGTAGGGGTGTTTCACACCCTCGGACTCGGCGTGGGCTTCACTCATGTCTCAATCCTCATCCCCCAAGCGCTGCCGCGCGGCACCGCGTCAATTGATCGTCTCGTCCGTCGCCGACTCGAGCTCGAGGCCGGCTTGCACAGCGTCGTCCTGCGCCTCCTCCGTCACCCGGAAGAAGGTGTAGGAGAGCGTGATGGTGGTCACGTCTTCGAGGTTCCGGTCCTCCATGATGGCCGGATCGACGAAGAAGGAGACCGGCATCTGGATCGACTCGCCCGGCGCCAGAAGCTGCTCCTGGAAGCAGAAGCACTCGACCTTGGCGAAGTAGGGGCCGGCCTTGAGCGGCGTCACGTTGAAGGTCGAGGTGCCGGTGACCGGCTGCTGAGAGACGTTGCGGGCCTCGTAGAAGGCCAGGCCCTGCTCGCCGACCTTGAGCGTCACCTCGCGCTGCTCGGGGCGGAAACGCCAGGGCAGCTCCGGATTGACGTCGGCGTTGAAGCGGATGGTGATCAGGCGCTCGAGCGCCTCAGCCGGTGCCTGCTCGGCGACCTGGGTGGTGCCGCCGAAGCCGGTCACCTGACAGAACAGCCGATAGAGCGGCACGGCCGCGAAGGAGAGCCCGACCATGCCGGCCACGACGCCGGTCAGCAGAATGGCAAGGTTGGCGTTGCGGCGCGTGCCCTCGCGCAAGCTTTGCGGGCTGTGGGCGGTCATGGCTCAGCCGCCTCCCATGCGTACCAGGGAAACCAGGTAGACGATGACCACGAAGGCGACCAGCACGCCGGCCACGGCCCAGTTCCGGCGCTTGCGCTTGCGCAGGATCTCGTCCAGCTCGGGCAGTCCGGATTCCATGCTCACCACACCACGGGTCCGATCAAGGCGCCGCCGCGGTCGACGATGACCATGGCGAACAGCACGAAGAGGTAGAGGATCGAGTAGCCGAACAGGCTGCGGGCGGAGCGGTCGTCGTGCTCCTTGAGCACCCGCCAGGCCAGCAGGATGAAGAGACCGCCGGCGGCCGCGGCGACGGCGCCGTAGGCCAGGCCGGCCGTGCCGATCAGCGCCGGGCCCAAGGCGACCGGGAAGAGCAGCAGGGCGTAGGCCAGGATCTGCCGCCGGGTCGCCGCCTTGCCGGCGACGACCGGCAGCATGGGCACGCCGGCCTTGGCGTAGTCGCTCTGCCGATAGAGCGCCAGGGCCCAGAAATGCGGCGGCGTCCAGAGGAAGATCAGCAGGAACAGCAGCAGGGCGTCGAGGCCCACCTCGCCGGTCACCGCGGCCCAGCCGATCAACGGCGGGAAGGCGCCGGCCGCGCCGCCGATGACGATGTTCTGCGGCGTGCGCCGCTTGAGCCAGGCGGTGTAGACGAAGACGTAAAAGACGATGGCGGCGGCGAGCAGCCCGGCGGCGAACCAGTTGACCGCGACGCCGAGCAGCATGACCGAGAAGAGCGCCAGCACGACGCCGAAGGCCAGCGCCTCGGCCGGCTCGATCAGGCCGGCCGGAATCGGCCGCATGCGGGTCCGGGTCATGACCGCGTCGATGTCGCGGTCGTACCACATGTTGATGGCCCCGGCGGCGCCGGCGCCGACGGCGATGCAGAGCACGGCGACGGCGGCCAGCAGCGGGTGCAGCTCGCCCGGCGCCGCGACCAGGCCGGCGACGCCGGCGAAGACCACCAGGGTCATGACCCGCGGCTTGAGCAGCGCGATGTAGTCGCGCACGGCCGCGCCGGACGGCTGCCACTCGACCGCAGCCCCGGACAGCGCCACCTCTTGGGTCAGTCGGCTCACCTCAGGTCAACTCGCCCCACCCGGCCGCGCCCGCCTCAGCGGATGCGCGGCAAGGTCTCGAAGGTGTGGAAGGGCGGCGGCGACGACACGGTCCATTCCAGTGTCGTGGCGCCCTCGCCCCAGGGATTGGCCTCGGCCCGACGCCCCGCCGCGAAGGTGTAGAAGACCATGACGACGAAGAACACCGTCGAGGCGAGCGAGATGTAGGAACCCAGCGAGGAGACCAGGTTCCAGCCGGCGTAGGCATCGGGATAGTCGATGTAGCGCCGGGGCATGCCTTGCGCGCCCAGGAAGTGCTGCGGGAAGAAGGTCAGGTTGACGCCGACGAAGGTCGTCCAGAAGTGCAGCTTGCCGGCCCACTCCGGGTACTGGCGGCCGCACATCTTGCCGATCCAGTAGTAGAAGCCGGCGAAGATGCCGAACACGGCGCCCAGGCTGAGCACGTAGTGGAAGTGCGCGACCACGTAGTAAGTGTCGTGGAAGGCCAGGTCCATGCCGGCGTTGGCCAGGACCACGCCGGTCACGCCGCCGAGCGTGAAGAGGAAGATGAAGCCGATCGCCCAGAGCATCGGCGTGTCGAAGCGCAGCGAGCCGCCCCACATGGTGGCGATCCAGCTGAAGATCTTGATGCCCGTCGGCACGGCGATGACCATGGTCGCGGCGGTGAAGTAGGCCCGCGTGTCGACGTCCATGCCCACCGTGTACATGTGGTGCGCCCAGACGATGAAGCCGACGAAGCCGATGGCGACCATGGCGTAGGCCATGCCGAGGTAGCCGAAGACCGGCTTGCGGCTGAAGGTAGAGACGATGTGGCTGATGATCCCGAAGGCCGGCAGGATCATGATGTAGACCTCGGGATGGCCGAAGAACCAGAAGAGGTGCTGGAACAGGATCGGGTCGCCGCCGCCGGCCGGGTCGAAGAAGGTGGTGCCGAAGTTACGGTCGGTCAGCAGCATGGTGATCGCGCCGCCGAGCACCGGCAGCGAGAGCAGCAGCAGGAAGGCGGTCACCAGGATTGACCAGACGAAGAGCGGCATCTTGTGCAGGGTCAGGCCCGGGGCGCGCATGTTGAAGATCGTCGTGATGAAGTTGATCGCGCCCAGGATCGAGGAGGCGCCCGCCAGGTGGAGGGCGAAGATCGCCATGTCGACCGATGGCCCCGAATGCCCGAGTCCCGAGGATAGCGGCGGATAGATCGTCCAGCCCGTGCCGGCGCCGATGCCGATGATCGAGGAGCAGACCAGGAGCCCGAAGGCCGGCACCAGCAGCCAGAAGGAGATGTTGTTCATCCGCGGGAAGGCCATGTCCGGCGAGCCGATCATCAGCGGCACGAACCAGTTGCCGAAGCCGCCGATCAACGCCGGCATGACCACGAAGAACACCATGATCAGGCCGTGCGCCGTGATGATCACGTTCCAGAGCTGGCCGTCGGGGCTGCCGTCGGCCGTCAGGTACTGGACGCCGGGGTCCTGCAGCTCGAGGCGCATGATCAGTGAGAAGACGCCGCCGATCAGGCCGGCGATGACCGAGAAGCCCAGATAGAGGGTCCCGATGTCCTTGTGGTTCGTCGAGCAGAACCAGCGGACGAAGAAGCCGGGCTTGTGGTCGTGATGGTCGTGCCCGTGAGCGTCGCTCGTGCTGTAAGCCATGCCCTCTTATTCCTTCTTGCTTTCCGCTGCTACTCGTTTGCCGGCTTGTCGGCGTCGGCGAGCTGGACCGCCGCCGGCGCCGAGGGCGCCGCCGGCTCGTCGACCCTGGCGAACTCGACCTTGGCCTGCTCGACCCATTCGTCGAAGGCCTCGCGCGAGACCGCCTTGATCTCGATCGGCATGTAGGAGTGCCCGGTGCCGCAGAGCTCGGAGCACTGGCCGTAGTAGCTGCCTTCGCGGGTGATCCGCACCCAGGTCTCGTTGACCCGGCCCGGCACGCCGTCGAGCTTGATGCCCATCGAGGGCATGGCGAAGTTGTGCAGCACGTCGCTGGCGGTCACCAGGATCCGGATGTTGGTGTCGACCGGCAGGACCACCACGTTGTCCGTGGCCAGGAGCCGCGGCTGGCCCTCCTGCAGGTCCTCGTCGGCGACCATGTAGGCGTCGAAGGTGAAGTCGCCGTGGTCCGGGTACTCGTAGCTCCAGTACCACTGGCGGCCGATGGCCTTGATGGTGACCTCGGCGTCCTCCACCCGGTCGGCGTAGTAGAGCAGCTTGAAGGAGGGCACGGCGATGACCACCAGGATGATCACCGGGATGCCGGTCCAGAGCACCTCGAGCAGGGTGTTGTGCGAGGTCTTGGAGGGGATCGGGTTGCGGGCCTCGCTGAAGCGCCACATCACGTAGATCAGCAGGCCGAGCACGAAGACGACAACCGCGGAGATGACGATCAACAGTAGGTCGTTGAAGGCGCTGATCTGCTCCATCGTCGTCGAGGCCGAGGGCTGGAAGCCCGTGCCCCAGGGCTCGGGCTGACCGGCCTGAACCGCCGCGAGAGGGGTCGCGAGCGCTACGCCCAGGGGCGCGAAAAGACGTCCGAGACGCGTCATGTTTGCCTTGTTCCTCGCTGCAACGCGGCGCCGGTTGCGCGCCGCGTTCACCACAACTACCACCGCCGTCTTTCGGGTGCCTGAAGCCGGTTCGTGGCCCGGATTTTCGCGGCGCAAGCTACCCCATAGGGTCGGCCCTCACAAGCCTGCCAGACGGCCGAAAAGCGCCCATTTGCCAAGCTACTGCGCCTGCCATTCGAGCTGTTCTAGAATCAGCCGGAGGCGGGGGTTGTCCGGCTGCAGCTCTGCGGCTTTGCGGAAGTCCGCCGCCGCCAGGTCGCGCCGGTCCAGACGCTCATAGGCCAGGCCCCGGTTGAAGCGGGCGACGAAATCCTCCGGGTCGACTCGGAGAACCAGCGAGAAGTCCTCGACCGCCGCCTCCAGCGCGCCGCCGACCATATGGGCGTAGCCGCGCGCGACATAGGCCTGCAGCAGGTCGGTCTGGTTCGCGATGGCGCTGCTGTAGTCCTCGATCGCCGCCTCGCGCTGGCCGAGCTCGTCCCGGGCCCAGCCGCGGTTGTAGTAGAGGGGCGCCAAGTTGACGCCCTTGAAGGCGCGGGAGGCGATGGCCCGGCTGCAGTGCTCGACCGCCCGCTCCAGGTCGCTGCGGGCGTTGACCAGCTCGACGCAGCGCCGGGCGTCCTGCATCGCCGTCTGCGCCCCCGCCGGTGCCAGGGGTAACGAGACCAGGACAAGCAGGGCGGCGACCAGGACGACGAGAGGGCGATGCATGGCGGACTCCTTCCGAAGGCTCGGTCCGGTCAAGGGCCGGACCGCCGATAGTTGAGATATGGGAAGCCGGCGCTGTGCTGGCCTATTCCGCCGCCTCGCCGAGCTGTAGCAGACCCGAGATCGCCCGCCAGATGCTCTCCGGGCTGGCCGGCTTGCGCAAGAGGGGCAAGCCGCTGCGCGCCGCCGCCTCGAGCCGGGCGGAACGGGTCTCGCCGGTCAGGATGATCGCCGGGACCATGTAGCCGAAGCGCGAGCGGATCGATTCGACCACGTCGGGGCCCAGGACGCCGCCGGAGAGGTTCAGATCGGTCATGATCAGATCCGGCGGCGTGTTGCGACGGGCCATCCGCCGGGTCGCCTCGCGCACGCCGTTCACCGCCAGCACCTCCGCCCCGCCTTCCTGCAGGAGGCGACGGGTCGCCTCGCGCACGCGCTCGTCGTTCTCGATCAGCAAGACGACGCTGTCCCGCAAGTCGACCGGGCCGATCGCGGCCGCGTCGCCACGGTCGCGCTGAGCCACGCTGTCGATCGCCAAAGGCACCTCGACGGCGAAGCGCGAGCCACGGCCGACCCGGCTTTGCAGCTCGATGCGGTGCTGCAGCAGGTCGGCGAAGCGCTGGACGATCGCCAGGCCCAAGCCCAGCCCCCGCTCGCCGCCGGCCGATTCCTCGAGCTGCAAATACTCCTCGAAGATCGCGTCGTGCTTGTCCGGCGGGATGCCCGGCCCGCGGTCCAAGACCTCGATCAGCAGCTTGTCGCCGCGTCGGCGGCAGCCGAGGATCACCTTGCCGTCCTGGGTGTGCTGGATGGCGTTGGACAGGAAGTTCTCGACGACCCGCGCCAGCAAGCCCGGGTCCGAGCGAATCCGCAGGCTGGTCGGCAGGCAGCGGAAGTCGAGGCCCTTCTCCGCGGCCCGCGAGCTGGCGGTGACGGCCAGGGTCTCGAAAAGCTGGCCGAGATTGAACTCCTTGACCTCCGGCTTGACCCGGCCGGCGTCCAGCTCGCTGACGTCGAGCAGGGAATTGAGAATGTCGGTCATGGAACGCAGGCCGCGGGCGATCTCGGCGGTGATCACGCCGCGCTCCGTGGCCGACTCGCTCGAGGTCAGGGAGCTCACCAGGAGCCGCATCGCGTGCAGCGGCTGACGCAGGTCGTGGCTGGCGGCGGCCAGGAAACGGCTCTTGATCTCGTTGGCCTTCTCGGCCGCCTCCGCCGCCCGGCGCAGCTCGCCCTCGGAGCGCTTGCGCGCGGTGACGTCGCTGCCGGCGCCGCGATAGCCCTGAAAGAACAGGCTGGCCTCGTAGCGCGGCTTGCCGGACATGGCGACCCAGGCCTCCCGGCCGTCCCGGGTCTCGATCCGGAAAGTCAGGTCGCGGAACTCGTTGCGGGCGGCCGATTCGGACTCGTAGACGCTCTGCGCGACACCGGCCGGCTGCACCATGCAGTCGGCCCAGCTCTTGCCCATGTAGTAGGAGGCCGGGAAGCCGGTGACCGCCGAGATCCGATCCGAGACGTAGCGGAAGCAGCCGTCCTGGCCGGTCTCCCAGATCCAGTCCGACGCCACGTCGGCGAAATCGCGAAAGCGGGCCTCGCTGGCGACCAGCGCTTCGCGCACCCGCTCGACCTCCGTCATATCCTGGACCACACCCATCATCGACAGCGCCTTGCCGGACTCGTCGAAGTTCGCTTCGCCCCAGAGCTGGACGGAGCGCGCCCGACCGTCCCAGCGCACCACCCGGTGGGTATCGCTGATCACGCTGTTGCTGGCGTCGAGCTGCCGCAGGATCTCGCCAACCCGGGCGCGGTCGTGCGGGTGGACGAACCGGTCGACGTAGTCCTCGAGCGAGGCGATGCTGCCGTCTTCCGGCGCCATGCCGAGCACCCGGCGCGCCTGGACGGAGAGCTTGATACCGTCGCTGCCGACCTGCCAGGTCCAGAAGCCCATGGAGCCCATGTGCTGGACCCGCTGCAGCAGGGTCTGGTTGCGCTCCAGTGCCTGCTCCAGGCGCCGAACCGGGCTCATGTCCTGGTTGATGCTCGAAACCCCGACCGGCACGCCGGCCGCGTCGCGCGCCAGGGTCAAGGTCGTCCGGATGCTGACCGTCGAGCCGTCCTTGCGGCGGCGCTGGAAATCCATCGAGGCGACGCCGTCGGCCTGGAGCAGCTGCTCGTTGATGGTCTGCCAACCCTGCTTTTCGTCGGGCAGGAAGATCATGGCGATGGACTGGCCGATCGCCTCTTCGGCCGAGTAGCCGAACATGCGCTCGGCCGCGCCGTTCCACGTGACGATCGTGCCATCGAACAGGCGGCCGACGATCGCGAAGTTGGCCGAATCGATGATCTCCGGATCGATCGTGCGCGCAATCTGGAGCTGTCGGTCGCTCGGCAGCTCGGTGACCCGGCTCATGGTGGCCGGGGCGCCGTCCCATTCGACGACCTGCGACTCCATCGCCAAGGGCACGGCCCCGCCCTCGACGTCGAGTCCGCTGTATTCGAGGCGCTCGCTCGACGGCTCGCCCCTGGCGCAGGCCTCGGAATGGGCCGCCAAGTGCTCCCAATCCTCGGGAATGCAGGTCAGGGCGAAGGATCCGAGCGCGAGGACGGACTCGACGGAGCCGTAGCCGAGCATGCGCACGAAGGATCGGTTGGCATAGAGCAGCTGGTCGCTGCGATGGACCACGACGCCCTCGGTGGAGGCATCGACCAGGCCGCGAACCTCGGTCTCGCTGCGCTCGCGCGCCGCCTCGGCGCGCATGCGGCGGTAGTCGGCGCCGGCAAGCTGGGCGACCAGCCGGAAGAAGTTGCGCTCCTCGGCTCGGTCTTCTCCGCACTCCTCTTCGAGAAAGGCCAGGACGCAAGCCAAGGGCGCGCCGGCATCGTCGAGAACGATCTCGGCCCGCAGGCTCCGGCAGCGCGGCGACCGTAGCGCCGTCGGCAGCTCGAGACCCCCGTCCGGCCCGACCGGCTCGTGGAAGTAGCGGGTGCCGGCAGCCGCCCGCCGGAAGGCGTCACGCAAGCTCTCGGGCGGCTGGAAGCTGCTTGTCTTGAGCGGCCCGCTGCGGCCGCGCCGGACCAGCGTCTCGGCGGGCCCGCCATCGACGCCCAAACAGACCATGGCGGCCGGGCAGTCGAGACCCATGGCGAGCGCCTTGATCGCCGCATCCAGGCGCGCGCGGCCGCCGCCTTGACGGGTCGTCAAGCCGGCAAGGGCGCGGCTGATCGACTCTACGCGGTCGAGCTTCGACCGCTGGTCCCGAATTCCAGGCATTCGGCCTTTCTGCCACGATGACCTGACAGGGAACGGGAGAAATGGCTTAGCCCACTCGTCCGGCGGCTAGACCCCCTTCGGCCCGGACCCGCTGGCAAGCAAACGCTTAGCACGCCTAACACCATACCACACAAGAGCTGCGACGAAAGGAATAGAAAGCCCCGTCACGAGATCGTATGGAACCGACAACCCCAAGTCTGCTGTGGCTTTTGCCAAATATCCGACCAGGCTGACGAGGTAGTAGGTAATAGCCGCGACGGACAGTCCCTCGACCGTTTGTTGCAGGCGTAGTTGCAGCTTGGCGCGACGATCCATAGAACGCAATAGGTCTCGGTTTTGCGCCTCCAGGTTTATATCCACACGGGTGCGCAATAGCTGCCCCGCTCGGGCTAGGCGCCTGGATATGCGATCGATTCGCTCGCCCACGGATTCACAGGTCTGCATGGCCGGCGCCAGGCGGCGCTCCATGAACTCGCCGATCGTCTGCAGGCCCTCCATGCGCGTTTCGCGCAGCTCCGCGATGCGGCGTCCCACCAGGGCGTGGTAGGCCTTGGCCGCGCCGAAGCGGTAGCCGGTCTGGGCGGCGATCCGCTCGACGTCCATCGAGACTTCGCTCAAGTCGTCGAGCAGGGCCCGCTCGGCGTCCAGATCGCCGAGGGTCGCCATGCGCCCGGTGATATCCAGCATCTGCTCGTTCGCCCCGGCCAGAATGGCGCTGCCGCGGCGTGCCAGCGGCAGGGCGAGCAGCGCCATGACCCGGTAGGTCTCGATCTCGAGCAGGCGCTGCAGGAGGCGGCCGGCCTGGCGCGGCCGCAAGCCGCGATCCTGGATCAGCAGGCGGCCGTAGCCGTCGCTGTTGAGGGCGAAGTCCATCCAGACCGCCGCGGCCTCGCCGGCCACCAGCGAGCCCGCGAAGCTGCCGGACTCGAACAGAGCGGCCAGCGCGGCCTGGTCGCGCTGGACGCCGTCGGCGGCCTCGATCTCGGCGCGGATCGCCACCATGAGCTGGCCCGGCAGCGCGGCCAGCCAGTCGGCGGGCAAGGCCTCCGTCGCGCTGCTGGAGAAGGGGCCGTCGGGCGAGGCGCCGTCGCAGAAGATGCTGTAGCTGGAGAACTCGCTGTGCCGCTCCCACTTCAGGCGGAAGGACCCGAAGTCGGCCATCATGTGGTTCTCGCCGGGTGCCGGCGGCGGCAGCGAGAACTGCCGGCAGAGCGCCTCCAGGTGCGCCCGGTCGGCCTCCCGCCCGGCCTCGCCGGAGTGCAGCGCCAGATGGCAGACCCGGACGGGCGCCGTGACTTCCGCGAAGGGCCTGGCGTGGACCTCGTTGACCAGCTCGGCGCGCAGCGGATGGTCCTGGGGCAAAGAAGACATCGGCGACTCCCGGCGGCTTGGCCCGACCGGCCGCGCCGGCGACCGGTGGTGCAAAAGACAGGTTAGAAGGCCATATTAGGGGACCCTGCCGAGTCCAAAGGAAGCCGTCATGAGCCACCTCGCCACCACCGACAGCCTGTTTTTCGATCGCGCCGGCCTCGATCGGGGCCGAGTCGAAGGGCAGGTCGAGGCGGCGCTGCAGGGCGCCGACGACGGCGAGCTGTTCCTCGAGTACTGCCAATCGGAGAGCCTCGGCTACGACGACGGCCGGCTGAAGAGCGCCAGCTTCGACACCTCCCAGGGCTTCGGCCTGCGCGCCGTGGCCGGCGAGGCGGCCGGCTACGCCCATGCCAGCGACCTCTCCGAGGCCGCGATCCGGCGCGCCGCCGAGACCGTCAAGGCGGTCCGGGCCGGCCATGCCGGCACCATGGCCGCGGCGCCCCACGGCACCAACCAGCAGCTCTACAGCGACCTCAACCCGCTGGGCGAAGTGCCCTTCGAGCAGAAGGTCGGCCTGCTCGGCGAGATCGACAGCTACCTGCGCGGCAAGGAGCCCCGGGTCAAGCAGGTCTCCGCCTCGGTCTCCGGCTCCTGGCAGGCGATCCAGATCCTGCGCGCCGGCGGCGAGCGCTTCGCCGACGTCCGGCCGCTCGTGCGGCTCAACGTCGCCGTGGTGGTCGCCCAGGGCGAGCGCATGGAGACCGGCAGCTACGGCGCCGGCGGCCGGCGCTCGGTGACCGGCCTGATCGAGCCCGGCTTCTGGCAGTCGATCGCCGACGAGGCGCTGCGCCAGGGCCTGGCCAACCTCGAGTCGGTCGACGCCCCGGCCGGCGAGATGAAGGTGGTGCTCGGCTCCGGCTGGCCGGGCATCCTGCTGCACGAGGCCGTCGGCCACGGCCTGGAGGGCGACTTCAACCGCAAGCAGACCTCTGCCTTCGCCGGCCTGCTCGGCGAGCGGGTGGCCAGCCCCGGCGTCACGGTGATCGACGACGGCACCCTGGCGGACCGCCGCGGCTCGCTGACCATCGACGACGAGGGCACGGCGACCCAGTCGACCACCCTGATCGAGGACGGCATCCTGGTCGGCTACATGCAGGACCGGCAGAACGCCCATCTCATGGGCATGACGCCGACCGGCAACGGCCGGCGGCAGAGCTACGCCCACATCCCCATGCCGCGCATGACCAACACCTACATGCTGGCCGGCGAGCGCGACCCCGAGGAGATCCTGGCCTCGGTCGACAAGGGGCTCTTCGCCGTCTCCTTCGGCGGCGGCCAGGTCGACATCACCTCGGGCAAGTTCGTCTTCACCTGCACCGAGGCCTACCTGGTCGAGAACGGCAAGAAGGGCCCGGCCGTGAAGGGCGCGACCCTGATCGGCAACGGCCCCGACGTGCTGACCAAGGTCTCGATGATCGGCAACGACATGGCGCTCGACAGCGGCATCGGCACCTGCGGCAAGGAAGGCCAGGGCGTGCCGGTCGGCGTCGGCCAGCCGACCCTGCTGATCGACGGCCTGACGGTCGGCGGCACCGCGGCCTAGCGCCGTTTGCACGCCGGCGCGAGTCTGCACGCCGAGCGCCTGATCGCTGGCCGGTCTCCTATCTCATGTCCCAGATGGCCTGATATAGATCTCTAGATCTCTAGGTCTTTTCTATATAGAATAATATATCATTTCTCTTGCAATGGAAACTGATTCGATGTATCAAATTATATCGCAAAGCAAATACGATATATAATTATAGATCGAAAATGCCATACGATGTCGAACGCCTTGCCCAGGCCCTCAAGGCTGCACGGCTAGCAAAAGGCCTGAGCCAGCGGGCCCTCGCCCAAGCCTCGGGCCTGCCGCAAAGCCACATCTCGAACATCGAGCGAGGCGCCGTCGACTTGCGGGTCTCGAGCCTCATTCAGCTCGCCCGCCACCTCGACCTGGAGCTCACGCTCGTGCCGCGCCATGCCGTGCCTGCGGTCAATGCCATCGTCAGGAGCAGCGGCGGCAGAGGGTCGCCAAGGCAGGCGACCGAGAGGCTCCCGGCCGACGCCCAGCGGCCGGCCTACAGTCTCGACGACGACGACGATGGCTGATGTTTCCACCCTCGACCTGCGGCTCCACGGCGAGCCCATAGGCACCCTGACCAACGTCGGCGGCGACCGCACGCTCCTCGCTTTCAGGGATGCCTACATCGACGATCGCGACCGGCCCGTCCTGAGCCTCGGCTTCAAGGACCGACTCGGCGAGCTGATGACCGACTTCCGTCCCACCCGGACCCGCGTCTTGCCCTTCTTCTCCAACCTGCTGCCGGAAGGGCACCTGCGCAGCTATCTGGCGGAGCGGGCCGGCCTGAGCCCCGTGCGCGAGTTCTTCCTGCTCTGGGCGCTCGGGCCGGACCTGCCGGGGGCCGTGTCCATCGCGCCCAGCGACGGCGAAGCGTGGCCGCCGGCTGCGGGCCAGGACGGCGCCAGTCCACGGCGTGAGCACTCGCGGCTGGCCGGCCCGCTGAGGTTCTCCCTGGCCGGCGTCCAGCTCAAGTTCTCCGCGGTCAACGAGTCTACCGGTGGCTTGACGATCCCGGCCGAGGGCGTCGGCGGCTCCTGGATCGTGAAGCTGCCCTCGTCGCGCTTCCCGAGCGTGCCGGAGAACGAGTTCTCCATGCTCAGCTTGGCGCGCCTCGTCGGCATCGACGTGCCCAGGATCCGGCTCCTGGATCTCGACGCGATCGGCAATCTTCCGGAGGGCCTCGGCGCCATCGCCGGCCAGGCTCTGGCGATCGAGCGCTTCGACCGCGCGCCGGACGGCGGTCGCGTTCACATCGAGGACTTCGCCCAGGTGTTCGGAGTCTATCCCGAAGACAAATATAAGAAGGCGAGCTTGCGGAACATCGCCTCGGTGATCGCGGTGGAAGGCAGCCAGGCCGACATCGCGGAACTGATCCGGCGCCTGACCTTCAGCATGCTGATCGGCAATGCCGACATGCACCTGAAGAACTGGTCGCTGATCTACCCGGACCGGCGCAGCGCGAGGCTATCGCCCGCCTACGATCTGCTCTCGACGGTGGCCTACCTGCCGGACAGGAACGCCGCCTTGACCGTCAGTCGAAGCAAGCGGTTCGACGACTTCTCGAGAGACGAGCTCGAGCATCTCGCGGCGAAGGCGCGACTGCCCGCGACTCTCGTCCTGGAAAGCGCGCGCGAGACGGTCGCGCTGTTCCATCAACACTGGCGGACCGAGAAGGCGAACCTGCCTTTGCCGGGCAGTGTCGTCCGGGCAATCGACGACCACGTGGCCAGCGTGCCGATCGCTCGCGACTAGTACCGGACTGCGATGAGGTGGACTCATCGCAGTCCGTATGGCGTTCAAGCGCCACGCAGGCTTTCCTCGCTTCGCTGCGGGCGCGCGGTCGCGCTTGCCAAGCTGCGATGAGGGGACCTCATCGCAGCTTGG
>JANQLT010000010.1 GCA_028280455.1 Kiloniellales bacterium
CCGCTCCCCCTCCCGGCCACCCACGGCAGTATCCTATTGGGTGGCCGGGAGGGGGAGCGGGCCGGTGCCGTGAGTCCGCGTCAGCGGAAAACGCTCTAGAAAACCTTGCCTTCGAAGGGGTGCTTGCCGTCGCGGTCCTCGACCTCGACGACCCAGAGGTCCGGGTCGCGGGCGACGGCGCGCGCGATGTAGGCGTCCGCCTCGGCCTCCGGCACCAGCCCGCCCTTGAAGGCCGCCAGCCAGCCCATCTTGCCGTCCAGGTCGCGCTGCTGCGACAGCACCCGGCAGCCCAGCTCGAGCTGGTTGAGCTTGAGCAGCAGCAGGCCGCCCTTGGCCTCGCCCTTGCGGGCCACCGTCACCGGGACGCCCTCGGCCGAGCAGCGCCGGACATGGGCCATGACCCAGACGTCGGTCGGGATGCGGTCTTCGAACATCGGCGCGTCATTCCTGACAGAGTGCTGTCAGCAAGTCTCTGCTAGGCAAGGCGCCCAAGCAATCGCAGGAGCCCGCCGCCATGAGCGCGACCATCATCCGGGACGGCTTCGAGACCCGGCCGATCACCATGGAGCCCCTCTGGCTCGTCTCCTTCCAGGCGCCCGACGAGGACGTCGATAGGATCTTCGAGCGGATCACCGACGTCGCCCCCCTCGAGCAGGGCAACACGGACAAGAACGCCTACCGCGCCCCGGGCGGCATCGAATACTACCGGCCGCGCGAGGGCACGCCCACCGGCGCCGAGGACGAGGTCCGCAAGCGCCCCGGCGTCGACGAGGTCCGCTTCTTCCTGCCGCGCGACGGCGCGCTGCTCGACCAGGTCATCGAGGCGATCTACGAAGTGCACAGCTACTACGAGCCGGTGATCGTCGTACAGGAGGTCCTGCGCAGCCGCTGCAAAGGCCTCGACGACAAGGACAACCCGCACCGCTGGTGGAACAAGGTCGGCGACTGGAAGCAGGCTGGTACCGGCGGGTGATCGCGTGTCTGGCGTGGTGATGTGAGGTCTGTTGCGTTTAACGACTGCCCCCTCACCCAGCTCCGCCTACGTCTCGGCCGTCGGCCTCGACAAGGCTGCGCAACCCTCTCCCTCGTCGGGGGAGAGGGGAAAACTCAACTGTAGCAGCACTTTATCCCCTCTCCCCTGGAGGGAGAGGGTTGCGCAGACTTAGGCGAGACCGGAGGTCGAGCTTTAGTCGAAGCTGGGTGAGGGGGCAGTTGTTCCGACATCGGCGCCCGTCTCGGCATCGCCTGCCCGCCCACCTGCTCGGCGATGCTTGACCGGCCCTGGCCCCCGCCGCCAGATTGGCGGCGGTTCG
Source organism: Kiloniellales bacterium (assembly GCA_028280455.1). Lineage (GTDB taxonomy): Bacteria > Pseudomonadota > Alphaproteobacteria > Kiloniellales > JAKSDN01 > JANQLT01. Next base: position 1,314 of record JANQLT010000010.1, read on the forward strand.
GCAGGCTTCAGGGGGCGGTCAGGTGGAGACCTACGGCGGCGTGGTCGATGCGCTCGTCGCCGGCACGTGGCGGCATCCGCGCAGCGGCGCGGTGACGCCGGTGCCGGTCGAGAGCATCGTCATCGCCCGCTCGCTGGACGGCGCCGAGGCGGACCTGGTGGCGCCGCTGCTCGGCGGCCGCCGCCTGGCGGTGGTCACCGGCGAGCGGACCCGCGAGGCCCTGGGCCGACGGGTCGTCAAGGCGCTGCAAGCCCTGGGCACCGTCGAGGAGGTTGTCTGGCGCGACCCGCGGCCGGAGGCCGGCGCGATCGACGCGCTGCGCCACGCCACGCGCCACGCCGAGGCGCTGGTTTCGGTCGGCTCGGGGACGATCACCGACGGCTGCAAATACGCCGCCCATCTCGACGGCAAGGACTTCTGCTGCTTCGCGACCTCGCCGATGAACACCTACACGGCGCCCGCCGCGTCGATCACCAGGGACGGCTTCAAGGGCTCGATCACCTGCCGCTCGGCGCGGGGCGCCTTCTTCGACCTCGAGGTGCTGTCGCGCTGCCCCGCGCGGCTGGTCAGCGCCGCCTTCGCCGACGTGGTTTGCCGGACCACCGCGCAGGTCGACTGGCTGATGTCCCACCGGCTGTTCGACACGCCCTACGTCGACACGCCCTATCACCTGCTGGCCTACGACGAGGCCGACCTGATCGAGCGGGCCGGCGGCCTGCCCGGGGGCGACATCGAGGCCCTGGCCCTGCTGACCCGGGTCGCGGTGATCATGGGCCTGGCGACCTCCTTCACCGGCACCAGCCACTGCGGCAGCATGGCCGAGCACATGATCTCCCACGGCATCGACATGTTCGCCGGCGCGGCCCACCCGGGCAGCTCGCACGGCGAGCAGGTCGGCGTGACGACGCTCAGCATGTCGGCGCTGCAGAACCGGATCCTCGGCGACGAGAGCCCGCCCGTGCTGCGGGCCACGGCCTTCCCGCGCGCCGAGCTCGAAGCGCGCTACGGCGCCGAGATGGCCGAGACCATGGCGGCGCAGTCCGCCGCCAAGGCGCTGGACGCCGCGGCGGCGGACCGCATCAATGAGAAATGGGCGAAGGACTGGGACGGCTTCGTCGCGCCCCTGCGCGCGGTCATGCTGCCTTTCGCACGGCTGCTGGCCGGCATGACCGCCGCCGGCGCGCCGCGCACGGCCGGCGAGCTCGGCCTCGATCCGGCCTTCTACGGCCGGATGCTGCGCGACGCCCGCTGGACCCGCGACCGCTACTCGATCCTCGACGTTGCCGGCGACAGCGGCACGCTCGAGGCCTTCGCCAGCGAGATCGAAGCCCAGCCCCCGTCCCGAAGCGGAGAACAGCGATGACGGCGACGCCCCGTTTCCTCACCGGCCTGCGGGAGATCGCCGCGGACTACGATCACATTCTGCTCGACCAGTGGGGCGTGCTGCACAACGGCGAGGTCCCCTACGAAGGCGTGCCGGAAGCGCTGGCGGCGCTGCGCCGGGCCGGCAAGCGGCTGACGGTGATCACCAACTCCGGCCGGCCCGGTGCGCAGAACCGCAGCCGGCTGCCGCAGTTCGGCCTGCGGCCGGAGCAGGTCGACGCCATGGTCAGCTCCGGCGACGTCGCCCTCGACTGGCTGCGCCGCGAGGCGCCGCAGAGCCGCTGCTTCGCCGTCTGCAGCGGCAGCGACGCCGCGCCCCTGGCCGAGGCCGGCCAGAGCCTGGCCGAGCGGGTCGAGGAGGCGGACCTGATCTACATCTCCGGCATGCCGGCCGAGAGCGACCGGCTCGACATGGCGCCCTTCGAGCCCTGGATCGAGGCCGGCCTGGCGCGCGGCCTCACCCTGGTCTGCGCCAACCCGGACCACCGCGGCCCGCAGGGCGACCGCATCCTGCTGTCGCCCGGCACCATCGCGGCGATCTACGAGGAGCGCGGCGGCCGGGTGCTCAGCTTCGGCAAGCCGGGCCCGGAGATCTTCCGGCGGGCCATGGCGCTGCACCCGGAAATCGAGCCGGCGCGCTGCCTGATGATCGGCGACATGCCCGAGACGGACCTGGCCGGCGCCGCCGCCAGCGGCATCGACGGGGCCTGGGTGCTCGGCGGCATCCATGCGGGCGATCTGGAGGGGGCGGCCGACAAGGCGGCGCGGCAGGCCCTGGCCCTGGCGATTCTGGAACGGGCGGGGACGCCGGCAGCCTGGGTGCTGGCCACGCTGCGCTGGTGACCCGGCTTGATCCGTTCGGCCGGCCGGCGCGTAGGAGTCGGCAAGACCGCATAGCATGAGGTGCGACCGCGATGTCCCGTGTCCTGGCGATCCTGGTCCTGTTGGTGCTGCCCCTGGGGGCCCAGGCGGCGGAGACCGGCGCCCACCGCTTCGCCTTCACCTCCATAGAGGGCGAGCCGCTGCCGCTGGAGAGCTTCCGCGGCAAGACGCTGCTGCTGGTCAACACGGCCTCGCGCTGCGGCTTCACGCACCAGTACGCCGACCTGCAGGCGGTCTGGCAGCGCTACCGCGACCGCGGCCTGGTCGTGCTCGGCGTGCCCTCCAACGACTTCGGCGGCCAGGAGCCGGGCAGCGAGGCCGAGATCAAGGAATTCTGCGAGGTCAATTTCTCGGTCGACTTCCCGCTGACCGAGAAGGCGCAGGTCAAGGGCGCGGCGGCCCATCCCTTCTATCGCTGGGCCCGCGAGGAGCTGGGCAGCCAGGCGGCGCCGCGCTGGAACTTCCACAAGTATCTGATCGGCCCCGACGGCGCGCTGATCGGCTGGTTCCCGACCGACATGTCGCCCAGCTCGGATGACGTGACCCGAGCGATCGAAGCGAGCCTGTCGGGCCCGTCGTAGGGCCGGGCCGCCGCTTAGTCCGAGTAGGCCATCTGCTCGTCGCGCAGGCGGCGCTGCTCCTGGCGGTGCATCAGGATGCCGGCGAGCAGCACGCCGGTCGAGACCACCAGGATGATGATCGTCGCCAGGGCGTTGATGTCGGGCGTCACGCCGAGGCGGACCTTGGAGAAGATCACCATCGGCAGGGTGCTGGAGCCCGGGCCCGAGACGAAGCTGGCGATCACCAGGTCGTCGAGCGACAGCGTGAAGGACAGCAGCCAGCCCGAGACCATGGCCGGCGAGATGATCGGCAGGGTGACGTCCCAGAGCACGCGGAACGGCCGGCTGCCGAGGTCCATGGCCGCCTCCTCCAGGGAATCGTCCATGCTCGAGAGCCGGGATTGGATGATCACCGCGACGTAGGCCATGGAGAAGGTGATGTGGGCGATGGTGATGGTCGTCGCGCCGCGCCCGGCCGGCCAGCCGATCATCTCCTCCAGCGAGACGAAGAGCAGCAGCAGCGACAGGCCGGTGATCACCTCCGGCATGACCAGGGGCGCCATGACCATGCCGGCGAAGAGCGTGCGGCCGCGGTAGCGCCCGAGCCGCGCCAGGGCGAGCCCCGCCATGGTGCCGAGGATCACCGCCATGGTCGCGGTCACCGCGGCGATCCGCAGGCTGAGCAGCGCCGCGTCGATGATCAGCTCGTTCTGGAACAGCTCGCCGTACCACTTGGTCGAGAAGCCGCCCCAGACCGTTGCCAGGCGCGACTTGTTGAAGGAGTAGAAGATCAGCGAGAAGATCGGGATGTAGAGGAATGCAAAGCCGAAGCAGAGCATCGAGAAGGTGAAGGTCGAGCGCCGCCTCATGCCTTGCCCTCCTCGGCTTCCTTCATCTGGTAGTGCTGGAAGAACATGATCGGCGCCACCAGCACGAAGAGCAGCACGATGGCCACCGCCGAGGCGACCGGCCAATCGCGGTTCGAGAAGAACTCGTCGAACAGCACCCGGCCGATCATCAGGTTGTCCGGGCTGCCGAGCAGGGCCGGGATGACGTACTCGCCGGTCGCCGGGATGAAGACCAGAAGCGAGCCGGCGATGATGCCCGGCATCGACAGCGGCAGGGTCACGTCGAAGAAGACCCGCATCGGCCGGCTGCCGAGGTCCATCGCCGCCTCGTGCAGGGAGAGGTCCATGCGCTCCAGGTTGGCGTAGAGCGGCAGGATCATGAAGGGCAGGTAGGAGTAGGTGATGCCGAGGAAGACCGCGAACTCGGTGTGCATGAAGCCGATCGGCTCGTCGATCAGGCCGATCCAGGACAGCACGTTGTTGATCACGCCGTTGTTGTTGAGCATGCCCATCCAGGCGTAGATGCGCAGCAGGAACGAGGTCCAGAACGGCAGGATGATCATCATCAGGTAGATGTTGCGCATCGTCTTCGAGGCGCGGGCGATGGCGTAGGCCATCGGGTAGCCGAGCAGCAGGCAGCAGATCGTCGAGATGGTCGCCAGCTTCAGGGAGTTGAGATAGCCGGTCCAGTAGAGCGCGTCTTCGATCAGGAACAGGAAGTTGTCGAAGGTGATGCGGATCTCGAGGACCGTGCCGTCGACCCACTCCAAGAGCGGCGTGAAGGGCGGCCGGGCGATCACCGCCTCGGCCAGGCTGATCTTGAGCACGATGCCGAAGGGCACCAGGAAGAACAGGAACAGCCAGAAATAGGGCACGAGGATCAGGACCGTGCGCCAGGCGTTGCGGAAGCGGTTGAGGATCGCCAGGGCGATGCCGGTCGCATCGATCCGGCCGACCTCGCCTTGCAGAGGCTCGGCCGCGGCCTCGATCTTCCGGCTGACTGCCACGTGGGCCCCGCCGCTCATTCGGTCAGCACGACGGCGGAGGAGGCCTCCCAGGAGAGGAAGACCTCGTCGTCCCACTCGACGCCCCGCTCGCGGCGCGAGGAGCGCCGCTCGTTCGGCTTGCTGACATGGACGATGCGGCCGGACTTGAGCTCGATCCGATAGAGCGAGTGGTTGCCGAAGTAGCCGACGTCCTGCACCACGCCGCTGACCACGTTGTGGCTGCCGTCGGCCGGCGCCTGCTTGTCGACCATGATCTTCTCCGGGCGCACCGCGACCCAGACCGTGCTGTCCTCGCGGATCGAGACGCCGTGGTCGATGTAGAAGCTGCAGCCGGCTTCCTCGGACTTGACGATCACGTGATCCGCCTTGTCCTCGACGACGCGGCCCTCGAACATGTTGATCGAGCCGATGAAGTCGGCCGTGAAGCGGGTCTCCGGGTACTCGTAGATGTCGGTCGGCGTGCCGATCTGGACGATCTCGCCGCGGTTCATCACGGCGATGCGCGTCGAGAGTGTCATGGCCTCTTCCTGGTCGTGGGTGACGACCACGAAGGTGATGCCGACCTGGTCCTGGATGTTCATCAGCTCGAACTGGGTCTGCTCGCGCAGCTTCTTGTCCAGCGCGCCGAGGGGCTCGTCGAGCAGCAGGACCTTGGGCCGCTTGACCAGCGCGCGGGCCAGGGCCACGCGCTGCCGCTGGCCGCCGGAGAGCTGGTGCGGCTTGCGCTTGGCGAACTGGCCGAGCTGCACCAGGTCGATGACCTCGGCGACGCGGTCACCGACCTCTTGCTTGTTGATGCCTTCATGCTTCAGGCCATAGGCGATGTTCTTCTCCACCGACATGTGCGGGAAGAGCGCGTAGGACTGGAACATCATGTTGACCGGCCGCTCGTAGGGCGGCACCTCGGTCATGTCGACGCCGTCGATGATCAGGCGGCCGAAGGTCGGCACCTCGAAGCCCGCCAGCATGCGCAAGAGGGTCGTCTTGCCGCAGCCTGAGCCGCCGAGCAGGGCGAAGAGCTCGCCCTTGAATATCTTGAGATCGACGTCCTTGACCGCCGTGAAGCTGCCGAACTGCTTGGTGACGCCCTTGATCTCGATGAAGGGCTCCGCCTTGGGATCGAGCCAGGGCCGATCCTCATACTGCGTCGACTGGGCCTGGTCGTTCATGGCCCGCCCCCCTTTGCCATTCTCTGGCCCGATCGGCCGACCGCCGGCGCCCCCCAGCGCCGACGGTCGGCGACCGTTGCTCTATGGCGCTTACTGCCCCGTCTTGATCTTGCTCCAGGCGCGGGTGCGATAGCGCTGACCCTTCTGCGACAGGGTCTTGGTCGTCCACATGCGGGCCATGACCTCCTCGTCGGCGTAGACCGCGGGGTCGTTGAGGATCTCCTCGTCGACGAACTCGGCGGCCGCCTTGTTGGCGTTGGCGTACCAGGTGTAGTTCGTCGCCGCCGCGATCACCTCGGGCCGCAGCATGTAGTTGAGCCAGGTGTGGGCGTTCTCCGGGTGCGGCGCGTCGGCCGGAATCAGCCAGACGTCGAACCAGACGCCGACGCCCGTCTCCGGGACGTGGTAGGTGAGGTTGACGTCGACCCCGGCTTCCTCGGCGCGGCCGGCGGCGACGGCGTAGTCGCCGGACCAGGTCACGGCCATGCAGAGCTCGCTGTTCGGCAGCGCATTGAGGTAGTTCGAGGAATCGAAGACCTTGATGTGCTCGCGGATCGGCCGGAAGGCCTCGACCACCTTGTCGAAGTCCTTACGGCTCTCGGTGTTCGGATCGAGGCCGAGATAGCCGAGCGTCATGGGGATGACGTCGACCGGGGACTCGAGAATGCTGACGCCGCAGTCGGCCAGCTTGGAAATGTACTCCTCCTTGAAGATCATATCGAGCGAGTGCAGGGGCGCGTTCGGGATGCGCTCGTTGACCATGTCGAGGTTGTAGGTGACGCCGACCGTGCCCCACATGTAGGGCACGCTGTACTTGTTGCCGGGATCCCAGTTCTCGATGATCTTGAGGATCTCGGGATCGAGATTGCCGTAGTTGGTGAGCTTGCTGCGGTCGATCGGCGCGAAGATGCCGGCCTCGACCAGCTTGGGCATGAAGGAGCCGGCGTGGATCAGCACGTCGTAGCCGGAGCTGCCGGCGAGCAGCTTGGCGTCGACCGTCTCCGAGGCATCGTAGGTGTCGTAGACGACCTTGATGCCGGTCTCTTTCTCGAAGTCCTCGATGGTCGTCTCGCCGATGTAGTCCACCCAGTTGTATATGTGGACCACCTTGTCCTCGGCGCTCCCGGCCGGCGCGGCCAAGACCATGGCCAAGGCACCGCCGAGCAGGGCTCCCGAGAGCCTCATCCTTAACGTCATCCCTTGTTACCTCCCGTTTTCAGGCCGTTTTCAGGCCGTTTTCGACCCAGGCTTTGCGATATCCCTAGTCCCCATGTTGTCACGGACCGGTCACGAATCCCAGCGGTCCGTGATCAATTCGGAGCTGGCGTTAACCATGCCTCCCTGGTGTCTCGGGCCCCGGACTCCGCCGCCGGGCGCTCTTGCGCCAGAGGCGGTCCGCCCAGTCCTCGATGGCCTCGGCGGCCTGCGGGAACTGCGAGGCGACCTGCAGGAACATCAGGCGCAGGCTGTCGCGCCGGGTGATGCCGTCGTGGTCCATCAGCAGGCGCTGCCAGAAGCCGTCCGACAGGCCGTCGATCACCGCCGCGCGGTCCGCGGCCGTGTCCGTCGGCTGGCCGAAGGCCGCGAGGGCACGCGCGCACTCGCGGCGCATGATCTCGGCGCGCTCGTCGTCGCGCTCGCCGCAGATCTGCATGTAGGTCGGGCGGGACTTGGCCTCGGCCCAGAAGGCCAGCCAGACGGCGACTTTCTTGCGGCTGCAGAGATGCGGCGCGAAGTCGGCGGCGACCAGGGCGCAGATCCGCGCGACAGGCTCGTCGGGCGCCGCGGCGAGGGCGCCCTGCCAGGTCTCGCGGTACTCGTCGGAGAGGTGGCGCAGGGTCTCGACGAGGAGCGCGTCCTTGGTCTTGAAGTGGAAGATCAGGCTGGCCTGGGAGATCCCGGCCAGCTTGGCGACCCGGGCGAGGGTGGTCTCGGCGAAGCCGTGCTTGCTGATCGACTCGATCGTCGCCTCGAGGATCTGGCGCCGGCGGATGACCCGGGGCGCCTTGCGCCGGCGCGGCGCCTCCGCCTCTGTCGTGATCGAAGCCATCTCACATAAATCGCCCTTTAGCTCCTGTAATTTATGAGTTATGAAACATATTCTGACTGAGTGTTCAATCAAAATCTGGACAAAAGGGCCTATCTCTGGCACAGTCTTCGGCGTGCGGCCATCGCCGCGACGCGACAACCAGAGATCAGAGCAAGGGAAAGAGAGCGGTCATGCAGGGCGTAATTGCGAGCAGCGAGGTCACGCGGGAAGCCTTGGACGTGAGCCTGCCGAAAGGCGAGAGGCGGCGCCCGCTCGAGCAGCGCGGCGGCCTGCCGCCCTGGGCCTACGACAACGCCGAGCTGACCGCGCTGGAGAAGGAGCTGGTGTTCCGGCGCAACTGGCTGTTGGTCGGCCATGTCGGCCAGATCCCGAAGGTCGGCGACTACATGACCCTCGACGTGGCCGACGAGCGCGCTCTGGTGGTGCGCGGCGAGGACGGCGCGGTGCGCGCCTTCCACAACCTCTGCCGGCACCGCGGCTCGCGGGTCGTGGCCGAGCCCAAAGGCAACTGCGGGCGGGTCATCACCTGCCCCTTCCACGGCTGGTGCTACGAGCTGAGCGGCCGCCTGCGCGGCGTGCCGCGGCCCAAGACCTTCCCCAAGCTGGACCGCGACCAGTACGGCCTCAAGCCGCTCGACTGCGAGATCTGGCACGGCTTCGTCTTCGTCCGCTTCAAGGGCAGCGGGCCCTCAATGGCCGAGATCCTGGCGCCGGTCGAGGCCGACTTCGCCGCCCGGCCCATGGCCGATCTGCGCACCTACGACGAGGCCTGGTCCTACGAGTTCGAGCTCGACTGGAAGGCGGCGCTCGACGTCGACAACGAGGGCTACCACGTGCCCGTGGCGCACCCGAGCCTGCAGGACCTCTACGGCCACAGCTATCGGGACAACATCCTGTCCGACAAGCTGAACCTCTCGATCGGCGATTTCGGCGACAAGCCGGCGAGCCTCTGGAGCGTGCGCCACTACATGAAGGCGCTGCCGGAGATGTCGGAGCTGCCGGCCGACCAGCGGCGGTCCTGGCGCTACTACGGCATCTTCCCGAACCTGGTGATCACCCTGTTCCCGGACATGGTCGACTTCTACCAGTTCTTCCCCATCGACTCGCGGCGCTCGGTGATGCGCGGCGGCTACCTGGCGCTGCCCGATTCCCGGCGCGAGATCCGGCTCAGCCGCTACCTGCTGCAGCGCATCAACCGCATGACCGGCGACGAGGACATCCAGCTCATCAAGTGGGCCTGGGAGGGTTACCGCTCCAGCGCCTTCGAGGACATCATGCTGTCCGACGACGAGCAGGTCGTGCGCGCCTACCACGACCGCCTGCGCGACGTCCTGCCGGTGCTCAACCTGCGCGAGGCCCCGGCGCCCGGCACCATCGCCGAGACGAACCGCCGGCTCAGCGGCGCGGCGGTGTGATGCAGCCGCGGACGATTGGCGCAGGCCCGCCTCATGCTTCGTCAGGCTCAGCATGAGGGGTTTGCGCGGCGGCTCGGACGAAGGACTGCCGACTTCATGCTGAGCTAACGAGTCCTCATCCTGAGCCTGACGAAGGATGACTTGTGAGAGCCCGGACTCGGCCGCCGACACGACCAACAACATGACAGCCTCCCGCTACGCCATCCTCTTCGAGCCCTTGCGCATCGGTCCGGTGACCACGCGCAACCGCTTCTATCAGGTGCCCCATTGCAGCGGCATGGGACACCGGCGGCCGCAGATGCTGGCGGCCATGCGTGGCCTCAAGGCCGAAGGCGGCTGGGGCGTGGTCTGCACCGAGTACTGCTCGATCGGCGCCGACTCCGACGACGGCCACTATCCCCACGCCCGGCTCTGGGACGAGGAGGACCTCAAGGCCCAGGCCCTGGTCGCCGAGGCGATCCACGCCCACGGCGCGCTGGCCGGCGTCGAGCTCTGGCACGGCGGCAGCACCGTCTCCAACCTCTCGACGCGGCTGCCGACGCTCGGCGTCCGCAGCCTGCCGGCGACCCACTCGACCCTCGATCCGATCCAGAGCCGGCCGATGGACCTGGCCGACATCCGCGACCTGCGCCGGCGCCACCGGGCGGCGGCCGAGCGCGCGCTGCAGGCCGGCTTCGACATCGTCTACGTCTACGCCAACCACGGCTATCTGCTGCACGAGTTCCTCTCGCCGCGGCGCAACGACCGCAGCGATCACTACGGCGGCGCGCTGGAGAACCGCGCGCGCCTGGTCCGCGAGATCCTCGAGGACACCCGCGAGGCGGTCGAGGGCAAGGCGGCGCTGGCCTGCCGCTTCTCGCTGGCGGCGGAGGAGGGCGGCGACTATCTCGAGACCGAGGAGTCGCGGGACCTCTTCGGCCTGCTGGCCGAGCTGCCGGATCTCTGGGACATCACCATCGACGGCTACACGACCGAGATGGGCAGCTCGCGCTACGTCAAGGAGGCGGCGCAGGAGGACATCGTCAAGCAGGCCAAGGCCATGACCAGCAAGCCGGTGGTCGGCGTCGGCCGCTTCACCTCGCCCGACACCATGGTCGCCCAGATCAAGCGCGGCGCCCTCGACCTGATCGGCGCGGCGCGGCCCTCGATCGCCGATCCCTTCCTGCCGAACAAGATCGCCGAGGGCCGGCCGGACGAGATCCGCGAGTGCATCGGCTGCAACCTCTGCTACGCGCACAACTCGCTGGGCGTGCCGATCCGCTGCACCCAGAACCCGACCATGGGCGAGGAGTGGCGGCGCGATTGGCACCCCGAGCGCATCCCCGCGCGCCACGCCGAGGCGCGCGTGCTGGTCGTCGGCGGCGGCCCGGCCGGGCTCGAGGCCGCGCGGGCGCTCGGCCAGCGCGGCTACGGCGTGACGTTGGCCGAGGCCGGCGAGGAGCTGGGCGGGCGCGTGACGCGCGAGAGCCGGCTGCCGGGCCTGGCCGAGTGGAGCCGGGTGCGCGACTGGCGCCTCGGCCGGCTCGCCGAGATGGCCGGCGTCGAGACCTACCTGGCGAGCCGGCTCGACAAGGCGCAGGTGCTGGAGCTCGGCGCCGAGCACGTGATCCTCGCCACCGGCGCCCGCTGGGCCAAGGACGGCGTCGGCCGCTGGCTCGCCGAGCCCTTCGAGGGCTGGCAGCGCGACGCGGTGCTGACGCCGGACGACCTGATGGACGGCCAGCGGCCGGAGGGGCCCGTGCTGATCTACGACGACGACCACTACTACATGGGCGCCTGCGTCGCGCTGCTGCTGCGCACGGCGGGCCAGGCGGTGACGCTGGTCACGCCGCAGGGCGCGGTCGGCCACTGGACCACCTACACGGAAGAGCTGAGCCGCACCAACGCGCGCCTGATCGAGGAGGGCGTCGAGCTGATCACCAACCACGGCCTGGTCGGCTTCGACGGCGAGAGCGCCCGGCTGGCCTGCAGCTTCACCGGCCGCGAGCGCGCGCAGCCGGCCGCGGCGGTGGTGCCCGTCACCCGGCGCATCCCGGAGGACGCGCTCTACGCCGAGTTGCGTGACGACAGCGAGGGCCTGGCCGCCGCGGGCATCCGCAGCCTGCAGAAGATCGGCGACGGCAACGCCCCCTCGACCATCGCCGCCGCCGTCTACGCCGGCCACAAGGCGGCACGGGAACTGGGCGCCAACATCGCCGCCTTCGACGCACGGCGGGAACGGGCGGTGCTCGAGTAAGTTTAGCAAACCGCGATGGCACGGACCTGATGCGCACACGGCATTGCGCGCTGCGCGATGCTACTATGGCTGGCTAGAAGGTGCTGCGGCCTACTTGGCTAGTCTCTCTCACTTTGTCGTGTATCATTGCAAACTAGGCTAGCAGGCTGACATCTAAAGTGTATGCATATGACGACGCGCCCATACGAACTGCGAAATCCGAACATCTTCCAGAGTGACCTCGAGTTGGGAACCACAGGACGGACAAACTCTGTCTCGGTCAGGTGCCCACATTGTCGGCATATTGGCTCTTTCTCGAGTATCCTCAAAGCTGCGGCTGTCCTCCATAAAAAAGCAACAGACGGCCCTCACCATGAGTACTTTGGCTCGGTACGAGCTTGCCCGAACCTCGAGTGTCGAGGTTTGGTGATGGTCATAGAAGACCATTCTGGCGTTCTCACTGTTGTACCTCCAGAACTACTCGACTTTGATTCAGATGGCCTGCCTGCTCGTTGTGACGCGACGCTGAGGGAAGCTGTGGCCTGTCACGGTGCGGGTGCTCATCGCGCGGCCGCAATGATGGTGCGGCGGCTGCTAGAAGAGTTGTGCGAGGAGAACAGTGCCAGCGGTCAGACGCTTCACTCGCGGCTCAAAGAGTTGCGCAAGCAAGTTGTCTTACCAGAAGCACTGTTCGTTGCAATGGATGAACTGAAGTTACTTGGCAATGACGCTGCACATGTCGAAGCACGAGAGTACGACGAGATCGGAAGGGAAGAGGCTGCGGACGCAATTGAGCTTGCCAAGGAGATCCTGAAGGCTCTGTATCAGCTAAAGGGACTAGTCGGACGCCTCCAAGCGAGAAAGAGCAAGCCCGCAGCCACTCCCTAGGCTGATCAATCAGTCTTTTCGATTGGTCCTCCAACAATTGGCACGGCCAGGTCAGATCGGCAGCCGTCGCTCCCGATCTGACCTGCTTTCCCGGATTGGCAAAGCTAGTAGCGCTAGGCGCCCTGCAGCTCCAGCAGGATGCTCTCGCTCAGATCCTGAAAGCTGTCGACCGGCGTGTCGTTACCGATGCCGACCAAGGTCGCGCTGCCGCCGCCCTGGCCGAAGCTGACGACGACGTCGCCGTCCTTGCCGCCGCTTTGCGACACGGCGAAGCCCTCGGCCTGGGCGAGCAGGCTGTCCAGCCCGGCGAGCGTGTCGAAGCCGTCCAGCAGGTCCGACAGCACCAGCACGTCGTCCGGCCCGAAGTCGAGGATCAGGTCGCCGCCGCTGTCCTGGCTGAGATCGAAGACGAAGCGGTCCGGCCCGTCATCGCCCTTCAGCAGGTCGTCGCCGCTGCCGCCGAACAGGCTGTCGGCACCCTCGCCGCCTTCGAGCTGATCGTCGCCGCCGTTGCCCACGAGGCTATCATCGCCGCCGAGGCCGAGCAGCAGGTCGCGTTCCTCGCCGCCCTCCAGGACGTCGTCTCCTTCGGTTCCGCCCTGGCGCGTGTAGGCATAGAAGACCTGCTCCTGGATTGCCTCGACGTCGCCGTTGCGCTCGACGATGTCGGCCAGGGTGGTCGACCAGAGCTTGTCGAGTGTCTTGTCCGGCAGCTCGGAGCCCCGCGACCAGTAGGGGTCGCCGTCGCGGACCCGCAGGAACTGGTCGAGCACGACGGTGTGGAACAGCTCGCCCAGGATGCCTTCGCCGAAAGGATCCTCGGCCAGGCCGCCGACCCAGGCGTCGAGCAGGTCGACGTCGCCGTAGAGGTCTTCGAGGATCTGCGCCAGCCCGCTGTCGGCGGTGACGTCGGCGAAGCTGTCGGCCCGCTCGAGGCCGAGGGCCTCGCGCAGGTCGTTGTAGCTGGCGACGCCGAGGTCGCGGCCGCGCTGGATGTTGATCGACGCCAGGTCGAGACCGCCGTCGCCGGGCTCGCCGAACAGGAAGGAGCGCACGTCCTCGACCACCTGGGTGTCGAGCTCCTGGGCCGTGCTGCCGGCCAGGCCGCGCAGGAGCGCGGCGATGCCGCCGTTCTCGGCGATCTCGCCGGGCACGAAGAAGGCGTCGCGCAGGGCGAGGGCGCCGGCGGCGATGGACTCGCCGTCCTCCTCCAGGCGCAGCAGGTTGGACGACAGGAGGCTGTGGCCGAAGCGGTAGGCGGCCGTCGAGAACTCGACCGTGATGCCCGGGTCGACCGTGGGATCGTAGCCGTCGTAGGCCTCGATCGCCTCGGCGCCCAGCAGGATCGGCAGGAACTCGTTGTAGGTGACGGCCTGGATCTCGGCCTCGACCCGCTGGCGGGCCGCCCAGTAGAGCTCTTCGTCGCTGAGCTCGGGGTCGCGCTCGGCCAGCTTCTCGACCCACCAGTTGTGCTCGCGGGCGAATAGCGTGTGCAGCGAGGTCAGCGCGACGTTCTCCGCGGCGCGGACATCGCCGGCCAGGACGCCGTCCTCGGTGGCGACCAGGAAGCCTTCTTCGTCGAGCAGCAGCGTGCCGCCGTCGCCGCGCAGCGCCGCCGCCGTCTCCGCGTCGGAGCCGTAGACCATCGAGGCGTCGATGAAGGCGGTGATCTCGTTGACGTATTCGCGCGGCGTCGTCTCGCCGCTGCCCTCGACCGGGTCGACCCGGAAGAAGGGGATGAAGGCGCCGCCCTCGCTATCCGGATCGAAGGCCGGGTCGCCGGTCGGCACGGCGATGGGCGCGAGCTCGCTGTTGCCGGCTTCGGTCAGGTCCAGGTCGTGGTCGATGAACTGGCCCCAGGCCCAGAAGAGATCGCTGATGCCGAAGCTGTTCGGCTCGTCGCCCTCCTGCGCGGCGACGGCGTTGCTGACCGCGCGCGGGTTCGGCCGATCGGCTTCGGCGAGGCTGCCGATGCCGTCGTCGAAGCCGGCGTCTGCGAGGCGCAGCAGGTGCTGGTCCACGGCGCCCCAGTCCTCATAAGCCTCGTTCGAGCCGCTGCCGTCGATGGGCCGGATCGCGGCGACCACCACCGGCTGGTCGCCGCGCGGGCCGTGGCGGCCGCCGTCGTTGCAGCCGGAGTCCTCGGGCGCCTCGCCGTCCGGTGTTTCACGGTCCCGCCCGGATGAGTCCCGGCCGAGCGGCGAAGACGGCGGCGCCTGGGTCTCGGCCTGCGGCGCCGGGTCGTCGTCGGCGGCGGGCGCTTCTTTCGCCTGCTTGGTGGGGCGCGACCGGCGGGACTCTTCGGCCGGCAGCAGCGACGGCGTGGTCTCGCCGACGGGCGGGATCTCGACGGTGACGACTCCGAAATCGGGGTCGTTCGAAAGCACAGGGATCTCGTCGGGCCGTGCGGGACGGCCCGTGCCTGAACGCGACATGGCGTACTCCTAGGGAACAGGGGTTATGGGACGTGGGGATCGCGGCCGCCTGGTTGCACGCCGACGCGGCGGCCGCGAAGTCGGGTCAGGGCGGGTAGCGCGGCATCAACGCCATCCGCGGCCGATGGTCTCCGCCTCTTGCGAGGTCGAGAGATCCGGCCCGTCCTGAGTCGGGTCGCCTGAGAAGCCGGCGCCCGGCGCCGCCGGCCCGGCCGCTGCCGAGCCGCTGTTGCTGCCGCTGCCGCCGGCTCCCGGCGCACCTTGTCCGGCTTGGCCGCCGGCCTGGCCACCGCTTTGGCCTCCGCCGCCCTGGCCGCCGCCTTGGCCGCCATCCTGGCCACCGCCACCCGAGCCACCGCCGCCGCCACCACCGGAGCCGCCGCCACCTCCGCCACCGGAGCCGCCGCCACCTCCGCCACCGGAGCCACCGCCGCCTCCGCCACCGGAGCCACCGCCACCTCCGCCACCGGAGCCGCCGCCGCCTCCACCGCCGCCGCCGGATCCGCCGCCGCCTCCGCCGCCGCCGGAACCGCCGCTGCCGCCGCCGCCGCTTCCCTTGGCAAAGGCGGTCTGCGGCGCGGTCGCACCGTCGATCAGGTCGAGGCTATAGGGCTGGGCCAGCAGGCCGAGGCAGAGGGCGAGTGCCGCCCCGCGTCTCACCGCGAGGCGCCGGCCGGTCTGCGCTGTGGTCCTGCTCTTGCTCACGTCTTGGGCTTCCGGCCAGATGGACGGACACGCTGCTTTCAGTCTGACAACCCGTCCCGGACGGGCTTCTTCCCGCGCGCTCAAGAAAAAATCATAGCCCAGGGAAGAAACAGACGGGGTGCTGGGTTGTTGAAGGGGGGAAGGGCGTTCGTCGTCGCGGCCGTGCCAGGGCATCTATGCAGCTCGATCAGGCAGTTCAGGTGAAGATGGTTGCCCTGCTTCCCCGGCTCCGGCGCTTCGCCCTGGGCCTGACGGGCTCCGTCGACCGGGCCGACGACCTGGTCCAGGCGACCTGCGAGCGGGCGATCCGCGCCATCGACCGATTCGTGCCCGGCACGCGACTGGATAGCTGGATGTTCAAGATCATGCAGAACCTGCACCGCAACGCGATCCGCGACCGCGCCACCGAGGGCGGCACCCTGGTCGGCAATGCCCCCGATGCCGACCAGCCGCTCGACGGCGAGCGCGCGTTGGATGCGCGCCTGGCGCTGACGGCGGCCCGCCGGGCGCTCGCGAGCATCGATGCCGAGCAGCGCGAGGTGCTGCTGCTGATCGGCGTCGAGGGCTTCTCCTACGAGGAGGCCGCGACGATCCTCGACCTGCCGGTCGGCACCGTGACCAGCCGGCTGGCGCGGGGCCGCGCCAAGCTGCGCGACGCCCTCGAGCTGGCGCCGAACGAGCACCTGGCCGGGCCCGGCCTGACCGGCGGCCGGCCCTGAGCCGACTCCTGAGCCGACCCCTGAGTCTAGAGGAGCGGAGACATGACCCGCGACGACGAGCAACGAGAACGCGAAGCCTTGATCGCCGAGCTCGGCGCCACCCTCGACAAGGCGGCGGCGCCCGAGGGCGCCCGGGCGGCCGACCGGCAGACCTTCGAAGACCCGGAGTCGCTGGCGCTGCTGCGGGCGCTGCGCGCCGACGAGGCGGCGCTGACCGCCGAGCTCGACCGGGCGCTCGCCGGGCCGATCCCCGAGCGGCTGGTCGAGACGGTCGAGACCGGCTTCGCGGCCCGCGCCGGCACGCGCGGCGGCCGCCAGGCGCCCTGGTGGGCGCTCGCCGCCGCCTCGCTGGCCTTCCTGGTGATCGGCGCCGGCGGCGGCCTCTGGTGGGCGGAGTCGCGAATCGATCAGGCGCTGCTGCGCTTCGAGACGCGCAGCGAGCTGGAGCGCTCGGTGCTCGCGGAGACCATCAACCGCGCCCTGGAGACCCAGGTCAGCGGCGAATCGCTCGACTGGCGCAGCGGCGGCTCGATGGGCCGGGTGACGCCGCTGCGGACCTACCGCAGCCGCAGCGGCCACTGGTGCCGCGAGTACAGCCGCACCACCCGCTTCAACGGCGAGCCGATCGCGGTCCTCGCCCTCGCCTGCCGCAACGAGGCCGGCCAGTGGGTGACCCTGCGCGCCGAGCCGAAGGCGGCGGGCAGCGAGCTCTAGGCTGACCCCAATTCTCGTCACCCTCGGGCTTGACCCGAGGGTCCATCGACGTTCCGGACTCGGACTGCGGTGGATTGTCGGGTCAAGCCCGACAATGACATCTCTGAGACGCTGGCCGGCCTTTGGCACCAAGGGCGCCGCCGAGCTTCGCGACCGTTCCGATCAATTCGGCACCCGCTCCAGCACCTGGGCGAAGGCCTCGGCGAAGATCGCCCGCTCCTCGGCGGTGCCGACGGTGACGCGGATGCAGCGGTCGAGCGGCGCGACGGCCGGCATGCGCACGAAGACGCCGTCTTCCGCCAGCGCCTCCAGGATCGCCCGGGCCCGCTCGCCCGAGCCGACGTCGATGGCGACGAAGTTGGTCGCCGAGGGCAGGGCGGCGAGCCCGAGGCGCTCGGCGAGCGCCGCGTAGTCGCGCCGCCCGGCCTCGACCTCGGCGATCACGCCGGCGATGAAGTCGCCGTCGCCGAGCGAGGCCAGCGCGCCGGCCTGTGCCACGCGGTTGACGCCGAAGTGGTTGCGGATCTTGTTGAGCCCGCCGATCAGCGACGGATGGCCGATGCAGTAGCCGATGCGCGCGCCGGCCATGCCGTGGGCCTTGGAGAAGGTGCGCATGCGCAGCACCCGCGTGTCGCTGCTGTCGATGGCGGGCGCGGTGCCCTCGGGAGCGAACTCGATGTAGGCCTCGTCGAGCACCAGCAGGCAGTCGGGCGGCAGGGCGTCGATCAGGGTCTGCACGGCGTCGGCCTCGTGCCAGGAGCCCATCGGGTTGTCGGGGTTGGCGAGGAAGACCAGGGGCGCGCGCAGCCGGTGCACCGCCTCCAGAAGCCCGGCGAGGTCCTCCCTGTCGTTCTTGTAGGGCACCGTCTCCAACCGGCCGCCGTAGCCGGTCACGTGGTAGTTGAAGGTCGGATAGGCGCCGAGCGAGGTGACCACCGGCCGGCCGGGCTCGACGGTCATGCGCACGACCACGCCGAGCAGCTCGTCGATGCCGGCGCCGATGCAGACCGCCGCCATCTCGACCCCGTGATGGGCGGCCAGGGCCTCGCGCAGGTCGTGGGCCTCCGGGTCGGCGTACCAGGACAGCCGGCCGAGCGCGAACTCCATGGCCGAGGCCGCCCGCGGCGAGACGCCGAAGGCGCTCTCGTTGGCGCCGATGCGCGCCCGAAAGCTCTTGCCGCGGGCCCGCTCGATGGCTTCCGGGCCGACGAAGGGCACGCTCGCCGGCAAGCCTCGGACGATGTCGGTGAAAGGGACCGAGTTCTCGGCCATGGCGAAGCCCTCCGGCACTGCTGTCGGCCGCGACGATAGGGGCGATTCTCCGACGGTCCAAGCGGCGCGGCGCGGGCCGCCGGGCCGAGGGCCCGGCCTAGTCCGCCGACGCGGCGCGCTTCTTGTCGAGCTCGGCGCGCTTCTTGTCGAAGTCGGCGAGGGCCTTGGTGCGCCAGGCCTCGTCGGCGAAGCTGGCGTCGAGGCTGTTGCGCAGCAGGGTGGCGACCTGCTCCTCGCTCAGGCCGAGGGCGTCGGCGCTCTGGATCGCGTTGTCGTTCAGGTAGCCGCCGAAGTAGGCCGGGTCGTCGCTGTTGACCGTGGCGACCAGGCCAGCGTCGAGCATGCGCTTCAAGGGATGGACCGCGAGGGACTCGACGGCGCAGAGCCGGACGTTGGACAGCGGGCAGACCGTCAGCGGGATCTCGTCCTCGGCCAGGCGCTTGACCAGCGCCGGGTCTTCCAGCGCGCGGATGCCGTGGTCGATGCGCTCGACGCCGAGCAGGTCGATGGCCTGCCAGACGTAGTCCGGCGGGCCTTCCTCGCCGGCATGGGCGACCAGCCGGAAGCCTTCGTCGGCGGCCCAGCGGAAGACCCGCTTGAACCTCTCCGGCGGGTAGCCGACCTCGGAGGAGTCGAGGCCGACGCCGAGGATGCGGTCGCGGTGCGGCAGCGCGGCCTCGAAGGTCTTGAGCGCGTCCGCCTCGTCCAGGTGCCGGAGGAAGCAGAGGATCAGGGCGCCGCTCAGGCCGTGCTGCTTCTCGGCGGCGGCCAGGGCGCGCGTCAGGCCGTCGAGCAGCGTCTCGAAGGCGATGCCGCGCTCCGTGTGCGCCTGCGGGTCGAAGAAGATCTCGGCGCGGGTGACGCCGTCGGCGGCGGCGCGCTCCAGGTAGGCGCTGGCCAGGTCGAAGAAGTCCTCCTCGCTCTGCAGCACGGCCATGCCGCGGTAGTAGAGGTCGAGGAAGTCCTGGAGACTGCCGAAGGCGTAGGCCGTGCGGGCCGCCTCGACCGAGGCATAGGGCGCCTCCAGGCCGTTGCGCTCGGCCAGGGCCAGCATCATCTCCGGCTCGAGGCTGCCCTCGATGTGGATGTGCAGCTCGGCCTTCGGCAAGGTCTCGATGAGCGACTGCGTGGTCACGGCAATGACTCCCAAGCCGCGCTTCTAGCCTCTGGCGGGCCCTTTGCCCAGCCCCTCCTGGGAAATCGCGCGGCGCCGGGACTTGAGCCAGTCCCGAAGCGTTAAATCACGGTTTCAATTGTAAAACCGGCTTCGCGGAAGCGAGAGCGTTCCATAGCTCTCGGCGCGGTCGGGCATTCGACCGGGCGACTACCCTTCCGGCCGCGAGGTGACCCTGATCAATTTGCGAGCGCCGACGCTCGGCTACCTTAGTGGCCATGGTGAGTGCGAGAGCGGCATCGTGACAAGTGCGAGAGCGGCATCGTGACATGAGCGACGCGGGCAAGATCATCGCCGCGGCGGGACTGGAGCAGCTCGTCAGGCTGCTCCGGGCGCGCGGTTTCGAGGTCTGGGCGGCGCGCGAGCAGGCCGAGGCGCTCAGCCTGCAGCCGATCGAGTCGGCCGA
Source organism: Kiloniellales bacterium (assembly GCA_028280455.1). Taxonomy (GTDB): domain Bacteria; phylum Pseudomonadota; class Alphaproteobacteria; order Kiloniellales; family JAKSDN01; genus JANQLT01. The sequence continues at coordinate 21,156 of JANQLT010000010.1, forward strand.
GGACCTGCCGCGCGGCCGCATCGAGGCCGCCGAGGCCGGCAAGGTGCGGCTGGTGGCGAGCGGCCGCGACGCCTATTTCGACCACACCCTGCCGATGCAGGGCCTGAAGCGCCTGGTCTCGCCGCCCGAGGAGCGGCTCTTCGCCTGCGGCGAGGACCTGGTGCCGCACGAGACTCCGCCGGCGGCGACGCCCAAGGCGGTGATCGGCGCCCGGCCCTGCGACCTGGTGGCGCTCGACACCTTGACCCAGGTCTTCCAGGACGGCCCGCAGGAAGACCGCCGCTACCGGGCGCGCCGCGAGGCCCTGTTCCTGGTGGCGGTCAACTGCGCCCGGCCGGCGGCGACCTGCTTCTGCAGCTCGATGGACACGGGCCCGCGGGCCGAGGCCGGCTACGACCTGGCGCTGACCGAGCTCTACGAGCCCGAGGCGCATGGGTTCCTGGTCGAGGCCGGCAGCGCGGCCGGCGGCGAGCTGCTCGAGGCGCTGGAGGGCGAGCCGGCGAGCGCGGCGGACCGGCAGAGGGCCCTGGCCGTGAGCGAGGCCGCGGCGGCGGCGATGGCGCGCGCCATGCCGTCCGACGTCGAGGGCCTCTTGAAGCGGGCCTACGAGCATCCCCATTGGGAGGCCGTGGCCGAGCGCTGCCTGGCCTGCGCCAACTGCACAATGGTCTGCCCGACCTGCTTCTGCGGCACGGTCGAGGACCGCTCCTCGCTGGACGGCGCCACGGCCGAGCGCTGGCGGCGCTGGGATAGCTGCTTCACCCTCGACTTCAGCTACATCCACGGCGGCGCGGTGCGCAAGGAGACCGCCTCGCGCTATCGCCAGTGGATGACCCACAAGCTCGCCCATTGGCACGACCAGTTCGGCCGCTCGGGCTGCGTCGGCTGCGGGCGCTGCATCGGCTGGTGTCCCGTCGGCATCGACATCACCGCCGAAGCGCAAGCGCTCGCGGATGCGCTGCCGGCGGCGAAGGAGGCATAGGATGATGGAGATCAAGGGACTGGCGGAGGTCCTGGCGGCGCAGCCGCTGTTCGCCGGGCTGAGCACCGAGACCATGAGCTTTCTCGAAAGCTGCGCGAAGAACGAGGTCTTCGAGGCCGGCGTCTTCCTCTTCAAGGCCGGCGGCCAGGCGGACCGCTTCTTCCTGCTGCGCGAGGGCGACGTCGCGCTGGAGCTGCAGATCCCCGGCCGGGCGCGCCTGACGGTTCAGAGCGTCCACCCGGGCCACGTGGTCGGCGCCTCCTGGATGCTGCCGCCCTATAGCTGGCGCTTCGATGCGCGCGCCTTGACGGCCGTCCGGGCCACCTCGATCGACGCCACCTGCCTGCGCCGCAAGTGTGACGACAACCCGGCGCTCGGCTATGAGGTCTTCAAGCGCTTCCTGCCGATCCTGGCCGATCGGCTGCAGGCCGCCCGCGTCCAGCTCGTCGACCTCTACGCGCCGCCCGGCGAGATCGGTCGGGCCGGATGAACGACGCCGCGGCAGCACTGGCCGAGCAGGGCGGCGACCCCGGGCTGGTCCCGCGGCCCTTCGAGGTGGTCGGGACGCGCCGCGAGCTCGACGACGTGGTCACCCTCGAGCTCGCGCCGCTGGACGGGCAGGCGCTGACCTTCCTGCCGGGTCAGTTCACCATGCTCTACCTGCCGGGCATAGGCGAGATCCCGATCAGCATCTCCGGCGATCCGGCGCGCCCGGAGCGGCTGGTGCAGACCATCCGCTCGGTCGGCGCGGTCTCCGAGGCCTGCTGCGCTCTGCAGCCCGGCGCGCGGATCGGCGTGCGCGGGCCCTACGGCCGGGGCTGGCCGCTCGAGGCGGCGCTCGGGCGCCATCTGATCGTCCTTGCCGGCGGCCTCGGCCTTGCGCCGACCCGGCCGATCGTCACCTGGGCCCTGGAGAACCGCTCCAAGCTGGCCGGCCTGCACCTGCTCTATGGCGCGCGGACGCCCGACGCGGTGCTCTATCCCACGCAGCTCCTGGGCTGGGCCGGCGCCGAGGCCGCCAACGTCATGGTCACCGTCGACCGGCACAGCGACCAGTGGTCGGGGCGGGTCGGCGTGGTCAGCGATCTGGTCCCCGAGCTGCCCTTCGATCCGGCGCTCGGCACCGCGATGGTCTGCGGTCCCGAGGTGATGATGCGCTTCTCGCTGCAAGCCCTGGAGGGCTGGGGCATGGCGCCGGCGCAGATGTACGTCTCGATGGAGCGCAACATGAAGTGCGGCATCGGCTGGTGCGGCCACTGCCAGCTCGGTCCCCATCTGCTCTGCCGCGACGGCCCGGTGCTCGCGGCACCGCAGGTAAGCGATCTGATCGGCGTGTGGGAGCTCTAGGCATGAGACCGAAGCTTGCGGTCTGGAAATTCTCGAGCTGCGACGGCTGCCAGCTCACCTTGCTCGACTGCGAGGACGAGCTGCTGGCCTTGGCCGAGCGCGTCGAGATCGCCTACTTCCTGGAGGCGACGCGGGCGGAGCTGGCCGGGCCCTACGACATCTCCCTGGTCGAAGGCTCGATCTCGACCGCCGAGGAGCTGGCCCGCATCCAAGAGGTGCGCGCGCAGTCGCGCTGCCTGATCACCATCGGCGCCTGCGCCACGGCCGGCGGCATCCAGGCCCTGCGCAACACCCGCGATCACGAAGCGCTCAAGGCGACGGTCTATGCCCGGCCCGAGTTCATCGACGCCTTGGATACTTCTACGCCGATCGCCGACCACGTGCCCGTCGACCATCAGCTCTACGGCTGCCCGATCGACCGGCGGCAGCTCCTCGACACCCTGCTGGCCCTGCTCAAGGGCCGCCAGCCGCTGATCCCCGACCACAGCCAGTGCGTCGAGTGCAAGCTGCAGGGCACGCCCTGCGTCGTCGTCACCCGCGGCGAGCCCTGCCTGGGGCCGGTGACGCGGGCCGGCTGCGGCAACCTCTGCCCGCGCGTCGGCCGAGGCTGCTACGGCTGCTTCGGCCCCAAGGAGGCGCCCAACACGGCGGCCCTGGCCGAGCAGCTCCTGGCCCTGGGCAGCGACCGGCACAGCCTGCGCGACCTCTTCGCCGGCTTTACCGGCGGCGCGCCCGCCTTCCAGAAGGAGAGCCAGCGTCATGACGCCTGACGGCCAAAGCGGCAAGGGGAGCGACGGCAGCCGGATCATCAAGGTCGAGGCGCTGGCCCGGGTCGAAGGCGAGGGCGCCTTCCGGGTGCGCATCGCCGACGGCAAGGTGGCCGAGGCCGAGTTCCGGATCTTCGAGCCGCCGCGCTACTTCGAGGCGCTGCTCGCCGGCCGCTCCTATCGCGACGCGCCCGACATCACCTCGCGGATCTGCGGCATCTGCCCGATCGCCTACATCGCGAGCGCCAGCCAGGCCATGGAGCAGGCCCTCGGCCTCGCCATCCCGGCGCCGATCGCCGATCTGCGCCGCCTGCTCTACTGCGGCGAGTGGATCCAGAGCCACGTGCTGCACACCCACATGCTGCATGCGCCGGACTTCCTCGGCATGCCGGACGCCTTCGCGATCGCCGCCTCGAACCGCTCGCTGGTCGAGCGCGGCCTCGAGGTCAAGAAGCTCGGCAACTCGCTGATGGAGGTGATCGGCGGGCGCAGCGTGCATCCCGTGAACACCCGGGTCGGCGGCTTCTTCAGCGCGCCGGACCGGACCGCGCTGCGCGCCCTGGCGCCGGAGCTGGAGCGCGCCGCCGAGCATTCCGAAGCCGCCCTGCGCGCCTTCGCCGGCTTCGACTTCCCGGACTTTGAGAGCGACTATCGCTGCGTCTCCCTGCGCCACGCCAGCGACTATCCGATCACCGAGGGCCGGATCGTCTCCTCGGACGGCCTCGACATCGCGGTCGAGGCCTTCGGCGACCACTTCGAGGAGCAGCACGTCGCTCACTCGAACGCCCTGCAGGGCGCCGGCGCCGACGGCGGCCCCTACCTGGTCGGCCCGCTGGCCCGCTACAACCTCAACTTCGACCGCCTGCCGGGCGAGATCCAGGCCCTGGCGCGCGAGGTCGGCCTGGGCGAGACCTGCCGCAATCCCTACCAGAGCATCCTGGTGCGCCAGGTCGAGGTGGTCTACGCCTGCCGCGAGGCGGCCCGCCTGGCCGCGGCCTACGAGCCGCCCGAGCCGTCCTTCGTCGAAGCGCCGCCGCGCCCCGCCGTCGGCCATGGCGCGACCGAGGCGCCGCGCGGCCTCTGCTACCACCGCTACGAGATCGACGGCGAGGGCCGGATCGTCACGGCGCAGATAGTGCCGCCGACCTCGCAGAACCAGAAGCAGATCGAGCAGGACCTGGTCGGCGTCGTCGAGCGCTACATCGACTTGGACGACGAAGCGCTGCAGTGGCGTTGCGAGCAGGGCGTGCGCAACTACGACCCCTGCATCTCCTGCGCGACGCACTTCCTGAAGCTCGAGATCGAGCGTGACTGAGGCTCAGCGTGATTGAGGCCGGGCGGCCGCTGATCGTCGGCCTCGGCCACCGCTACCGCCGCGACGACGCCGTCGGCCCGCTGGTCGCCGAGGCGCTGGCCGCCCGCGGCCTCGACGCCCGGGCGCACGAGGGCGATGGCCTGGGCTTGCTGGAGCTTTGGGACGGGCGCGCACGCTGCCTGATGATCGACGCCCTGGCCGACGCTGCACGCGCCGGCGCCATCCTGCGCCTGCCCGCCGACCCGTCGGTCCTGCGCGCCGCCGGCTTCGTCCACTCCAGCCACCGCATCGGCCTGCCCGAGGCGGTCGCCCTGGGCCGCTCGCTCGGCCGCCTGCCGGCCAACCTGGAGGTCATCGCCGTCGCCGGCCGCGACTTCGCCTTCGGCGACGAGCCCTCGCCGGAGGTCCGCCGCGCCGCCGACGCGCTGGTCGCGGAGCTGGTCGCCGAGGCCGGCTTGGAGGCCGTGGGCCTTTAGATCGTTCCTTGCTTGCGCGGAATCGTTACCGGTCCGCTGACCCGGCGACGCTCCGGCGATCGCCGCTCGTGGCCGTAGCCGTCGCCATCGAAACGAACCGCCCCCTCACCCGGCTCCGGCTAAGCTCAGCCTTCGGATTCGCTAAGCCTCCACGCCCTCTCCCCCGTCGGGGGAGAGGGATGCGCAGGCTTGGTGAGGCGTAGCCGAGCCTAGCCGGAGCTGGGTGAGGGGGCGGTTCGTTGCCCTTGGACAGCGGGCCGGCGATGCCGCCTTGGCCGGTAACGCACTAACCCTTCTTCCGCACCTTCGCCCAGCTATCCCGCAGCGCCACGGTGCGGTTGAAGACCGGGCGCTCGGGCGTGCCGTCGGGGTCGGCGCAGAAGTAGCCGAGGCGCTCGAACTGGACGGCCTGGCCGACCGCTGCGCCGGCCAGCGCCGGCTCCAGCTTGCAGCCCTCGAGCGTCTGCAGGGCCTTGTCGTTGAAGTCCTCGAAGACGTCGCGGCCGCCGGCGCCCGGCTGCTCGGCGGTGAAGAGCTGCTCGTAGAGCCGGACCTCGGCGTCCAGCGCGTGCGCCGCCGAGACCCAGTGCAGGGTGCCCTTGACCTTGCGGCCGTCCGGCGCGTCGCCGCCGCGGGTCGCCGGGTCGTAGCTGCAGCGCAGCTCGACCACCTCGCCCTCGGCGTCCTTCACGACGTCGGTGCAGGTGACGAAGTAGGCGTAGCGCAGGCGCACCTCGCGGCCCGGCGCCAGGCGGAAGAACTTCTTCGGCGGGTCTTCCATGAAGTCGTCGCGCTCGATGTAGAGCGCGCGTCCGAAGGGCACCTTGCGGCTGCCGGCCGCCGGGTCCTCCGGGTTGTTGATCGCCTCGAGCTCCTCGCTCTCGCCCTCCGGGTAGTTCTCGATCACGACCTTGAGCGGCTTGAGCACGGCCATGCGGCGCTCGGCCTCGCGGTTGAGCTGCTCGCGCACGCAGGCGTCGAGCAGGTTCGGCTCGACAAGGTTGTCGGCCTTGGCGACGCCGATGCGCTTGGCGAAGTCGCGGATCGCCGCCGGCGGCAGACCGCGCCGGCGCAGGCCGCGCAGGGTCGGCATGCGCGGATCGTCCCAGCCGCGCACGCGGCCCTCCTCGACCATGCGGATCAACATGCGCTTGGAGAGCACCGTGTAGGCCAGGTTGAGCCGGGCGAACTCGTACTGATGCGGCCGGCTCGGCGTCGGCAGGTTGTCGACCAGCCAGTCGTAGAGCGGCCTGTGGTCCTCGAACTCCAAGGTGCAGAGCGAGTGGGTCACGCCCTCGATGGCGTCGGACTGGCCGTGGGCGTAGTCGTAGGTCGGGTAGATGCACCAGGCGCTGCCGGTGCGCGGATGGGCCGCGTGCAGGATGCGGTAGAGCACGGGGTCGCGCAGGTTGATGTTGCCGGAGGCCATGTCGATCTTGGCCCGCAGCACGCGCGCGCCGTCCGGGAAGTCGCCGGCCCGCATGCGCCGGAACAGGTCCAAGCTCTCGGCGGCCGGGCGCTCCCGGTAGGGGCTGTCGCGGCCGGGCTCTGTCAGGCTGCCGCGGTGCGCGCGGATCTCCTCGGCGCTGAGGTCGTCGACGTAGGCCTTGCCGGCCTCGATGAGCTGCTCGGCCCAGCCATAGAGCTGCTCGAAGTAGTCCGAGGCGTGGAGCGCCCGGCCGCCCCAGTCGAAGCCCAGCCAGCGGACGTCCTCCTCGATCGCCTCGATGTACTCCTGCTCCTCCTTGACCGGGTTGGTGTCGTCGAAGCGCAGGTTGCAGCGGCCACCGAACTCCTCGGCGACCCCGAAGTTGAGGCAGATCGACTTGGCATGGCCGATGTGCAGGTAGCCGTTCGGCTCCGGCGGAAAGCGGGTGATCACCCCGCTCTCGCGCCCGGCCTCGAGGTCGGCGCGGATGATGTCGCGGATGAAGTCGCGGCGGCCCTCCTCGGCGGAGGCCTCGCTGCTGGTCTCGCTGGCGGCGTCGCTCATGGGCCCTGGAGGTGCGGCAGGGGTCGGGGAAAGTCAAGGCTGCGGAGGCGGCGGCCTCGGCCTCGAGGGCCGAGGGTCGGCCCTGTACCATCCTTGGGCACCTTCGGGGGAGCCCGCCTTGCCCGGCGCGGCGGGCGCTGCCTATGATTCCCGCGGTCTTCGCAGCTCGAGCGCGGTTTTCATGTTCAAGCGCGTCAGTATATCGGCGGTCTTTCTCGGTGTGTTCCTGTCCCTGCCGCTGATCTGGTGGCTCGAGCTCGGCAACGACGACATCGGTGCGATCGCGCTGCTGGTGTTCCTCTGCGTCGGCGCGGCCGTGGCGCTCCTGAAGCTGGGGCAAGTGGTCTTCGCCCCGCGCGGCAAGGACGCCGCGCCGCCGGGTGAGTCCTCGTGAGCGGCCTGGAGCTCAACAAGCTCATCGCCGCCGGGCTGACGGCCGGCGCGGTCGCCATGGTCTGCGGCTTCGCCGCCGACCTGCTTCTGCCGACGGCGGCGGTGCCGGACCTGCCGGTCTACGCCGTCGCCGTGGACTCCGAGGAAATGGAGGAGATGGCCGCGGCCGAGGAGGAGGAGACCAGCTTCGAGGATCTGCTGGGCGGCCAGAAGGTGGCGGTGCGCGCTGTCAACTACCGCGACCAGAGCTTCGAGCACAGCTCCGGCGCCTTCGGCGTCTTCCTGCTGACGCGCGGCGATGCCAAGCGCAACGAGGCCGTCTGCCGGGCGGCCTTCGGGCGGATCGGCGATGCCGCCGACTCGGGCCTGGCCGCGACGCAGCTCCGCATCACCTACTGGCTCGACCGGCGCCAGCGGCCGGCCGGTGCCGAAGCCGACGCGCGTGTCGCCAAGAAGTGTGCGGCCTGTCACAGCTTCGAGGCCGGCGGCGCGCACAAGGTCGGCCCGAACCTCTGGGACGTCATGGGCAGCGCGGTCGCCGGCCGCGACGGCTTTGCATATTCGGACGCGCTGACCGCCCTGTCGGATCGGACCTGGGGCTACGAGGAAATGGCGGCTTTCCTGGAGAGCCCGAAGTCCTTCGCGCCCGGCACCAAGATGAGCTTCGCCGGCCTGCGCAAGCCGCAGGATCGCGCCGCCATGGTGCTCTACCTGCGCGGCCTGAGCGACGATCCGCTGCCCTTGCCCGGCGCCGCCGGCCAGGTCGGTGCGACGGCCGGCTGCGACGAGCGGGTCGCCTACTACGACTTCGAGCGCGCCGAAGCCCTGCTCGGCAAGCTCGAGCGGCTGGATGCTCTCGGCCCGGTCTTCGCCGCCTGGGACTCCGGCCAGGAGCGGGTCCTGGCGCTCGACCTCTCCAGCTTCGCCGAGGCGGACCTGGGCCGCGCGGTGACGCTCTGGAAGGAGCGCATCGTGCGCAACCCGGCGGCCTGGGACGGGGGTTTCGATCTCGACCTGATCCGCGAGGAGGCGCGCAACTTCCTGCGCCGCTACGGCGACTCGATCATGGCCGTGTTCGATATGAAGGCCTTCGCCCAGGAGTGACGCCGGCCCGAACGCAAAGGGGCCGCTGCGGACAGCGGCCCCTGCTGTTTGGCGTGCGGTTCGCGGTCAGACGATGTCGATCGCGCCGCTCAGGTCGTTGAAGCTGGTGACGCCGGCCAGGGCCGTGCCGAGACCGGCCAGGGCGATGGTGCCGCCGCTGTGGGTGATGGTGGCGTCGCCGCCGTCGACGGCGCTGAAGCTCCAGTTGGCCGAGTCGTCGAGATCGTCGAGCTGCAGGCCGTCGAGGGTCAGGTCCTCCTCCAGGGAGTCGATGACGTCCTCGGCGAAGAGCTGGATCTTGTCCTCGGCCGGGTTGAAGTCGGCGATCAGGTCGTTGCCCTCGTTGCCGTTCGAGGGGTCGAAGCGGAACAGGTCGGCGCCGGCGCCGCCGACCAGCAGGTCGTCGTCGTTGTCGCCGACCAGGAGGTCGAGGCCGGCGCCGCCGTTCAGCAGGTCGTCGCCGCGGCCGCCGGTCAGGCTGTTGGCGCCGTCGTCGCCGTTCTGCAAGTTGAGGGCGTCGGCGTCGAAGACCGGCGCCAGGTCGACGAAGCTCTGGCCGGCGAAGCCCAGGCCCTCGAGCTCGATGGTGCCGCCGGGATGCTCGACCGTCAGGTTGTTGCTGCCTGCGGCACCGAAGATGTCCCAGGCCGCGCTGTTGTCGAGCGCGGTCAGCAGGTCGGCGGCCGAGGCGATGTCGGAGGCATCGCCGGCCACCAGCTTGGCGAGCACCTCGGGCGTCGCCTTGGCGATGTCGGCGGCGGAGAGCGACAGCAGGTCGACACCGAGCTCGAAGTCCTCGATGACGTCGGCGCCCTCGTCGAGGTTGCTCGGGTCGAAGACGAAGCGGTCGACCCAGCCGCCGCCGCGCAGATGGTCGTCGCCGCTGCCGCCCTCGAGGATGTCGTTGCCCCGGCCGCCGTTGAGATAGTCGTCGTCGAGGCCGCCGACCAGCAGATCGTCGCCGCGCCCGCCGTAGAGGTCGTCCTCGCCGGCGCCGCCGAGCAGCAGGTCGTCGCCCCGGCGGCCGATCAGGTGGTCGTCGCCGTCGCGGCCGTCGAGGAAGTCGTCGTCGCGCCCGCCGCGCAGCCGGTTGTCGCCTTCGTCGCCGGCCTGGGCGTTGGCGATCTCGATGGCCGGCAGCAGGTCCGCGAAGCGCAGGTCCTCGCTGAAGGCCAGGCCCTCGATGGTGATCTTGCCGCCGGGGTGCTCGACCACCACGTCGCCATCGGGCGACTCGCTGATGGCCCAGCCCGGGTCCTCGTCGAGGTCGGCGCCTTCGACCGCGCCCGGATCGCCGAAGGGCGAGGCGCTGGCGACGCCGGGGGCCGAGCGCAGCACGTCGGCCGCGTTGAGCACGATGCGGTCGCCGGCGCCCGGGTCGAGGTCCTTGATGACGTCGTGGCCCTCGTTCGGGTTCGAGGGATCGAAGACGAACTTGTCGGCGCCTCGGCCGCCCTTGAGGTGGTCGTCGTCGCTGCCGCCGATCAGCCGGTCGTCGCCGCGGCCGGCGCGCAGGTCGTCGTCGCCCTCGCCGCCGATCAGGACGTCGTCGCCGCTGCGGGCGCGGATCAGGTCGTCGCCGGCGCCGCCCTTGATCCGGTCGTTGAAGAAGCCGCCGATGATCGTGTCGTTGCCGTCGCGGCCGTTGGTGCGGCCGCCGAAGAAGCGGACCAGGCTGTCGTCGTCGTTGCTGCCGACCAGGCGGAAGCCGAAAAAGCTGTTGAAGAAGCCGAAGAGGCCGGAGAACAGGGACATGGGCGGTTTCCTCCTTTGCGGGTGGCCGGGCCGGCGGGCCGGGCTGTCGACGATCTCAGGAATAAATGGGAAATTTTCCCATTTATTCCTGAGATGATATCGGCCATGACTGCGACGGGGTCAAGCCGGAAATTGTGGTATTTTTTCCCATTGCAAATTATTTCAGGGACATGACAGAGCCGAGCGACAGGGACGGGGAGGGCATCGGGCCGGCGCTGAAGTGGCTTCTGCGGCCGCTGGTCAAGGTGCTGATCGCCAAGGGCATCACCGCCCCGGCGCTCTACGCGATGCTGAAGGAGCTCTATGTCCAGGTCGCGCGGGAGTTCTTCCGGCTCGACGGCAAGCCGCCGACGGACAGCCGGGTCAGCGTCCTGACCGGCGTGCACCGCAAGGACGTGCGCGCCCTGCGCCAGCGCCCGGGCCTCACCGAGACGGCGCTCGACCGGCAGGTGACGGTGATGACCACGGTGGTCGGCCGCTGGCTCGCCGACCCGCAGGCCTGCGGCCCGGACGGCCGGCCGAAGCCCCTGCCGCGCCAGGCCAAGGAGGGCTTCTCCTTCGAGGCCCTGGTCGAGTCGGTGAACACCGACGTGCGGCCGCGCACGGTGCTCGACGAGCTCGTCCGGCGCGGCGTCGTCACCCTGGACGAAGAGGGCGACTCGGTGAGCTTGCGCGCCGAGGCGCTGCTACCGCGCGGCGCCGACGACGAGCGATTCCATTTCCTCGCCCGCAACGCCGGCGATCACCTGACCGCGGCGGTCGAGAACATTCTGACCGAGGAGGGGCCGGCACCCTTCCTGGAGCGCGCGGTCTTCTACAACAACCTGCGCGCGGAGTCGGTCGACGAGATCGAGGCGCGGGCGCGCGTGCTGGCCGGCGAAGCGCTGAACGAGCTCAACAAGCTCGGCTTCGCCCGCCAGGCGGCGGACGGCAAGGAAGCGTCGCGCGGCGAGGGAGAGCGCGCCGGCGAGCGCTTTCGCTTCGGCGTCTATCTCTACCGCGAGGACGAGGACGCGACGGACCCTGAGGACAAGGGCTGAGCCTGGGAGAGGCGCGAGGATGGCAAAGACGATCGGACGGCGTGGGGTCCTGACCGGCATCGGCCTCGGTGCCTTGAGCGCCTGTGCGCCGCTGCAATACCCGCCGCGCGGCGGCCAGCTCGCCGGCGACGAGCGGAGCCAGAGCGACCGGCCCTCGGAGGGCGGCGTCGGCGGCACCGGCATCGTCGGCCTGCTCTACAGCGCCAACGACCTCTCGGTGAACGGCCTGCGCCTCGAGGCGGCCGGTGACCTGGCCGTTGAGGCCCTGCTCGGCCCGCGGCGGATCGAAGACCTGGCCTTCGGCCATGCCCTGACCGTCGAGGCGGCCGCGGCCTCCGGCGGCCGACTGCTGGCCCGCTCGATCGCCGTGACCTATCCGCTGATCGGCAGCGTCGAGGCCCTGACCGACACAGGCTTCCGCTGCCTCGGCGTCGAAGTGACGGTCGAGGCGGGGGCGCCCCTGGTCGACGGCGCCGGCCGGGCCCTGTCGCTGGCGCCGGGTCAGCGGGTCGCGGTCTCCGGGCTCTGGCGCGGCGACGGCGTCGTCGCCTCGCGCGTCGAGCTGCTGGGGCCGGCTACGCCGCTCGACGTCGCCGCCGGCACGGTCAAGGCGGCGGGCGAGGCGGGCGGGCTGCGGGTCGGCGGCGTCGCGCTGACCATCCCCGAGAGCATGACGCCGCCGCCACTCGGCGGCTTCGCCACGGTCATCGGCCGGCGCGTCGGCGCGCGGCTGGTCGCCGGGCGCCTCGAGGTCGGCCGCTTCCGGGGCCGCGCCGGTCCCCTGCAGCGGCTCTCGATCGAGGGCTATCTGGAGCCGGTCGAGGCCGCCCCCGGCTACACCGTCTCCGGTCTCGGCCACAGCTTCGATCCCGACGCCAAGCTCGCGGCACTGGCCGGCGAGCGCACGCTCTTCGTCGGCCGTTACGACGGCAGCTTCGTGGTGCAGCACGGCCTGCCGCTGCCCGGCGACCTGCGGGCCCGGCGCACGCTGCTCGCCGGCCTCGCCGACGGCTTCGCGCCCCCGGACGCGCAGTCGACGCGCTGATCGCAAGGAGACGGAAAGGTGAGCGAGATCGACTACGGCCGGCCGCCGCGGGGCGGCTGGGCCAAGCTGGTGAGCGAGCTTTACGTCACGGACATCGAGCGAAGCCGCGCCTTCTGGCAGGGCTTGCTCGGCTTCACGGTCGCCTATCAGCGGCCCGAGGAGAAGTTCGTCTACCTGGAGCATGCCGAGGGCGCGCAGCTCATGCTCTGCCAGCGCGACGGCAGCTTCGAGACCGGTGCCATGGAGCCGCCTTACGGCCGCGGCGTCATGCTCCAGCTCTATCTCTCGTCGATCGGCGAGATCGAGGCCCGCCTCGAGGCCGCCGGCTGGCCGCTCTATGGCGGCCCGCGGGAGATCTGGCGCCGCTGGGGCGACCGCGAAGGCGGCAAGCGCGAGATCTTCGTCCAGGACCCGGACGGCTACCTGGTGATGCTGGCCGAAGACCTCGGCGAGCGGCCTATCTCGGCAGGGTGACGGCTCGCGAAGGTGCTCAGTACTTCTCCGGGACGTAGAGCTCCTTCGGCAGGACCTTGCGCTCGTATTCCGGGTTGAAGACCCGCTCCGGAAGGTGGACCGGGTCGTTCGGCACCTCCTCGTAGGGCACCTGCGTCAGCAGGTGGTCGATGCAGTTGAGCCGGGCGCGCTTCTTGTCATTGCCCTCGACGATGAACCAGGGCGCCTCGGGGATGTTGGTGCGCTCCAGCATCTCCTCCTTGACCTTGGTGTAGATCTCCCAGCGCACCCGGGACTCCAGGTCCATGGGGCTCAGCTTCCACTGCTTGATCGGGTCGTGGACCCGCATCAGGAAGCGGAGCTGCTGCTCCTGGTCGGTGATCGAGAACCAGTACTTGATGAGCTTGATGCCGGAGCGCACCAGCATGCGCTCGAACGCCGGCACGTCGTTGAAGAAGGCCTCGACCTGGTCGTCGGTGGCGAAGCCCATGACCCGCTCGACGCCGGCGCGGTTGTACCAGGAGCGGTCGAACAGGACCATCTCGCCCCGGGTCGGCAGGTGCGGAACGTAGCGTTGGAAGTACCACTGGCCCTTCTCGCGCTCGGTCGGCGCGGGCAGCGCGACGACGCGGCAGACCCGCGGGTTGAGGCGCTGGGTCAGGCGCTTGATGACGCCGCCCTTGCCGGCCGCGTCGCGACCCTCGAAGACCACGACCAGCTTGTAGCCGGTATCCACCACCCAGTCCTGCAGCTTGACCAGCTCGGCCTGCAGGCGGAACAGCTCGTGGAAGTAGACCCGGCGGCCGAGCGTCGACTTGTGCCCGAAGTCGGAGATCTGGCGCAGCTCGGCGCTGACCCGCTCGTCGTCGATCTCCATCTCGAGCTCTTCGTCGAAGCTGTCCTCCAGCTCCGCCTCGACCCAGCTCTTGTCTTCCTTGTCCTGCGGTCCGGTCGTCATGCTGCGCTCCCGCGTCTCCTGCCTGCTACCCTGATAGCCCATCGGGCCGAGCCGGGGAGAGTATACATAGGAAAAATGACAGGTGCCGGCCGTGGCACGACGGGCCGGTTTGGACATCGTGCCGGCACGCGGCGCCTTTCCCATCGTCATCCTCGGGCGGAGCGAAGCCGAGACGCGGGGATCCATCGATGGGCCTGGCGCCTAGCCGCTCCATGGATGCTCGGGTCGGCGCGCCGCTGCGCGGCGCTTGCCCGAGCATGACAACAAGCTGGGTAGAGGTGCGGGACCTAGGAGGCGCGCGCCGCCTCGGGCATCAGGAAGACCTCGCGGGCCAGGTCCGAGCCCAGCCGCTCCGGCGGGTACCAGCGCTCCAGCAGCGCCTTCGACAGCAGGTCCGGGTTGGCGGCGATGAAGGCCTCGACGTCCGCGTGCGCCGTCGTCGCCATGCGCTCGGCGATCAGGCTCATGAAGGCGAGGGTGACGGTGGTGTTGAACTTGCGCGGCTCGCCGGCCTTGGCCGCGAGCGCCCGAATGCCCTCGCCGTAGCGGGCCGCGGCCTCGATGAAGTCGTGGCGGCGCAGCATCTCGTAGGCGACGGCGACGTGCTCGCGGTGGCGGAAGGCAGCCGTATCGAGGCTGCGCGCCTCGAATCCGCGGAGCAAGCTCTCGGCCCGGCCGGTCACGGCTTGGCCCCCGTCTCGCGCAGCTTGTGGCTGTCGGCGGCCTTGAGGTCCAGGTCGTAGACCGATTTGAGCTGCTCGATCTTCCTCAAGGTCTCCTTGGAGAAGGGCGGCTTGTTCTCGAAGGCATGCAGTGCCAGGCCTTCGAGCAGGTCGCCCAGGGTCAGATCGAGATGCTCGGCCAGCCCCTTGAGGACCTTCAGCAGCCGTTTCTCGACCCGCACGCCGGTCTGCACGCGTTCTATCGTCTTGGCCATGCCTCTATATATGTACCAATGTACCAAACCGTCAAGAGCGGGCCGCCTTCCGCCTGGACATCGCCGCCGCCGCCCGCCTGAATCGGGCCGGGGAGGGGCATAGCCATGGCCGCTGCGATGGCGCGCAAGGATCTCGGCAGCTTCGACTACGTCATCGTCGGCGCGGGCAGCGCCGGCTGCGTGTTGGCCAATCGGCTCTCGGCCGACCCGAAGGTCTCCGTGCTGCTGCTCGAGGCCGGCGGCAGGGACAGCTACATCTGGATCCACATCCCGGTCGGCTACCTCTTCACCATGGGCAACCCGCGCACCGACTGGTGCTTCAGGACCGAGTCGGAGCCGGGCTTGAACGGCCGCGCCCTGGGCTATCCGCGCGGCAAGGTGCTGGGCGGCTGCTCGGCGATCAACGGCATGATCTACATGCGCGGCCAGGCCCGCGACTACGACCAGTGGCGCCAGCTCGGCAACCTCGGCTGGGCCTGGGACGACGTGCTGCCCTACTTCAAGCGCTCCGAGGACAACGTGCGCGGCGCGGATGCCGAGCACGGCAGCGGCGGCGAGTGGCGGGTCGAGGAGATGCGGCTGTCCTGGGAGATCCTCGACGGCTTCATCGCCGCCGCCGAGGAGGCCGGCATCCCGCGCAGCGACGACTTCAACCGCGGCGACAACGAAGGCGTCGGCTATTTCCAGGTCAACCAGCGCCGCGGCGTGCGCTGGACCACGGCCAAGGGCTTCCTGCGCCCGGTCCGGGACCGTCCGAACCTGACGGTCCTGACAGAGGCCGAGGTCGAGCGGGTCACGCTGGCGGCGGGCCGCGTCGAGGGTCTCGAGCTGCGCCACAAGGGCGCGCCCGCCAAGGTCGCCGCGGCGGGGGAGGTGATCCTGGCGGCCGGCGCGGTGGCCTCGCCGGTGATCCTGCAGCGCTCGGGCATCGGGCCCGGCGCCCTGCTGCAGGAGCACGGCATCGCGGTCCGGCACGCGCTGCCGGGGGTCGGCGAGAACCTGCAGGATCACCTGCAGATCCGCACGGTCTTCAAGGTCAAGAACACGCGGACCCTGAACCGGCGCGCCAACAGCCTGCTCGGCCGGGTCGGCATGGGCCTGGCGTACGTCCTCTTCAAGCGCGGGCCGCTGACCATGGCGCCGAGCCAGCTCGGCTGCTTCGCCAAGTCCGACCCGAGCCGCGAGACGCCGAACCTGGAGTACCACGTGCAGCCCTTGAGCTGCGACAAGCTGGGCGAGCCGCTGCATCCCTTCGAGGCCTTCACCGCCTCGGTCTGCAACCTGCGCCCGGAGAGCCGCGGCTTCATCCGCCTGCGCGGCCCCGACCCGGCGGCGGCGCCGATCATCAAGCCGAACTACCTGCAGGCCGAAGCGGACCGCCTGGTCGCCGCCGAGGCCGTGCGGCTGACCCGGCGGATCTGCGCGGCCCGGGCGCTGGCCCGCTTCGAGCCGGAGGAGTTCCTGCCGGGCCCCGCCGTGCAGTCGGACGAGGATCTCGCCAAGGCGGCCGGCGACATCGGCACGACGATCTTCCACCCCGTGGGCACCTGCAAGATGGGCGCGGACGAGGGCGCGGTGGTCGACGAGCGCCTGCGCCTGCGCGGCCTCGGCGGCCTGCGCGTGGTCGACGCCTCGATCATGCCGACCATCACCTCCGGCAACACCAACGCGCCGGTGATCATGATCGCCGAGAAGGCCGCGGACATGATCCGCGATGACCGGAGGGGCTAGGGCGCGCGCGACCGCGCGTCCGCAGCGAAGCGAGGAAAAGCCCGCGTGGCGCCTGAACGCCACACGGCCTGCGATGAGTTCCACTCATCGCAGGCTGGTACAAGGGAGGCCCAAGAGATTTATACGTTCCTTACCTTGATTTATGTGAATTACATAAATCTGTATAATTTCCCTATAACCGATGTGGATCGACTGAGCGACGAGGCGGCGCGCGACGCCTTGTGCCTGACCGTCGAGCGCGAGGGCGTGACCTTCTCACTCGGCGACACCGCCTTCACCGTCCCCCTGTTCGATGACTTCATGAAGCGGGTCATTCCTGAACTGCATTGACTTGGAGCCTGCGACTGCGATGAGCGGATCATTGGAACTCGCTGCCCAGACCCTCGGTGAAGGACCGGACCTGCTGATCCTGCACGGCCTGTTCGGCTCCGGGCGCAACTGGACCAGCCACGCCAAGCGCCTCGCCGAAAGCTGGCGCGTGCACCTGCTCGACCTGCGCAACCACGGCGCCTCGCCTTGGCGCGACGAGGTCAGCTACCCGGCCATGGCGGGCGACGTCGCGGCCTACCTGGACCGCGCGGGACTGGAGCGGGCGACCCTCGTCGGCCACTCCATGGGCGGCAAGACCGCCATGGCCCTGGCGCTCGACGCCGGCGAGCGGATCGAGCGGCTGGTCGTGGTCGACATCGCGCCGGTGCCCTACGGCCACAGCCACGAAGTCTTCATCGGTGCCATGCTGGCGCTCGACCTGCCGGCGCTCGGCAAGCGCGCGGCGGTCGACGCGGCCCTGGCCGCGGCCGTGCCCGAAGCCGGGGTGCGCGCCTTCCTGCTGCAGAACCTGGTGCAACGCGGCGGCGCGCTCGCCTGGCGGCTCAACCTGCCCGCCCTGCAGGCCGCCATGCCGGCCCTGGTCGGCTTCGACGCGCCGCTGCGCGACGCCTACGAACGCCCGACCCTGTTCCTCGCCGGCGCCGACTCGCCCTACGTCCTGCCCGAGCACGAGGGCCAGATCCGCGGGCTCTTCCCCGAGGCCGAGATCGAGCGCATCCCCGGCGCCGGCCACTGGGTCCACGCCGAGCAGCCGGCCGCCTTCTACGAGCGGCTCACGGCGTTCCTGGAAAGCGGCTGAGTTTCATCGAGGCGGGGAAGCAATGGTCCTTTGACACGGATGAACAGGGATAACGAATGAGAGAAAAACCACCTGTTTGTCTTTCAATCGTTATCCGTCTCCATCCGTGTGAAGTTCCGTTTCCCAGCAAGACTCTCTTGGGCGTTCCCCGTTTGCGCGGAATCGTCACCGCTCTGGCGATCGCCGCTCGTCGCGGCAGCCTTCGACGTCGAAACGAACCGCCCCCTCACCCGGCTCCGGCTAGGCTCGGCTGCGCCTCACCAAGCCTGCGCATCCCTCTCCCCCGACGGGGGAGAGGGCTGTGGAGGCTTAGCGAA
>JANQLT010000042.1 GCA_028280455.1 Kiloniellales bacterium
CCGCTCCCCCTCCCGGCCACCCAATAGGATACTGCCGTGGGTGGCCGGGAGGGGGAGCGGGCCGGTGCCGTGATTCCGCGTCAGCGGAAAACGCTCTAGGGCCTGGCGGTCGAGCCGATAGTGGCAGAGCGAGAGGTCTTCCGGCTCGACTCGAGAGCAGGACCGATCAGCGCGCAAAGCTCTTGCCAATAGAAGTCCGTTGGATCACTCCAGCGGGCCAACATCGCGCGGCGGCGCTCGGCCCATTCGCCCTTCAAGCCCGGCCGCTGCAGCAGACCCTCTAGGCAGGACAAGATCTCCTCGCCCTGTCCGGGCAGGAAGCCGAACATGAGTCCGAAATCCTCCTCGATGACATTAGCATATCGATGTTTGCCGACGTAGGAGCCGACCACGATGGCCGGAACGCCCAGCAGGGCCGCTTCAACGCAGACGGTTAGACCGTCGCCGATAACGAGATCACAGGCGGCGATGACATGGTGAAGTCGCGATGCGGCCGTTGGAAGACGGTAGCGGGCAAGCTCACCGACCAGTGGCTTCTCGGAGACGATGAAGACCCTGCCCCTGGCCTCGAAACGTGCGATCGCCTGCATCAAGAGAGCTCGCGAAAGACCACGGCCGCCAACGTCATGGTAGGCATCGAAGGCCGCCAGACGGATCAAGAAAAGCCGCTCGTCCGCGGTCAGCCCCAGTTCGTCGCGCAAAGACGGATCGGGTTGAAAGGCGTTCGGATGGAGATAGGCCAGCTCCATCAAGCCGGGATAGCTCTTCTGACGCGCACCCCAGTCCTCGCCGAGGCACTCGGCTGTCAGAATGCGCGTGGCGAATGGGCCCGCGAGATAGCGGTACTGAGGGTTGCCGGCGACGCTGTCGTCATTAATCAACAAGCTCGGAATCCCAAGCAAGCGGCCGACCTGGGCCAACGAGATGGTCTTGCCGATGAGGGCCAGCGGGCGCGAGCGCAAGGCGATCCGCGCAAGACGCCAATCGTAGACCAGAAGCTCGCCAAGCTTGCGGACAAGTCCGGTCTGGGCCCGCGTCAGGACGTGCGGTTGGAAACCATGCTCGCGAAGCAGGTCGACCAGGACATCCTTGTCGTGCACGGTCCAGAGTGCACGCAGACCATTGGCCTCGCAACGCTCACCCAAGCGCCGGATCGCCAGATAGTCCTTGGGATGGTGCGAGTCGAGAATGACGCAGGGTTGCTTGGAGTTTGAAGTCGCGGTGCGCAGCAGCAAGGCACCATCGAGATCGGCGCCGTTCATCAGCCAAGCCGTCTCTTATCGGCAGGCGCAGAAAGCCCCGGCGAGACTTCCTTCACGTGCGGCTCCGGTACCGGGACATTCTCCTCGGGCCACTCGCGTATCAGGTTCTCAATCTCGCTCAAGCGATCATCAAGGGCGCCCGTCACTGTCACCGGCTTTGCCGCCGCGTTGCCGATCTCGGACTGAACCAGTTCGAGACGACGCACCTTCTCCAAGGTCAGTTCGATCAGCTGCCGGTTGAAGCTGATCAGATCGGCGAGCAGGCCGATGAGGAAGGTCGTCAAGCCGATCACCACCAGGACGCCGCCGAGGATCAGCGACTGCACGTGGCCGGCGCCGCCATCGACGGCATAGAAATAGAGAAAGCGGAGTATCGGCAGCAAGCCGAGCCCGGTCAGCACCATGCCGATGTAGAAGAAGGCGCGCAGCGGCTCGTACATGGCGTACATGCGCAGCATGGTCGAGACCGAGCGCGCGATGAAGCCGGGGATCGACTTGAAGAGGCGCGAGTCGCGCGTCTTGGGGTTGGTGGCGATCGGCACCGAGGCGATGGCCATGCCCTTGCGGCCGGCCTGGATCAGCATCTCGATCGTGTAGCTGAAGCGCGAGACGATGTTGATGTTGAGCGCCGCCTCGCGCGACAGCGCGCGGAAGCCGCTGACGGCGTCCGGCACGTCGGTGTCCGAGAGCGCGCGCACGACCGCGCTGCCGAGCCACTGCAGCCGCTTCTTCAGGGGCGAGAAGTGCGCCACCTGGCTGGTCTGGCGGTCGCCGACGACGATCTCGGCGCGGCCTTCGAGGATCGGCGCGATCAGCTTGGGGATATCGGCGCCGGCGTACTGGTTGTCGCCGTCGGTGTTGACGACGATGTCGGCGCCGGCCGCCAGCGCCGCGCCCAGGCCGCTGCGGAAGGCCCGCGCCAGGCCCTTGTTCCGGCGGTGCAACACGATGTGGTCGACGCCGAGCTCGTGCGCGACCTGCACCGTGCGGTCGCTGGAGCCGTCGTCGACGATCAGGATCTCGACCGCGTCGATGCCCTCGATCTCGCGCGGGATGTCCGCCAGGGTCTGCGGCAGCGTCTGCTCTTCGTTGAAGCAGGGGATCTGGACGATCAGCTTCATGGGGCTCCCCGGTGTCGTCCCTCGAGCCCTTCCTGGACCCCGGGGAGTCTAG
This sequence comes from Kiloniellales bacterium, assembly GCA_028280455.1. GTDB lineage: Bacteria > Pseudomonadota > Alphaproteobacteria > Kiloniellales > JAKSDN01 > JANQLT01. The sequence goes on from JANQLT010000042.1 coordinate 2,436, forward strand.
CGAGACAGCCTTAAGAAGCCGTTAGATCGGGGTCTCGGGCTCAGAACCCCAGGTAAACCGGCTGATCCAGCGGCGCCTGGGCGGGGCCGGGCCGAGCCACGGCCCAGCGCAGGGTGACGGGCTGCCCGGGGCCGGGCGAGACCGCCCGGTGGCTGCCGGCGGCGAGCGCGATCACCGCCCCCGGCCGGTAGGTCACGCCGTCGATGGCGACCGGCCCCTCCGCTTCCAGCCGGTACTCGCCCGGGATCAGGATCTCGAAGTGCTGCGCCCCGTCGTCGCCCAGCGACAGCGCCTTGCCGGCGACCCAGATCGGGCCCCAGTGCGGCACGTAGTGGGCCTTGAGCACCGCGTAGTCCTCGCGGAACAGGCGGAAGCCGTCGCCGGCGCGGGCCTTGCCCCAGGGGCGCTCCAGGTCGAGGGCGCGGATGTCGGTCAGCAGGAACAGCGGACGGCGCGCGGCGATCAGCCCGGCGAAGATCGGCCGGCCCCGGGCGCCATAGTGCTCCAGGCCCCAGGAGCTCATGAAGAAGCCGACCTTGGGATAGCGCGCGATCATGCCGGCCCAGTCGATGTAGGGCACGGGCTCGGGGAAGACCTGGTGCACGGCCGCGACGAGCTGGTGCTGGGCGCGGGTCTCGTCGGCCTTGAGCACGGCGCCGCGGCCGACCAGGCCGGCCAGGATCACTCCGGCCGCGGCGAGGGCGACGATCGCCGGCAGGCCCGTACCGCGGTCGCGCCGCTCCTCGAGCAGGCGCTGGAAGGCGGCACCGGCGAGCAGGACGCCCGGGGTCAGGATGAAGACGTAGAAGTAGGGAAAGGCGTTGCGGTAGAGCGGCAGGATGCAGAGCGGGCTGGCCAGGGCCAGGAGCAGGAAGGCCTCGGACCGCCAAGCGCCGCCTCGCCCGAACAGCCGTGACAGGCAGAGCGCCGCGCCGCCCGCCATGGCCAGCCAGGTGACCGGATCGGCCAGCAGGCTGCGCAGGAAGTAGGGCCAGCGCGGGAAGAGCGTGCCGGTCAGGAACATGGCACCGGCCGACTCGCCGGCGAAAGACGCGGCGTCGGCCCGCGCCGTTTCGGGCAGCGAGAGCTTGTGCAGGCCGTAGAGCAGCAACGCGCCGGCACCGAGAGCGAAGCCGAACAGCAGCGCATCCCTGAAAGCGGCGAAGCGCTGCGCGCGCTCCCAGGCGAGAAAGAGAAACACCCCGGCGAAGGCCGGCAGGAACAGCGCGGTCTTGATCGAGACCAGCAGCGAGACGGCGAGACAGACGCCGGCCAGCGGCGCTGCCCAGACCGAGCGCCGCGGCTGCAGCAGGAGCGCGAAGCCGGCGAGGATCAGGAAGGCGCAGATCGGGTCGGCGCGGAAGCTGGTGCCGTGGGCGACCAGATAGGAGAAGCCCTGCCAGCAGAGCAGCGCGAAGAGGACGGCGCTCGGCGAGAGGACCCGGCGGCCGATCAGGTAGAGCAAGCCGGCCGAGCCCAGCGCCAAGGCGAACATGACCAGGCGCGCGGCCACGACCTGCTCGACCTCGTTGTCCGAGACCCAGGGCAGCCACGCGAAGAAATGCGCCTGGAAGCTCTGGAAGGCGGAGCCCAGCTCGCCGCGCAGGGCGGCATGGACCTTGGCGAGATAGAGGAACTCGTCCCAGTTGACGTTGGCCGTGAAGACGAGCTGCAGCCGCAGGCCGAGCAGCAGGACCAGGAGGCCCAGCAGCAGCCAGGGCAGCCGCGCCGCCAGGCGCGCGGCCCAGGGCTCTCCGCTCGACAGGGCGGCGTCGGTCACGGCCGGCTCCGGATGGGTGATCGGGAGCGCCGAGACTAGGCCCCACCGCCTTCGGAAGCGTTAAGCGGCGCGCCGACCCGAGACTCCACGGTGCCGCTTGGCGCCAAGCCCGGACATGGATCCTCGGATCTCCGCTGCGCTTCGTCCGAGGATGACAAGGATGAGGAGGCGCGGAATCTGTGCCGCGCCGGCGTGGCCGCGACGGCTAGATGCCGCCCGGCACCTCGTAGAGCACCTCGCTGCCGTCGCGCAGGGGCGCGCGCAGGCGCACCAGGCGGCAGTCGAGATCGTACCAGAGGTGCCGGTTGATCTGGCCGGCGATCAGGTAGTGCTTGCTGTCGCGCCGCTCGTGGCCGACCGTGATCCGCTCCTCGCCGATCAATTGGCCCTGGATCAGCTTGACCCAGCCGTCGGTGACGTCGAGCAAAGCCTGCTGGCTGTGGGCGTCGCGGTGCCAGAAGGTGTTGGTGATGGCGTAGCCCGAGACGGAGAACTGACGGCCGTTGGAGAGGCCCTTGAAGATGCCTTCGTCGCGCTCGGCGCGGACCCGCCAGGTCCGCTCGTCCTCCCGGGTGTCGCTGACCAGGCCGTGCAGCCAGCCGCCGCGCCAGACCTCCTCGCAGCGCTGGACGTAGCGGTAGCGCGGCGCGCTTTCGGGGCCGAGGGTCAGCTCTTCCTGGTTGTGGACGATCAAGTCGTCGCCGTCGCGGACGATCTCCATGCGGCGCAGGCCGATGATCTCGCCGTTGCGGTAGGCCAGGAACTCGGTGGTCTCGGCCTCGGGAAAGACCCGGCGCGCCCAGGCGCCCGGCGCCGTGGCGGCGACCAGGCCGGCCGCGCCCCAGCCCAGGAGGCGCCGCCGCGCCCGGCTAAAGCTGGTCATCGCTGTATCCGTCAGGCATCGGAAAAGACTGAACGAGGCCCGGATTCTCCGCAAGGGCCCGCGATTTATTGTCGTTTCGCCCCTGACAGCCGGCCGACAGCGCTCCCGGCAAGCGAGCCGCACCCGTCATCGGCGGGCGGTTGTCAGGCGCTTCCGCGCTGTGCCACCTTCCGGCCATGGTAGACAAGGCGGGCCCGCGCGGACCCAACATCTACGCCGCCGGCCCCCTGGACCGGGCCGACGACCGCCGCCTGGACGAAGGCTGGCAGGCGGCCCGGCTGGCGGACCCGGAGACCCAGTTCGTGGCGCTCTGGCGCTCGCGCAACCTGGTCTCGCTGCCGAGCGGCGCGCGGCCGCAAGCCAACGGCCTCGGCGCCCTCTGGCTCGATCGCAGCGGCGCCGAGTCGCTGATCGCCGAGGCCCGCGACCAGGTCTTCCTCGGCCTGCAGGAGCAGCGCGCCTACATCGCCCTCGATCTCTCGCACCTGCCGGAAGAGACCGCCGAGGCTCTGGTCGGCGCGGACGGCAGCTTCCGCGACCTGCGCGAGGTCGGCCCGCTGCTACCGCCCGACGAGGCCTCGGTCCTGGCCTACGCCCGCGGCCTGCTGTTCTGGCACAGCCGGCACCGCCACTGCGGCGTCTGCGGCAGCCCGACGGTCAGCGCCCAGGCCGGCCACATCCGCCGCTGCAGCAACCCCGATTGCGGCGCCAGCCATTTCCCGCGCACCGACCCGGCGGTGATCATGCTGGTGCACGACGGCGCCACGCGCTGCGTGCTCGGCCGCCAGAAGGTCTGGCCGCCCGGCATGCACTCGACCCTGGCCGGCTTCGTCGAGACCGGCGAGAGCCTGGAAGACGCCGTCGCCCGCGAGGTCGAGGAGGAGGTCGGCCTCCGGCTCGAGGCCATCCGCTACCACTCCTCCCAGCCCTGGCCCTTCCCCTCCTCGATCATGCTGGGCTTCATCGCCGAGGCCCGCTACGCGCCGCTGCGGGTGCATCCCGAGGAGCTGGAGAGCGCCGCCTGGTTCGAGCGCGACACGCTGCTCAACTCGCCCGAGGACGAGCGCTTCAAGCTGCCCCGCGTCGACTCCATCGCCCGCCGGCTGATCCAGGACTGGCTGGAGGAGGGGTGAGCCGCGCGCGGCTCGGTCAGCGTTGGCGCCACGGCAGCGGCTGCGGGCGGCCTGGACATCACGATCCTTGATTGAGACGCCGTTTTTCACCGGCGACAGAGGTGCAGGCCGAGAACTTCGGAAATCCCGTGGCAGTCTGAATTTTTGCATTTTGTATCAATTGTTTATACTCAATACAGGAAACCTGATCAGGAACCAACAACTAGTCGACAGGTGGTCGGCAACTAACTTTGCCACGAAAAACATGCGTAGAGCTGTCGCTCTATCGGTGCGAGCGCCGGCAGACTTGCCCAATCCTTGGGCAAGGCAATCGATCCGCCCGTACATCAAGCCGAGCCGGCCGCCAAGACGACCCGGCGCGGACAGCGACCGCTCTTGGTGCAATGCACACTATACAGTGGATAGTTCGGCGTTCGACCCCGACATCTGCTTCCCTTTTCTGGTGACAGTGACGTTTTTCTAACTTCAATTAAATAGTTACTGTCACCGAATAGAGATCCTGCAAGAGCGAGCCGCGGCGGCGGTTCTACGATAGCCGATTGAACTGACCGGAGATTTCGGAACGAGGCGGCGGCCTCGGCGGCGCGGCGCCCGGCCTCGTCGTCAGAAGCCGCCGGAGGGCACCTGGGCGCGGAAGGGGCTGGCGTGGTAGACGCCGAGGATGTGGACCTGGCGGGAGAAGAAGCTCAGCTCCTCCAGGGCCAGGCGCACCGAGAGCTGGTCGGGGTGGCCCTCGATGTCGGCGTAGAACTGGGCCACGGTGAAGGCGCCGTCGAGGATGTAGCTCTCCAGCTTGGTGATGTTGACGCCGTTGGTCGCGAAGCCGCCGAGCGCCTTGTAGAGCGAGGCCGGCACCGAGCGCACGCGGAACACGAAGGTGGTGACCACCGGGCCCTCGCCCGGGTCCGGGTCGATCGGCTCCTTGGACATGATCACGAAGCGCGTGGTGTTGTGCTCGGCGTCCTCGATGTCCGAGGCGAGGATCTGCAGGCCGTAGGTCTCGGCGGCCAGGGCCGAGGCGATGGCCGCCTGGCTCGGGTCGCCGAGCCTGGCGACCTCGGCGGCGGCGCCGGCGGTGTCGGCATGGACCTCCGGCTTGAGGCCGCGCGAGCGCAGGAAGGCACGGCACTGGGTCAGCGCCTGGATGTGGCTGTGCACCGCGCCGACGCTCTCCAGGCTGGCGCCGGGCAGCGCCAGGAGCTGGTGGTTCACCTTCTGGAAGTGCTCGCCGACGATGTGCAGGCCGCCCTCGGGCAGCAGGTGGTGGATGTCCGCCACCCGGCCGGCGCTGGAGTTCTCGATCGGGATCATGGCCAGGGCGGCGCGGTCGTTGGTCACCGCCGCGAAGGTGTCCTCGAAGGAGCCGCAGGCCAGGGTCTCGTGGTCCGGGTAGGCCGCCCGGCAGGCCATCTCGGAATAGGCGCCGGGCTCGCCCTGGAAGGCGATCACGCCGCCGGCCTTCGCCGCCGGCCGCTCGGCCATCATGGTTTCAGCCTCGGACATCCTGGCCGGGCCTCCGTTCCTCGCTCGCCTTGTGTCGATTGCCGTTTGAGACTCAGCCCCCTGTGCCGAGGATCTCGCGGGCGCGCGCCAGATCGGCCGAAGTATCGACACCGAGCGGAACAGTGTCAACGAGGGCCGCGTCGATACGCATGCCGGCCTCCAAGGCCCGCAGCTGCTCCAGACGCTCGCGCGATTCCAGCGGCGCCCGCGGCAGGGCGACGAAGCGCTCCAGCGCCGCGCGGCGATAGGCGTAGAGCCCGATGTGGTGGTACAGCGGCGCCGTGTCCGCCTCGCCCGGCCAGGGCACCGGCGAGCGGCTGAAATAGAGCGCCCGGGCGACCCGCGAGCCCTCGGGGAAGGCGACGGCGGCCTTGACCACGTTGGGGTTGCCGCGCTCCTCGGCGCGGCTGATCTCCGCCACCAGGGTGGCGATGTCGACCTCGGGCGCGGCGAGCGGTGCCAGGGCGCGGCGGATCGTCTCCGGCTCGATGGTCGGCAGGTCGCCCTGGACGTTGACCACCGCGTCGTGCCGGCCCTCGGGATCGAGGCTCTGCAAGGCCTCGAAGATGCGGTCCGAGCCGGAGGGATGGTCGGGCCGGGTCATCACCGCCCGGCCGCCGGCCGCCTCGACCGCCTCGAGGATCGCCCGGTCGTCGCAGGCCACCACCACGGGCCCCAGCGCGGCGGCAATGGCGCGGCGCCAGACCTGGACGATCATCGGCGCCCCGGCGATCTCGGCCAGCACCTTGTCCGGCAGGCGCGTCGCCGCGCGGCGCGCGGGGATCAGGACGATGGGAGACTGGGGCAGGGCCATCGGCCGCCTCGAAGGATCGGCTGCTCGGGGAGCGCGCGCGGAACGCTCAGGCCAGGCCGGGCGCCGCCCGGGCCTCGGCCAGCGCGGCGCGCAGCGCCTGTGCCAGGTCGAGCCGCTCGCCCGGAGTCAGGAAGCCGCCGATCGCCAGGCTTCGGCCGTGGGAGCGCAGCTCCAGCCGGCTTTCGTGGCGCGGCGGATCGTCCATCTCGACCTGCAGCCAGGTCGGCTGAAACTGCCAAGAGCGCTCGCGGCCCTGCGGATCGACCCGGCGAACGGTGAGGTCGTCACGGGTCAGGCAGAGACTCTCGTAGCCCCGCGCGCTGCGGTAGCTGAGCTTGAAGGCGCCGAACACCAGCAGCACGTCGAGCCCGAGGAACCCGAGGACGGGCCAGGCCCCGGCCAAGAAGAAGGCCAGGCCGGCCCCGAAGCTGATGACGCAGACCGCCAGCATGAGGGCGAGAAAGCCGCGCGGCGACAGGCTGCGATGCGGCGTCAGCACCGCATCGAACAGCACGTCGGACCGGTCTTCGGCATCGGGGCTTGCTTCATGCATAGGCAGACAAGGATAGGAGTGCGGCTGCAAGGGGTAAAGCCTTGAAGGCGATAGCCCTCCGTGGGACAAGCGACGGTCACCGTGGGGCAGCCGAGACGCCATGAAGAAAGCCGACGTCGCCACCTTCTACGACCGTCTGGCCGAGACGATCCCGGAGCCCAAGGGCGAGCTGGACTACGTCAACCCCTACACCCTGCTGGTCGCCGTGGCGTTGTCGGCGCAGGCGACCGACGTCAGCGTCAACAAGGCGACGGAGCCGCTCTTCAAGGTCGTCGACAGCCCGCAGAAGATGCTGGCCTACGGCGAGGACAAGCTGCGCGAGGCGATCAAGACCATCGGCCTGTTCAACACCAAGGCCAAGAACGTGATCGCCCTGTCGCGTCAGCTTATCGAGGAGCATGGCGGCGAGGTGCCGCGCGACCGCACGCTGCTCGAGACGCTGCCGGGCGTCGGCCGCAAGACCGCCAACGTCGTGCTCAACATCGCCTTCGGCGAGCCGACCATCGCGGTCGACACGCATATCTTCCGGGTCGGCAACCGCACCGGCCTGGCGCCCGGCAAGACGCCGCTGGAGGTCGAGAAGAAGCTGGAGAAGGTGACGCCGGAGGCGCGCAAGCGCCACGCGCACCACTGGCTGATCCTGCACGGCCGCTATGTCTGCAAGGCCCGCAAGCCGGAGTGCTGGCACTGCGTGGTGCGCGACGTCTGCGCCTTCAAGGCGAAGACCACGGCCGAAGGGCCGGCGGCGGCGAGCAAGCCGAAGCGGAAGACGCCCGCGCGCAAGGCGACCGCCAAGACCGGCAAGCGCAGCCGGAAGGCCTGAGATCAGTCCTTAGGCATCCGGTTTCGCTAAGCACCCGCCGCGCCATCGACACGGTCGTCGATCATGATTGCGGGCGGAGAAGAAAGCGGTTCGGCCTTTGGATTTGACACGGATGAACACAGATGGACACGGATAACAGACAACAACCAAAACTACTCTCTTTGGTTTCTGTTATCCGTGTCCATCTGTGTTCATCCGTGTCGCAAAGCAAATCGTTCCAGCAAGCTCGGACCTGGCCATCGCGAGCCAGAAGGCCGCAGGTTCAGAGCCGAGTCCGGATCGCCGCGCCGGCAGACGCCGACGCGCGATGACGACACCCCGACGGGGGCCGGCGCCTGTCGCTTAGAGCGGCAGGCTGGGTTTTTCGGCTTCGCGGGCGGTCTCGGCGGCGGCGTCGGAGCCGTTGGGCTTGGCCGCGCTGTCGCCTTCGAGGTCGAGCTGATCGCCGGCGCCGTTGCCCTCGGGCGCGGCCGCCGCGCCGGCGGACGCCGCCTTCTTCGGCTTGGCCGCGGCCTTCGGTGCCGGCTCGGCGGACTCCTCGGGCTCGGCTTCGGCCGGCTCGCCGGCGTCCAGGGCGTCGCCGTCGATCATGTCGATGCTGCCGGCGATCTTGCCGCCGCGCTGGATCTCCAGATCGGTGTAGCGGATGTCGCCCTTGATGCAGCCGGTCGAGCGCAGCAGCAGGCGGCCATGGACCGTGAGCTGGCCGTCGAAGCGGCCGCTGATCTCGGAGTCCTGCACCACCGCCGCGCCCTTGAACAGGCCGTTGGGCGCGATCTCGAGGCTCAGGCAGTCGTTCAGGTTGGCCTCGACCTCGCCCTCGACCACCAGCTTCTCGCATTTCTTGATCTCGCCGGAGAGCCGGATGCCCTGGCCGACGACCAGCTTGCGGTCGTCGCGCTCGGCGGCGGGGCCGCTGCCCGGCACCGCCGGCTGCCGGTATTCCGGCCGACGGGTGGCAGCGGAGGCCACCGAATCGCCGGCGCGTCGCGCCTGGGCGCGGCCGGGCGCACCCTCGCCCTGCGGCGCCGCGGCGGCCGCCGGCTTCTCGCTCGCCGCGGCGGCGGGCTCCTGCTTGTCGGACTCGGCGTTGGGCGACTCGGAGACCGGAGTCGACCCGGAGGACTTGCGTTTGAACATGTCGCTGGATCCTTTCCCAATCCTTCGACGTTTGACTTGGTGACGAGGCCCCTCGGTCTCCGGTTTTCTTGGTCAGCCGGCCTCGGCCTTGCGGCGGAGCGATTCGAAGACGTGAACCATGAATCCGGTCGCGATGATCGGGGTCAGCAGGTTCACCAGCGGTATCGACAGCATGACGGCGATGACGACGCCGGCCATGAAGGTCTTGCCGCGAAACCGACGCCTGAGGCGCCGTGCCTCCTTCGAGAGCATCCGCCGCACGGCGACGAGCTCGAAATACTCACGACCGAGAAGGTAGCCGTTCACGCCATAGAACACAAAGAAATTAAGGGGCGGTATAAACAAGAACAGAAGGTAAAGCGGCAAAGCCAGCAAGTTGACGCTGATCGTGATCGCGATGAATCCAATGCTGTCCAGCAACATTTCGGCAATCGGCTGGTCACGGGCCGCCGGCAGGCCCGGGTAGTGCCGCCGCTCGACGGCCTCGGCGATGTCGTCCAGCAGAAAGGTGATGACGATGGAGACCACCGCCGGGAAGAACAGAAAGGAGACGATCAGCAAACTGGCCCAGAACAGGGCGCCGAACAGCCAGGTCAGGGCCTGGGCCCAGAAACCCTCGACGTCCTGCCCGGCCAGCCAGTCCTCGAGCAGGCCCTCGACCCAGCTCAGGCCGAGCCAGGCGCCGAGCCAGAGCAGGACGAAGACCGCCAGCGAGGCCAGGACGGCGCGCCAGACCACGCCGCGGAAGGCCGGATCGGTGAGCTGGGCGATGGATTTGGAGAGCGCCGCGAACATCCTCAACCCATGTAGTTCGCCCCTCCACCGCGCCGCAAGCGGAAAGTCGGCGAGAACCCGCCAAAGCGGCCGGTAGAACGGCTGCCCCAAAGAGGCCCGCCGAGGCCGGGGCAGAGCTTGTTGTGATGCGACTCGCGGCTATACTCGCCCGCGTTCGATCGCCCCCACGAATAAGGACCGCGACCCATGGCCGACCGCCGCTTCGACGTGCTCGGCATCGGCAATGCCATCGTCGACGTCCTGGCCAAGGCGGACGACGACTTCCTGGCGGCCCAGGAGCTGCCCAAGGGCAGCATGACCCTGATCGACTCGGCCCGGGCCGAGGCGCTCTACGGGGACATGGGCCCGGCCCGCGAGATGTCCGGCGGCTCGGCCGCCAACACCCTGGCCGGCCTGGCCTCGCTGGGCGCCAAGGGCGCCTTCGTCGGCAAGGTGCGCGACGACCAGCTCGGCGCGATCTTCCGCCACGACATCCGCGCCGTCGGCATCGCCTTCGAGACGCCGCCGGCGACCGCGGGGGCACCGACCGCGCGCTGCCTGATCTTCGTCACGCCCGATGCCCAGCGCACCATGGGCACCTATCTCGGCGCCTGCGTCACCCTCGGCCCGGAAGACATCGACGCCGACTTGGTCGCCGCCGCCGAGGTCACCTACCTCGAGGGCTACCTCTGGGACCCGCCGCAGGCCAAGGAGGCCTTCGTCAAGGCCGCCGAGATCGCCCACCAGGCCGGCCGCGAGGTCGCGCTCAGCCTCTCCGATCCCTTCTGCGTCGACCGCCACCGCGCCGACTTCCGCCACCTGGTCGACGGCCACGTCGACCTGCTGTTCGCCAACGAGGTCGAGATCTGCTCGCTCTACGAGGTGGAGTCCTTCGACGAGGCCGTCGCCGCGGTGCGCGGGCGCTGCAAGACCGCCGTGCTGACCCGCAGCGCCGAGGGCGCCCTGATCCTGGAGGACGGCGAGGCCGTATCCGTGGATGCCGAGCCCGTGCCATCCGTAGTAGACACCACGGGCGCCGGCGACCTCTTCGCCGCCGGCTATCTCTACGGCCATACCCGCGGCAAGGACCCGGCAACCTGCGGCCGCTATGCTGCCATCGCCGCGGCGGAGGTGATCTCGCACTACGGCGCCCGGCCGGAGAGCTCTCTGGCCAAGCTGCTGCGCGGCTGACGGACAAGACGGGGCGGCCAGGCCCCAAGTGACAAGCGGACCCGACATGACCGACCGGCGCAGCCTGCGCAACATCGCGATCATCGCCCACGTCGACCACGGCAAGACCACGCTGGTCGACCAGCTCCTGCGCCAGTCCGGCGCCTTCCGCAGCAACCAGCAGGTCGCCGAGCGCGCCATGGACTCCAACGACCTGGAGCGCGAGCGCGGCATCACCATCCTCGCCAAGTGCACCTCGGTGACCTGGCGGGACCTGCGCTTCAACATCGTCGACACGCCCGGCCACGCCGACTTCGGCGGCGAGGTCGAGCGCATCCTCTCGATGGTCGACGGCGTGCTGCTGCTGGTCGACGCGGCCGAGGGGCCGATGCCGCAGACCAAGTTCGTGACCATGAAGGCGCTGGCCCGCGGCCTGAACCCGATCGTCGTGGTCAACAAAGTCGACCGGCCGGACGGCCGGCCCTACGAGGTGCAGAACGAGGTCTTCGACCTCTTCGCCGCGCTCGACGCCAGCGACGCGCAGCTCGAGTTCCCGACGCTCTTCGCCTCGGCCAAGCAGGGCTGGGCCGCCGAGACGCCGGACGGGGCCGGCGCCGGGCCCGGCGGCACCCTGGAGCCGCTGTTCGAGACCATCGCCGCCTCGGTGGCGGCGCCCGCGGGCGATGAAAGCAGCGGCTTCGCGCTGCTCGCCAGCCTGCTGGACTACGACCCCTACCTGGGCCGCGTCCTGACCGGCCGGATCCATGCCGGCGTGGCGCGCATGAACATGCCGGTGCGCGTCCTGCGGCCCGACAAGGGCGTCATCGAGCAGGGCCGCCTGACCAAGCTGCTGGCCTACCGCGGCCTCAAGCGCGAGCCGGTCGAGGAAGCCTTCGCCGGCGACATCGTCGCGGTCGCCGGCCTGACCGAGGCGACCGTCGCGGACAGCCTGGCCGCGCCGGAGGTCGAGCAGGCGATCCCGGCCCAGCCGATCGACCCGCCGACTCTCTCCATGACCTTCTCGGTCAACGACTCGCCCCTGGCCGGCCGCGAGGGCTCCAAGGTCACCGGCCGCATGATCCGCGACCGCCTGTTCCGCGAGGCCGAGGGCAACGTCGCGATCCGGGTCAGCGAGTCGGCCGAGAAGGACGCCTACGAGGTGGCCGGGCGCGGCGAGCTGCAGCTCGGCGTGCTGATCGAGACCCTGCGCCGCGAGGGCTACGAGCTCTCGATCAGCCGGCCGCGGGTCATCTACCGCAACGACCCGACCAGCGGCCAGCGCCAGGAGCCGGTCGAGGAGGTGCAGATCGACGTCGACGAGGACTTCGCCGGCGTCGTGGTCGAGGCCCTGAGCGAGCGCCGCGCCGAGCTGACCGACATGCGCCCCTCGGGCGGCGGCAAGACCCGGGTCACCTTCCTGGCGCCCTCGCGCGGCCTGATCGGCTATCACGGCCAGTTCCTGACCGACACCCGCGGCACCGGCGTGATGAGCCGGATCTTCCACGGCTACGCCGCCTACAAGGGCGCCATCCAGGGCCGGCGCAACGGCGTGCTGATCTCCAACGCCGCCGGCAAGGCCGTTCCCTACGCGCTCTGGAACCTGGAGGAGCGCGGGCCGATGTTCATCCCGGCCGGCACGCCGGTCTACCAGGGCATGATCATCGGCGAGCACAGCCGCGGCACCGACCTCGAGGTCAACCCGCTCAAGGCCAAGCAGCTCACCAACATCCGCGCCGCCGGCAAGGACGAGGGCGTGCGCCTGACGCCGCCCAAGGTCATGTCCCTCGAAGCGGCCATCGCCTACATCCAGGACGACGAGCTGGTCGAGGTGACGCCGAGCTCGATCCGCCTGCGCAAGCGCGAGCTCGACCCGCATGAGCGCAAGCGACAGAGCCGCCTGAAAGATGCCGGCTGACGGCGAGGCCAAGGCGCGCGCCGGCTTCCTGGCGTCACTGCAGGTCTACCGGCATCCGCGCGTCTTCGGGATGCTGTTCCTCGGCTTCTCGGCCGGGCTGCCGCTGCTGCTGATCTTCTCGACGCTGTCGCTCTGGCTGCGCGACGAGGAGATCAGCCGCACCACCGTCGGCTTCTTCTCCTGGGTCGGCATCACCTTCTCGATCAAGGTGCTCTGGGCGCCGGTGATCGACCGCTTCCCCCTGCCCTGGCTCACCCGGGCGATGGGCAAGCGGCGGAGCTGGATGCTGGTCGCCCAGATCGGCATCGCCGCCGGGCTGGTCGGCATCGCCCTGACCGACCCCGGCGAGAACGTCGTGCGCGTCGCCTTGCTGGCGCTGCTCGTCGCCTTCTCCGCGGCGACCCAGGACGTGGCCATCGACGCCTACCGCATCGAGGCGGCGCCGCAGGACCTGCAAGGCGCCATGGCGGCGACCTATCAGCTCGGCTATCGCATCGCCCTGCTGGCCGCCGGCGCCGGCGCGCTCTACATCGCCGAGCTGGTCTCCTGGCCCATGGCCTACTTCGCCATGGCCGCCCTGATGGCGGTCGGCATGGTCACGGTCCTGACGATCAGCGAGCCGGAGGTCACCCGCGACCGCGGGGCCATCGCGCGCGAGCAGCACATCGTCGACTATCTCGAGCGCAAGGCTCACCTGCCGCCGCTGCTGCGCGACTTTCTCGGCTGGTTCTACGGCGCGGTGGTCTCGCCCTTCGTCGACTTCTTCGCCCGCAACGGTGCCTTGGCGATCGTCATCCTGGTCTTCATCACGGTCTACCGGCTGAGCGACATCACCATGGGCGTGATGGCCAACGTCTTCTACGACGATCTCGGCTTCACCAAGATCCAGATCGCCGACGTCACCAAGACCTTCGGCGTCGTCGTCAGCATCGTCGGCGCCCTGCTCGGCGGCCTGCTGGTCGCGCGCTTCGGCATCATGCGCCCGCTGCTGCTCGGCGCCGTGCTGGTGGCGACCACCAACCTGCTCTTCGCCTATCTGGCGACGCAGGGCGCCGACATCAGGCTGCTCTACATGACGATCTCCGCCGACAACCTCTCGGCGGGCATCGCCGGCACCGTCTTCATCGCCTACCTCTCGAGCCTGACCAACACGGCCTACACCGCGACCCAGTACGCCCTCTTCTCCTCGCTCTTCACCCTGGGCGGCAAGTTCGTCGCCGGCTTCTCCGGCGCCATCGTCGACGCCGAGGGCTACGTCTTCTTCTTCATCTACGCCTCGGCCCTCGGCATCCCGGCGATCCTCCTGGTGCTCTACCTGACGCAGCATCACCGGCGCGAGGAGAGACCGCCCGCCTGATCGCGGCTACAATCGGCATCGGGAGGGGTGGCATGGCCGAGGTCGACAGCAAGATCGAGATCCACAACGGCGACATCACCAAGCTCGCCGTCGACGCCATCGTCAACGCCGCCAACGAGCAGCTCGCGCCGGGCGGCGGGGTCTGCGGGGCGATCCATCGGGCGGCCGGGCCCGAGCTGGCGCGGGCCTGCGCCGAGGCCGGTCCTTGTCCGACGGGCGAGGCGCGGCTGACGCCGGGCTTCGCCCTGCCGGCGCGCTTCGTCATTCACGCGGTCGGCCCGGTCTGGAAGGGCGGCGGCAGCGGCGAGCCGGCGCTGCTGGCCGGCTGCTACGGCGCCAGCCTGGCCCTGGCGGAAGAAGCCGGCGCCCGCTCCATCGCCTTCCCGGCGATCTCGACCGGCATCTACGGCTATCCCCTGGAGGCCGCCACGGCCGTGGCGCTGGCCAGCGTCCGGGCGGGACTGGCCGAGCGGCCGGGGATTGAGAAGGTGCTCTTCTGCGTCTTCGGCGAGTCCGCCGAAGCGGCCTACCGGGCGGCCCTAACTGCCTGATTTTTGTGCGTTTGCGTTATCGCCCTATAGCGAATTATTCAATTAATTCAGATTGAAAACTGCGTCGGGGGCGCCAAAATGTTGCATTGCAACATAACCGCCGGGCACATTGCCGCCGAACCGGGCCCCGAAGGTCGGGGGCGGGCTTTGCCCGCTTCCAGGCAGCAGTGGAGTCTCCCTTCCCGATGAGCCTGCGCAACCTCGACCGCCTCTTCAAGCCGCGCTCGATCGCCATGATCGGCGCCAGCAAGCGAGCCAACTCGGTCGGCTCGGTGATCGCCCGGAACCTCTTCCACGCCGGCTTCGACGGCCCGATCCTGCCGGTGCACCCGGAGCACAAGGCGATCGAAGGCGTGCTGACCTACAACGCCATCGCCGAGCTGCCGGTGGCGCCGGACCTGGCGGTGATCGCCACCCCGCCCGACAGCGTGCCCGGCCTGATCGGCGAGCTCGGCCAGCGCGGCACCAAGGCCGCGGTGGTGATCAGCGCCGGCTTCGGCGAAGGCGGCCACGCCGAGGGCATGGCCCGCCGCCAGGCCATGCTCGACGCCGCCCGGCCGCACAACCTGCGGATCCTCGGGCCGAACTGCCTCGGCGTCATGGTGCCCTCCTCCGGGCTCGACGCCAGCTTCGCGCGGGTGCCGCCGCTGCGGGGCCGGCTCGCCTTCGTCGCCCAGTCGGGCGCCATCGTCACCACGCTGCTCGATTGGGCCAAGCCGCGCGGCATCGGCTTCTCGCACGTGGTCTCGATGGGCGACATGGCCGACGTCGACTTCGGCGACATGCTGGACTACCTGGCGATGGATTCGGCGACCCGCGCCATCCTGCTCTACATCGAGGCGGTCAAGGAGACCCGCAAGTTCATGTCGGCGGCCCGGGCCGCCGCGCGCATCAAGCCGGTGATCGTCATCAAGGGCGGCCGGCACGAGGCCAGCGCCAAGGCCGCGACCTCCCACACCGGGGCCCTGGCGGGCGCCGACCGGGTCTACGAGGCGGCCTTCGCCCGGGCCGGCATCCTGCGGGTCCGCTCCCTGGAGGAGCTGGCGGCGGCGACCGAGACCCTGGCCTCCGGCCTCAAGGTCGGCGGCGACCGGCTGGCCATCCTGACCAACGGCGGCGGCCTCGGCGTGCTTGCCGCCGACGCCGTGATCGACGAGGGCGGGCGCCTGGCCGAGCTGGCGCCGGAGACCATCGAGGCCCTGAACAAGGCCCTGCCGCCGACCTGGAGTCACGGCAACCCGATCGACATCATCGGCGACGCCAACGGCCCGCGCTACGCCGCGGCCCTCGAGGCGCTGATGGCCGACCCCGGCACCGACGCCGTCCTGGCGATCAACTGCCCGACCGCCGTGGCCTCGCCGCTGGAGGCCGCCGAGGCCATCGTCGAGAGCCCGAGCCGCAAGAAGCGCCCCTTGCTGACCGCCTGGCTCGGCGAGGAATCGACCGCCGAGGCGCGCAGCCTGTTCAGCCAGAACCGGATTCCGAGCTACGAGTCGCCGGAGGAGGCGGTCAACGCCTTCATGCACCTGGTCCGCTACCGCCGGCACCAGGACATGCTGATGGAGACGCCGCCGTCGCTGCCCGAGTCCCAGGCGCCGGCGAACCAGGCGGCCCGCACGGTGATCGCCGCCGCCCTGCGCGACGACCGGACCTGGCTGACCGAGCCCGAGGCCAAGGCGGTGCTCGAGGCCTACGGCATTCCCGTCGTGCCGACCCGCGCGGCGGCGACGCCGGAGGAAGCCGCCAAGCTCGCCACGGTGCTGCGCGGCCCCTTCGCCGTGAAGATCCTGTCGCCCGACATCACCCACAAGAGCGACGTCGGCGGCGTCGCGCTGAACCTGGACGGCCCCTCGGACGTGCGCCGCGCGGCCGACATGATGATGAAGCGCGTGGCGCAGATCGAGCCCGAGGCGCGCATCGAGGGCGTGATGGTCGAGGAGATGGCGCGCAAGAGCGGCGCCGTCGAGCTGATCCTCGGCATCGTCGACGACCTGCAGTTCGGCCCGGGCATCCTCTTCGGCCAGGGCGGCACGGCCGTCGAGCTGCACCGCGACACGGCGCTCGCCCTGCCGCCGCTGACCATGAACCTGGCCAAGCAGCTCATGGCCGAGACGCGGATCTACCAGCTTCTCTGCGGCTACCGGAACCAGCCGCCGGCCGACCTCGACGCCCTGGCCGGTACGCTGATCAAGCTGGCACAGCTCGCCACCGACCTGGCCGAGGTGCGCGAGCTCGACATCAACCCGCTGCTGGCCGACGCCAGCGGCGTCCTGGCGCTCGACGCCCGCATCAAGGTCGCCAAGGTCGAGCCGAGCGTCTCGGCCAAGCCCGATGAGCGCCTGGCGATCCGGCCCTATCCGAAGGAGCTGGAGGAGAGCTTCTCGCTGCTCGGCGGCGAGGAGATCTCGCTGCGGCCGATCCGGCCCGAGGACGCGCCGCTGCTGAAGGCCCTGTTCGCCAGGCTGGCGCCGGAGGACCGCCGGCTGCGCTTCTTCACCACGGCCTCGGAGCTGAGCGAGACCATGGCGCGCTGGCTGACCCAGATCGACTACAACCGGGAGATGGCGCTCGCCGCCTTCGCGACCAACGGCTCCCGGCAGGACAGCGAGCTGGGCGAAGGCATGCTCGGGATCGCCCGGATCATCGCCGACGCCGACAACCGCCGCGCCGAGTTCGCGGTCACCGTGCGCAGCGACCTGCAGCGCCACGGCTTGGGCAAGGCACTGATGCTGCGCCTACTGGGCTACGCCCGCGACCGCGGCCTGACCGAGGTCTGGGGCCACGTCCTCAAGGAGAACCGCGGCATGATCGCGCTCGCCAAGGACCTGGGCTTCACGATCTCGAGCCCGCCCGAGGACAACCGGGTCTTCCACATCAGGATCGAGCCGGCCAAGGCCGCCGCGGCCTGAGCGCGGCGCGGGCCCGCGTTCCGCTGTCGGAGCCTCGCGGCTCCTAGAGCGTTACCAGCCCAGGTGGCATCGTTGGCCTGTTGCAAAAGGGAAACGAGCTGCGATCACCGGAGCGTTGTCCGACTAGGACCGCTGACGATTCCACCTACGCAGGGAACGCCCTGGAAACCGGTCAGGCGTTCTCGGGCTGCTTGCTGCCGATCTCGTCGAGCCGCTTCTGCAGGGTCAGCTTGTCGAGCGAGGTGATCGGCAGGCTGACGAAGATCGACACGCGATTGTGGATCTGGCCGTAGACGTCGGCGAAGAAGGCGCGCTTCTCGGCGTCCGTGCCCTCGAAGTGGGCCGGGTCCGGGAAGGGCCAGTGGGCCGACATGGGCTGGCCGGGCCAGATCGGGCAGACCTCGCCGGCGGCGTTGTCGCAGACCGTGAAGACGAAATCCATCTCCGGCGCCTCGGCGCCGCTGAACTCGTCCCAGGACTTGCTGCGCAGCTTGTCCGTCGCGTGGTTGAAGCGCTTCAGCAGCTCGACGGCCATCGGGTGCACCTGGCCCGTGGGGAAGCTGCCGGCGCTGTAGGCCTTGAAGCGTCCCTGACCGAGCCTTTGCAGAATGACCTCGGCCATGATGCTGCGGGCCGAGTTGCCGGTGCAGAGGTAGAGCACGTTGTAGGTCCTGTCATCCATGGTCCGTCACTCCGCTTCCAACAGACTGTCCAAGCGGCCACATCGGGCGCTGCTGCCTCGCCGACCGCAACCTCGGAAGCTCAGGGGCGATCCAGCGAATAGCCGGCCGAGCGCACGGTCCGGATCAAGTCGACGTCGCCTTCTTTGTTGAGCGCCTTGCGCAGGCGGCGGATATGCACGTCCACCGTCCGCGGCTCGACGTAGATGTCCCGGCCCCACACCGAATCGAGGAGCTGCTCGCGGCTGAACACGCGGCCGGGATGCTGCATCAGGTGGCGCAGCAGCCGGAACTCGGTCGGCCCCAGGTGCACGTCGCGGCTGCCGCGGCGCACGCGGTGGGCCGCCAGGTCCATGATCAGGTCCTCGAAGACGAGCTGCTCGGCGTCGATGGCCGGATGGGTGCGGCGCATCACCGCGCGCATCCGGGCGATCAGCTCGGCCGGCGAGAAGGGCTTGGTGACGTAGTCGTCGGCGCCGCTTTCCAGGCCGCGCACCTTGTCGCCTTCCTCGCCGCGGGCGGTCAGCATGATGATCGGCACGTCGGCCAGCCCTCGCCGGTGGCGCAATTGTCGGCAGACCTCGATGCCCGACATGAGGGGCAGCATCCAGTCGAGTAGGATGAGGTCGGGGACTTCCTCCTTGACCAGGAGCAGGGCCTCCTCGCCGTCGCGGGCC
>JANQLT010000080.1 GCA_028280455.1 Kiloniellales bacterium
CATCTCCGGTGCCCGCGCCCACCACGATGGTCGGCGCCGCCATACCGGGCCGGAGGTTCAGAGCATTGTCTTTGTGCGCGGCCGTCCTCGAAGACCCCCGCGGGACTGGCCGCACTAACTAGTCGCCCCGTAATAGTCCCCCTGACCCAACGCGCGGTTAATTTCTTTAACCACGCTCTAATTTTAACGCTTTGTTACTTGTAATTCTCTTCAACGGTACGGAACACCGCATCGAAGATCAACGATTGCTTTACCAAGAGCGGCCGGGACTAGCCGATCTCACCAATATTTGTACTGGTTTCAAAGTGGTGACAGTTTTATTTCGAAAGCTCACCGGCGCCGGGCCGCAACGAGTCGTTACTCGCCCGCCGCGCCGGGAGAACTAGCCAGCCCGACGTTCGGGGCGCCAAGCGCCGCCGCCTCGGCCGCGCGGCCGCGCGCTGCCGGCAGCGGCAGCCAGAACGCCAGGGTCGCCCCCTGCCCCGGCGGGCTTTCGGCCCAGATCCGGCCGCCGAAATGCTCGATGATCTGCCGGCAGATCGCCAGGCCGAGGCCGGTGCCGACCGGCTGGCCCGGGAGGCGTTCGCCGGCCTGCTGGAACTTCTCGAAGATCCGCTCCTGCGCCTCTTCCGGGATGCCCTGTCCGTTGTCGGAGACCCGCAGCTCGAGACCGTCCGGCTTCGTCAGGGCCCGCACGGCGACGCGGCCCGCCTCCTTGTCGCTGAACTTCGCCGCATTGGACAGCAGGTTGACCAGAACCTGGTGCAGGCCGTCCTTGTCGATATGCAGGCTCGGCAGGGACTCGCCGAGGTCCACCTCGAGCTGCACCTGCCGCTCGGCCATCATGCCGCTGGCCGCCGCCAAGGCGTCCTGGATGACCGGGGCCGGATCGTGTTCCGCCATCTGCCAGTTCTGCAAGCCGGCCTGCATCTTGGCGAGGTCCAGGATGTCGTTGATCAGGCGCGTGAGGCGCTCGCTCTCCTTGATGATGATGTCCAGGAAGCGCGTGCGCTCCTCGACATCCAGGCTGGGATTGTCGAACAGGATCTCGCTGAAGGAGCGGATCGAGGTCAGCGGCGTGCGCAGCTCGTGGCTGACGATCGACAGGAACTCGTCCTTCATGCGGTCGAGCTCCTTGAGCTGCTCGTTGGCCGCGCGCAGCTCGCTCGAGGTCCGCTCCAGCTCGCGCGACTTCTGCTCGAGCTGATGGCTGTGCTCGATGACGTGCGAGGCCTCGTCGAGGATCTCCATCACTTCCTCGAGGCTGGAGATCTCGCCCTTGGCGATCGAGGCGACCATGACCCGCGCCGAGGCCGCGCCGATGGTGCCGGCCAGCAGGCGCTCGGTGAACTGCACCAGCTCCGCGTCCGCCTCGCTGAGCTTTCGCAGGTTGATGTTGCGGCGCCGGGCGTAGTCCGCGAAAGCCCGGTCGCAGCGCTCGCGGCCGACGAAGCGGGTGACGAGCTGGTATAGGTCGCCGTAGGAGGCCGTGCCTTGCCACAGGCCCGAGCCGCTGCGCTCGCCCGAGTGCTTGTAGACGTCGACGAAGAGCGCCGCCTGGATCCGCTCGAGCGCGGACTGCCGCGAGAGCATGGAGACGGCGAGGTAGCCGCCGATGTTGGCGAGCATGCTCCAGAACAGCGCGTGGCTCAGGCGGTCCAGGCCGTCCAGGCCGAACAGGGCATAGGGGTGCAGCAGGGCGATGCCCAAAGGCCCGGGGTCGAGGAAGCTCTCGGCGATCCAGCCGGAGCGGGCGAAGGACGGCAGCAGGAGCGTGTAGCCCCAGACCAGGAAACCGAGGCTGAGGCCGGTCAGCGCGCCCTTGCGCGTCGCGCCCTTCCAGAAGATGCCGCCGATCATCGCCGGGGCGAACTGGGCGGCCGCGACGAAGGACACCAGGCCGATGGTCACCAGCGCATAGGACTCGCCGATGTAGCGGAAATAGATGTAGCTGAAGAACAGGATGAAGAGGATGCTGCCGCGCCGGATCGTCAGCAGCAGGCCGGTCAGCTCGTCCTGCTTGGTCAGGTGCAGCGAGCGAAGGCGCAACAGCACGGGCATGACGAGGTCGTTGCAGACCATGGTGCTGAGCGCGATGGTCGCCACGATCACCATGCCGGTCGCCGCCGCCAGGCCGCCGATGAAGGCCAGCAGCGCCAGCGTCTCCTGCCGGTGCGCCATGGGCACGGTCAGCACGAAGGTGTCGGCGCTGACGTCGCCGCTCGGGAACTGCAGCAGGCCCGCCATGGCGATCGGCAGCACGAAGATGTTGATCACCAGCAGATAGAGCGGGAACAGCCAGACGGCCTTCGGCAGATGCCGCTCCTCCAGGTTCTCCACGACCGTCACCTGGAACTGCCGCGGCAGGCAGATGATCGCCGCCATGGAGAGCAGCGTCAGCGTGATCCATTGGCCGTAGCTGCTCGACTGGTCGATGGTGAAGAGCCGCGAGAGCTCGGGCGCGGTCGTGGTCGCCGCCTCGAAGAGCGCTCCGAAGCCGTTGTGCAGGCCGAAGGTGACGAAGATGCCGACGGCCAGGAAGGCGATCAGCTTGACCAGGGACTCGAAGGCGACGGCGACGACCATGCCCTCGTTCTGCTCGCTGGAATCGATGTGGCGCGTGCCGTAGAGCATCGCGAAGAAGGCCATGACCAGGGCGACGACCATGCCGGTGTAGCGCACGACCGGCGCGTCGCCGAGCTGGTCGGGCATGACGATGTCGGGATACTGCAGGAGCACGGTCAGGCTGGTCGAGACGGCCTGAAGCTGCAGCGAGATGTAGGGCATGATCCCGACCACCGCGATGACGGTCACCAGGCCGCTGAGCAGCGTGCTCTTGCCGTAGCGCGAGGAGATGAAGTCGGCGATCGAGGTGATGCGGTGGATCTTCGAGATGCGAATGATCTTGTGCAGCAGCAGCCACCAGAGCGCGAAGACCAGGGTCGGCCCCAGGTAGATCGGCAGGAAGTCCAGGCCGCTGTTGGCGGCCCGGCCGACGCTGCCGTAGTAGGTCCAGGAGGTGCAGTAGACCGCGATCGACAGCGTGTAGACGTAGGGGTTGTTCGCCAGGCTGCGGCCTTCCTCGGCGCGCCGGTCGCTGTAGTGGGCGATCGCGAAGAGCAGAGCCAGGTAGAGGAAGGCGACGGTGATGACGACCAAGGGGCTAAGCACGCTCGCCACCCCTGTCTTGTCCGCTGAAGCGTTCCCGGCGTCCCGGCGAACGGGCGATCAGGGCGATCAGGACGATCAGCATGGCCCAGGCGCCGAAGAGATAGAGGTAGAGCAGCGGCAGGCCGAAGAAGCTGGTCTCGACGCTGAAGATCGACAGCAGGGGCGGATTGAGAATCAGCAGGCCCAGGGCGAAGAGGCCCAGCGATCTTTCGCCTTTCGCCTCCGGTCTGGCCATGGCCGCGAGCCCCTTCCGCTCAGGCCCTGCCGACCCGCGCCCGAGAGCCCGCCGGCCGGCGCGCGCTCACGAGGCCTCCGGCTCCAGGACGCCCCGCACCTTCTCGACCAGGTCGCGCGTCGAGAAGGGCTTGGTGATGTAGTCGTCGGCGCCCACCTCGATGCCCCTTTCGCGGTCGGCTTCCTGACCCTTGGCCGTCAGCATGATGATGTGGATGTCGCGCCAGGCCGGGTTGTCGCGGACCACCTGGCAGACTTCGTAGCCGTCGCGCTTGGGGATCATCAGGTCGAGCAGGATCAGGTCGGGACGCTGATCCTCGATCGCCTGCAAGGCTTGCTCGCCGTCAACCGCGACCCGCACCTGGTATCCGGCCTGGCCCATGAGGAACTCCAGGGACCGAACGATATGCGGCTCGTCGTCGACGACGAGCACGGAGCGAGTCATGGGCTGCCGCCTCTCCTGTCTCGCCCGGTCTCTTGTTCTTGGCGGCCGCCTGCGGCGGCCTTCGGGACCGGACCGTGAGCATTTCCTGCCCCGTACTATGCGCCTAGGCGACCGCGCCTGGCAAACCCGCAGAAAAGGCCCGGCCTCTGCGTCAGTCCTCGACCTGCCAGGTATGGCCCTTGCGCAGCAGCGCGTCGATCTCGGCCAGGCCGCCGGCCGGCGAGGCCTGGGCCCGGCGCGCCGCCACCTCGCCGTCGTAGCTCGGGCCACCGACGCAGTAGATCACGCCGAGGGCCACCGGCATGGCCGGCGGCTCCATGGCCGCCAGCGCCTGGGCCAGCATCGGGTCGGTCTCGTCGTGCCGCAGCAGGTCGGCCTCGCTCACGCCGTCCGCGCCGAGGCTCACGACTTCGAGAGACAGGCTGCCCGGCTTGAGGCGCAGGCCCTTGTCCCGCGCCTTGCCGAAGACCAGGGGCTCGCCGTGCTGCAGGTGGATCTGCCGCTCCTCGGCGACGGCGCGGTCGGTGAAGTGGTCGAAGACCCCGTCGTTGTAGACGATGCAGTTCTGGAAGATCTCGACGAAGGCCGTGCCCTTGTGCGCCCGCGCCCGGCTCAGCACCTCGGGCAGGTGCTTCTGCTGGGTGTCGACGCCGCGGGCGAGGAAGCCCGCGCCGGCGCCGAGCGCGAAGCGGGCGGCGGAGATCGGCCGGTCGATCGAGCCGCGCGGCGTCGAGGGCGAGTGCGTGCCGATCCGCGAGGTCGGCGAGTACTGACCCTTGGTCAGGCCGTAGATCTCGTTGTTGAACAGCAGGATCTGCAGGTCGACGTTGCGGCGCAGGGCATGCAGGAGCTGGTTGCCGCCGATCGACAGGCCGTCGCCGTCGCCGGTGACGACCCAGACGTCGAGCGCGGGATTGGCCAGCTTGACGCCGGTGGCGACGGCCGGCGCCCGGCCGTGGATCGTGTGGAAGCCGTAGGTCGAGAGGTAATAGGGAAAGCGCGCGGCGCAGCCGATGCCGGAGACGAAGACCGTCTCGTCGATGCGCGCCCCGACGTCGGCCAGGGTCTTCTGCACCGCCTTGAGGATGGCGTAGTCGCCGCAGCCGGGACACCAGCGGACCTCCTGGTCGGAGGCGTAGTCCTTGGCCGTGAGATGCTCGCTCGGCGCGATGACGTTCATGCCCTGCCTCCCGCCGCCGTGCCCAGGCGCTGCCGCACGGCCTCTTCGATCTCGACGATTTGGAAGGGCCGGCCGGAGACCTTGCTCAGGCTCTCGGCGGGCACCAGGTACGCGCTGCGCAGCAGGGTCACGAGCTGGCCGCGGTTCATCTCGGGCACCAGGATGCGCTCGTAGCTGGCCAGCAGGTCGCCCAGGTTGCGCGGCAGCGGCCAGATGTTGCGCAGGTGGATATGCGCCACGTCGAGCCCCTCGGCCCGCAGGTTGCCGACGGCCCGGCTGATCGGCCCGTAGGTCGAGCCCCAGCCGACCACCGCCAGGGGCCCGCCGACCGAGCCGAGCTCGACGTCCTGCAGCGCCACGTCGTCGGCCACCTTGGCGACCTTGCGGGCGCGCAGCTCGGTCATGCGCTGGTGGTTGGCGGGATCGTAGGAGATCTCGCCGCTGCCGTCGGCGCGCTCCAGGCCGCCGATGCGGTGGGCCAGACCGGGCGTGCCCGGCACCGCCCAGGGCCGCGCCAGGGTCTCGGCATCGCGCTGGAAGGGCTGGAAGCCTTCCGGCTCCGTCCGGAACTGCACCGGGAAGGGCGCCATCGCCGCGGCCTCGGGCAGGCGCCAGGGCTCGGAGGCGTTGGCGATGTAGCCGTCGCTCAGCAGGATCACCGGCGTCATGTACTTGGTCGCCAGCCGCACCGCCTCGATGGCGCAGTCGAAGCAGTCGGAGGGCGAGCGCGCGGCCAGGACGACCAGCGGGCTGTCGGCGTTGCGGCCGAAGACCGCCTGGTAGAGGTCGGACTGCTCGGTCTTGGTCGGCAGGCCGGTGGAGGGCCCGCCGCGCTGCCAGTTGACCAGGACCAGCGGCAGCTCGGCGGCGATCGCCAAGCCGAGCGCCTCGGTCTTGAGCGCGACGCCCGGCCCGGAGCTGGAGGTGACGCCGAGGCTGCCGGCATAGGACGCGCCGATGGCCGCGCAGATCGCGCCGATCTCGTCCTCGGCCTGGAAGGTCGTGACGTCGCGCAGGCCGAGCGCCGCCAGGCCGTGCAGGAGCTGCGAGGCCGGCGTGATGGGATAGGAGGCGAAGACCAGGTCGAGGTCGGCCAGGCGGACCCCGGCCAGCAGGCCGAAGGCCATGGCCTCGGTGCCGGTGACGTTGCGGTAGAGACCCGGCGCGATATCGGCCTCGCCGACATGGAACAGCGGCAGGTCGCTCGGCAGCTCCGCGGTCTCGCCGAAGGCATGGCCGGCGTCGAGCGCCGCCATATTGGCGGCGGCGATGTTCGGCAGCTTGGCGAACTTGGCCTTCAGCCAGTCGACCGTCTCGCGCCGGTCGCGGTCGAACAGCCAATAGATCAGGCCGAGCGACCAGATGTTCTTGCAGCGCAGGCCTTCCTTCTTGGTGA
This sequence comes from Kiloniellales bacterium, assembly GCA_028280455.1. Taxonomy (GTDB): domain Bacteria; phylum Pseudomonadota; class Alphaproteobacteria; order Kiloniellales; family JAKSDN01; genus JANQLT01. The sequence goes on from JANQLT010000080.1 coordinate 6,427, forward strand.
CGCCCGCTTCCTTGACCGCGTCGAGAGTCCGCTGCGACATGTCGACCGGCAGCACGCGGAAGCCGGCCAGGCTCTCGTCCTCCAGGGGGCTCGTCTCGTAGCCGGCCTTGCGCAGGTTCTTCTCGCTGAAGCTGCCGCTGTCGACGATGATCAGGCCGCCGTCGCGCAGCTCCGGCAGGTTGACCTTGAGCGCCGCGGGGTTCATGGCGACCAGCACGTCGACCTTGTCGCCGGCGGTCTTGATCGGCCGCGAGCCGAAGTTGATCTGGTAGGCCGAGACGCCGAAGGTCGTGCCCGCCGGGGCCCGGATCTCGGCCGGAAAGTCCGGGAAGGTGGCGAGGCTGTTGCCGGCCAGGGCCGCGGCCATCGTGAAGCGGCTACCGGTGAGCTGCATGCCGTCGCCGGAATCCCCGGCGAAGCGAACGACGGCTGAGTCGAGGTCCTGGCGCGGGGGCCCGGCCTCGGCCAACGCCGTGGAACCATCCATGGATTGTCACCTCCGCCGCCTGCTGACGGGCGGCCTCCATAGCGTGTATATTGCACTGCAACATGGCCCGTGCAAGCCCGCCGGCCGGCCTCGGGCGCCGCTTCGGCTCTAGCACGCCGCGGCAGGCGTTTCAGCCACAGCCTTCTTATGCCTATGGCGCATGCCCCGGCCGGCCCAGTCAAATTCGCTTTACCCGGGTCTGGGCCCGCGCTAGCACAGCTTCCCGGTCAGGCTGGGGGCCGACTGGGGGAATTCGGGAAAGGCCAGCGCGATGACGGAGCTGCAGCTCGCGGGCGACGTTGAATTCGAGGATCTCTACCGGCGCGAGGGCCTGCAGCGTCTCGACGGCGCCTTCCGCGACGCCCTGCGCCAGGCCGACGCCGAGCTCGCCGCACAGCTCGAGGCCGCGCGCGCCGCACCGGACTCGCTGGAGCCGAAGGATGAGGCGGCGCTGCTGATCGCCTTGGCGCCTCACCTGGAGGACTTCCTCGGCGGCCTCTTCGGCATCAACGGCGCGCTGACCGAGCTGTCGGCCCGGCACCACGCGCTGGCGCCGCTGTTCAAGTGCAAGCGGTTGTTCGTCCAGCGCCGGGCCGGCAAGGCGGTCAAGCCGGCCGAGGCCGAAGCCCTGGACGGCGACGCCCTGGCGGCAAGGCTCGAGGCCCTAGGCGCGCCGCCCAGCGACGAGCTGGCCTACGCCACCAAGGTCATGGCCTGGAGCGACGACGAAGCGGCCAATGCCGAGGCCCTGGAGGCCGCGTTGCACTACGCCGCCTGGGCCCTGCACAGCGAGACCGGCCGGGCCCGCCACGCCGCGGGCGTGCTCTTCAAGCAGCCGCATCGCCTCGACCCCAATCACCTGATCGCCCTGACCAGCGAAGACCGCCAGGGCGCCGCCGCCTTGCGCCTGCCGGAGGAGAAGCTGCGCCGGCGCGAGGGCTTCGCGCTGACCGATCCGGGCATGGACCTGACCGCCGCGCTCGACCACGCGCACTACTGCATCTTCTGCCACAACCAGGGCAAGGACTCCTGCTCGAAGGGCCTCAAGGACCGCGAGGGCGGCTTCAAGGCCTCGCCCTTCAACGTGCCCCTGGCCGGCTGTCCGCTCGAGGAGCGGATCTCCGAGATGCATGTCCTCAAGGCCGACGGCCACCCGCTCGGCGCCCTGGCGGTGGCGGTGGTCGACAACCCGATGATCGCCGGCACCGGCCATCGCATCTGCAACGACTGCATGAAGGCCTGCATCTATCAGAAGCAGGATCCGGTCGACATCCCGCAGGTCGAGACCCGCACCCTGAAGGACGTGCTCGAGCTGCCCTGGGGCTTCGAGCTCTATTCCCTGCTGACCCGCTGGAACCCGCTGAACCTGCGGCGGCCCCTGCCGCTGCCGGACTCCGGCAAGAAGGTCCTGGTCGCCGGCCTGGGCCCCGCCGGCAGCACCCTCGCCCACTACCTGCTGAACGACGGCCACAGCGTCTACGCCATCGACGGCCTGAAGATCGAGCCGCTCGACCCGGCGCTCTCCGGCGTCGACCCGCGCGGCGAACGCGTGCCCTTCGAGCCGATCCGCGACCTCGAGCGCCTGCGCGAGCCGCTCGACGAGCGGGTCATGGCCGGCTTCGGCGGCGTCGCCGAGTACGGCATCACGGTGCGCTGGGACAAGACCTTCCTCAAGGTCCTGCGCCTGCTGCTGGAGCGGCGCGCGGGCTTCGCCATGTCCGGCGGCGTCCGGCTCGGCGGCACGATCACCTTGGACCAGGCCTTCGAGATGGGCTTCGACCACGTCGCCCTGGCGCTCGGCGCCGGCCGGCCGACGATCCTCGACCTGCCCAACGGCGTGGCGCCCGGCGTGCGCATGGCCTCGGACTTCCTGATGGCCCTGCAGCTGACCGGCGCCGCCAAGAGCGACTCCCTGGCCAACCTGGAGATCCGCCTGCCGGCGGTGGTGATCGGCGGCGGCCTGACGGCGATCGACACGGCCACCGAGGTGCTCGCCTACTACCCCGTCCAGGTCGAGAAGTTCCTCGCCCGCTACGAGACCCTGGTCGCCGAGCAGGACGAGGCGAGCATCCGCAGCCACTTCGACTCGCGCCAGCTCGCCGTCGCCGACGAGTTCATCGGCCACGCCCGGGCGATCCGCGCCGAGCGCGCGACGGCCGCGGCGGAGGGCCGCCCGGCCCGGATCCGCGAGCTGCTGGAGTCCTGGGGCGGCGCGACCATCGCCTACCGCCGGCGCCTGATCGACTCGCCGAGCTACACCCTCAATCACGAAGAGGTCGCCAAGGCGCTCGAGGAGGGCGTGCGCTTCGTCGAGGGCATGACGCCCGAGGCGATCGATGTCGACGAGCAGGGCAAGGCCGAGGCGGTGCGCTTCCGCTACCGGCCGGCCAACAGCGAGGCGGCGACCTCGATCACCTTGCCGGCGCGCGCCGTGCTGGTCGCCGCCGGCACGCGGCCGAACACGGTGCTGGCCCGCGAGGAGCCGGAGAGCCTGTCGATCGACGGCCGCTACTTCCAGGCGCTCGACGAGACCGGCGCGCCGGCCGAGGCCGAGCGCAGCGCCAAGCCGAGGGCCGTGCGGGTGCTGACCAGCCTGCGCGAGGACGGCCGGGGCGTCAGCTTCTTCGGCGACCTGCACCCCTCCTTCGCCGGCAACGTGGTCAAGGCCATGGCCAGCGCCAAGCAGGGCTGGCCCGTCGTCTCGGCCCTGCTGGGCAAGCGCGCCGCGCCGGCGTCGGACCTCGCCGCCGCCGACTTCATCGCCGCGCTGAACGACGCGCTGCGGCCCAGCGTGAAAGAGGTCCGCCGGCTGACGCCGACCATCGTCGAGATCGTGGTCCGCGCGCCCGCCGCCGCCCGCGCCTTCCGGCCCGGCCAGTTCTACCGGCTGCAGAACTTCGAGACCCTGGCGCCGCGGGTCGACGGCACGACCCTGGCCATGGAAGGCCTGGCCATGACCGGCGCCTGGGTCGACCTCGAGCAGGGCCTGATCAGCACGATCATGCTGGAGATGGGCGGCTCGTCAGACCTCGGCCCGCTGCTCAAGCCGGGCGAGCCCGTCGTCCTCATGGGCCCGACCGGCGCGCCGACCGAGATCCCGCACGGCGAGACGGTGCTGCTGGCCGGCGGCGGCCTCGGCAACGCCGTGCTCTTCTCCATCGGCCGGGCGCTGCGCGACAACGACAGCCGGGTCATCTACTTCGCCGGCTACAAGAAGCACCAGGACCGCTACAAGGTGGAAGAGATCGAGGCGGCGGCCGACCAGGTGGTCTGGTCCTGCGACGAAGGCCCCGCCTTCGAGCCGACGCGCGCGGGCGATCTCAGCTTCGTCGGCAACATCGTCGACGCCATGGTCGCCTATCAGAAGGGCGAGCTCGGCGAGCGGCGGATCGACCTCGGCGATGTCGACCGGGTCATCGCCATCGGCTCGGACCGCATGATGAGCGCGGTCGGCCAGGCCCGCCATGCCGCGCTCAAGCCCTGGTTCAAGCCCGAGCACAAGGCGATCGGCTCCATCAACTCGCCGATGCAATGCATGATGAAGGAGATCTGCGCCCAGTGCCTGCAGCCGCAGCGCGATCCCAAGACCGGCGAGGTCAGCGTGGTCTTCTCCTGCTTCAACCAGGACCAGCCCCTGGACCACGTCGACTTCCACGCCCTCAACGAGCGCCTCGGCCAGAACGCCACCCAGGAGCACCTGACAGCGCTCTGGATCGACCGCTGCCTGCGCCACCTCAAGGTCCGCGCGGTGGCGTGACGGCGCCGGCGCGTACAACCCCTGGTGGTTCGCGCCGCAATACCGCCCTGGACTGTTCACAATCTTAACCCGATCGGCTAGTCTCCCTGCCGCGTCGGTCACCGGCCGGCGCGAGTCGGGGGGCGTGCGTTTGGGGATCTATGTGGCGCCGCCGCCCGGTATCGGGGTCGAACCCGATGAGGGGTACCGGGGGAGATGGGATGCTGCGGGCAGTCCTACTGGCGGCCGGCCTGATTCTGGGCTTGAGCGGGCCGTCGCTGGCGCAAAGTGGTTTCGACGCGACCGGCCAATTTACGCTCAGCTTCCAGTTCAGCCAGCCTGACGAGAACCGGGAGAAGCCGAAGCCGCTGCTGGGCTTCCGCTTCGGCGCGAGCAACGTGCCGCAGGTGCGCATCGAAGAAGAAGGCGATCCGACCCGCCGCGCCCTGAACCTGGAGTTCGACCGCAGCGACGGCAGCATCCAGAACTTCGCCGGCGTTCAGCTCCAGTTCGGCGAGGCCGACGACAAGACCATCCGCCTGCTGGACGATCCATTCGGCTCTTCGGGTCTCGGGTTCGGCGACGATGCGCCGGCCGTCGTGCTCGACGACGCGCGCATCGCGGACTACCTGCGAGTCGCGCCGGACGCCCGAGACGGCGGCGCCTGGTCGCTGAGCCTCGACCGGCAGAACAGCTTCGGCTGGTCGGCCACGCCACTCACCGACTGATGCCCAGTCCAGGCCGCTGGCGGCCACGCGCCGCGGCTGCGCCACGCGCTATGGTTGCCGTGCGGCGCGCATTTGGGCAGGCTTGAGGCCGTCCCAACCTCGCGCTCGGAGCAACGGAGATGAGCAGGCGGCCGGCCGATCCGGCAGACCTCCGATCAGGGTCTCTCGGGCAGCGCCGCATCGTGATCGCCACCGCCGCGGACGAGACCTACGCGGCGATGATGTTCGAGCTGATCGCCTCGATCCGCGAGTATCCGCAATCCGGCGGCCTCGACATCGCCGTCGTTGACGTCGGCTTGTCCGCGGAGAGCCGGGCGCGGGCGGAGCGCGAGGCCACGCGCGTCACGGAGGGTCGCTGGGAGCTGGACGTCGACGCCGGGCGCTTCCGGGACCGCCGCTTCCTGCAGGCCCGCATCGCCAAGATCGCGATGAACGCCTTCTTTCCGGGCTATGACCTCTACATCTGGATCGACGCCGACGCCTGGCTCTGCGACTGGGCGGCCATCGACCTGCTGATCCGCGGCGCCGAGCGCCGGGGCATGGCGGCCACCTACGACGTCAGCGACGACGGCAGCGCCATGCCGGTCTCGCCGAGCTGGCTGCTCGGCCGCTGGCCGGTCGTGCGCACCTGGGCGCTGAAGCACGCGCGGCGCGGCGGAGTCTCGGCGGCCGACTGCCGCAGGCTCGCGTTCCGCACGCCCTTCAACAACGGCGTCTTCGCGCTGACCGCCGAGGCGCCCCACTGGCAGGCCCTGCGCGCGCACATGACCGGAATGCTCGGCCAAGGTGGCCGGATCTTCGGGTCGAACCAGCTCGCGCTGCTGATGGCGGTCGAGCTGGACGGTCTCGATGTCGAGCGCCTGCCGCTCTGGTGCAACTACACCGGCATCCCGGCGCTCTGCGCCGAGACCGGCCGCCTGGTCGAGCCCTACCTGCCCCACACGCCCATCGGCATCATGCACCTCGCCGACCGCGACAAGATGCGCGCGGACCGCGCCGCGACCATGGCGCTCGCCGTGACCGACGGCACGACGCGCCAAGCCTCGCTGCGCTACCGGCCGCTCAAGGAGCGGACCGCGGCCTAAGGGCTCGCGCGCTCAGGCCGCGGCGCGCTGGATTCGCGATTCCGGCAGACGGAAGCTGACCCTGGTGCCGAAGCCCTCGCGGCTTTCCAGGCTCAAGCTGCCGCCGTGCAGCTCGACCAGGCGCTTGGCCAGAGGCAGGCCCAGGCCGGTGCCTTCGTGCTCGCGGTTGTGGGCGCTATCGACCTGGCCGAAAGGCTCGAGCGCGGTCGCGATGTCGTCCTCGGCGATGCCGATTCCGCGATCGATCACGGCCAGCTCGATACCCTCCTCGAGCCGCTCGACGGACACCGTGACCCGGTCGCCCGAGGAGCTGAACTTGACCGCGTTGGCCATGAGGTTGAGCAGAACCTGCTTGATCTTGCGCTCGTCGCCGAAGATCGCCGGACAGTCCTCCATGGGCTCGAACTGCAGCGAAATGCCGGCCGCATCGGCGCGCGGCCGGATCATGGTCAGCGTGCCCTGGACCGTGTCGCAGAGATCGAAGCGGTCCTCGCGCAGCTCCAGCTTGCCGGCCTCGGCCTTGGAGAGGTCGAGGATCTCGTTGATCATCGACAGCAGGTGGCTGCCGCTTTCGTAGATGTCGCCGGCGTAGTCGGCGTAGCGGGCATCGCCGATCGGGCCGAACATCTGGCCTTTGAGAATGTCCGAGAAGCCGATGATCGCGTTCAGCGGCGTGCGCAGCTCGTGGCTCATGATCGCCAGGAACTCCGACTTGCTGCGGCTGGCCGACTCGGCCGCCTCCTTGGTCTCGAGCAGCTCCCGCTCGGCGAGCTTCTGCTGGGTGATGTCGGTCTGCGTCGCGACGAAGTAGCGTAGCATGCCGGACTCGTCGAAGACCGGGCTGATCGAGGTCAGGTTCCAGAAGGTCGAGCCGTCCTGGCGGTAGTTCAGGACCTCGACCTCGACCGAGCGCGGCGACTCGAAGGCGCTGGCCATCTCGCGGGTCGCCGCCGCGTCGCTGTCCGGGCCCTCCAGGAAGCCGTGGCTCCGGCCGATCACCTGCTCGGCCTCGTAGCCCGTGATCCGCGTGAAGGCCGGGTTGGCGAAGATGATCGAGCCGCCTTCCGGGCCCGCCTCGGAGATCACGATGCCGACGTCGGCGGCGTCCACCGCCGCGACCAGGCGGCGGTTCTCCTCGTTGAGCTGCAGCAGCTCGGCCTCGCGCCGCTTGTCCATCGAGATGTCGGTGTAGGTGCAGATCAGCTCGCCTTCCGGCGTCCACTGCTCGCGCGTGCGGATCCAGCGGCCGTCGCTGAGCTGCTCGTCGATCTTGCCGCCGCCCTCGTGGATCCGCGCCCGCGCCTTGATCCAGGCGGCGGGATCGCGGCGGGCGTTCGGGCTCAGGCCCGAGCGCGCGTAGCCCATCATCAGGTCGCCGTAACGGTCGCCGATGCTGATCAGCGCCTGCTCCGGCACCTGGAACAGCTTGGCGAAGCCGTCGTTCAGGATCGCCAGCCGGCCCATGTCGTCGAACAGCGCGAAGGCCTCCGGGCCGTACTCGATCGCCCGGGCCAGGCGCGCGCGCAGCGCGGCGATCTTGCGGTCGGATTCGCGACTGGCGGTGATGTCCGTGCCGACGCCGCGGTAGCCGTCGAAGCGGCCCCGGGAGTCGAACACGGGCTTGCCGCTGATCTTGAACCAGGAGATGCCGCCGTCCTGGGCCTGGTAGGGATAGACGAAGTCGCGGAAGGGCTCGCGCGCCGCCATGGCCTTCCGATAGCGCTCGTACTCCTCGCTGTCGATCAGCTCGTGAAACAGGACCTCGCGCCGCTTGCCGATGAACGCGCTGGCCGGCAGGCCGGAGACGACCTCGAAGCGCGAGGAGATCGAGGTGAGGCGGTTGTCGGGGCCGGTCTCCCAGAACCAGTCCGACGAGGCATCGGCGATGTCGCGGAAGCGCTCGCGGCTGACTTCCAGGTCGGCCTTCGCCAGCTCGCGTTTCTGCGCTTCGAGCGACAGCGACCAGCCGGCGATGACGATCGTGCCGATCAGCAGGACGGCGGCGGCGACGATGAAGATCAGCGAATCCCCGTAGGCCTCCTGCCAGATCTCATCGATCAGCTCGGCCGGCATGGTGGCGACGAGGCTGAGCCCGAAGGCATCCAGGCGACGGCCGCCGACGATCACGCTGCGCTCGAGGGCATCGGACAGCGGCACCACCGTCAGGCTGGAGCCCTCCAGCGCCTGGCGCGAGGCGGCGGCGAGCGGCGTCGCCGATTGCTTGCTGTCGAGCAACGAGGGCTCGAGCGGATAGCGCCACCAGAGCCGGCCGTCGGGCCTCAGCAGGGCCAGGCTCGAGCCGCTCGGCAAGCCGGCGCCGCGCAGCAGGCCGCTGAAGGCAGACAGCGGGAAGCTGAGCGCGACAAAGCCGGGATCGCCGGCCTCGCCGCTCGGCCCCGGCCCGAGGACCAACGCATGCCATTGGTCCCCGGCCTTGTAGGCGCGGCTGAGCGAGAGGTCGCCGCTCTCCGCGACGGCCGCCAGCAGCGCCTGCAAGCGCGCCGGCGGCGGCAGCGGGACCGGGGCCTGGCCGGGCAGGATGCGACCGTCCTCGGCGATCAGCGTGACCGCGTAGCCCAGAGCCCTGTCGCTGTCGAAGAAGCCCCGGCGCACCTCGAGCAGCAGCTCGAAGCCGGCCCGGTCGGTCCGGGCCGCGGCCGCCAGCAGCCGCTGGAAGCCGACCAGGAGGTGGTCCGAGGGCAGGGCCGTTTCCAGCACGGCATCCAGCAGGTGCTCCTGGACGTCGGCCATGACGTGCTTGCGCGTGCCCTCGTACCAGGACGCGACCAGCAGCCAGCCGACGATCAGGCTGAGGACCAGGACCAGGGCCGTGGCCACCCCGACCGAGCGGCCGAAGCGCCGGGTCCGGCCGCGCGGCACGGCGGCAGCCGTCGCGGCGCCGTCCGGGGCCGTCGAAGCAGGTTGTTCGGAACCCAAATCCTGAGCCTTCTGCAGGGGCCTCGGGCGCTCGAGGCGGCGCCGGCCCATCCGAAGGCCCGAGTCTGGATCGCCGGGGTTAGAGTTTGGTTTCTGGGATCGGTTAAGCGTTCTTTGACGACCCCGGCGGCGGCCCGTCAGAAGCCTGAAAGGCCTTGTATTTCAGGGGATAGTCGCGATTCCGCTATGATTCGTCGCGCCGAAGGCAGCCCGGACTCCGGCCGATTCGTACCTAATCGCGTTCCATAGGGCCGCATGCCAAGAAACGGATCTCGGTCATGACTGACGCCGGTGATGACGACCTCGACCTGAGCACGCTCGACGACGACGAGCTGGTCAAGCAGATGATGGACGACCTCTACGACGGTCTCGCCGACGAGATCGTCGAGGGGGTGAACATCCTCCTCGGCCGGGGCTGGATGCCCTACGACGTCCTGACCAAGGCCCTGGTGGAAGGCATGCGGATCGTCGGCATCGACTTCCGCGACGGCATCCTCTTCGTGCCGGAGGTCCTGCTGGCCGCCAACGCCATGAAGTCCGGCATGGGCATCCTGCGCCCGCTGCTGGCCGAGACCGGCGCCGAGCAGGTCGGCAAGATGGTCATCGGCACGGTCAAGGGCGACATCCACGACATCGGCAAGAACCTCGTCGGCATGATGATGGAAGGCGCCGGCTTCGAGGTCATCGACCTGGGCATCAACAACCCGGTCGAGAACTATCTCGAGGCCCTCGAGACCCACAAGCCGGACATCCTCGGCATGTCGGCCCTGCTGACCACGACCATGCCCTACATGAAGGTCGTCATCGACACCCTCAAGGAGAAGGGCCTGCGGGACGACTACATCGTCCTGGTCGGCGGCGCGCCGCTCAACGAGGCCTTCGCCGAGGCGATCGGTGCCGATGCCTACTGCCGCGACGCCGCGGTGGCGGTCGAGACGGCCAAGGAGTTCGTCGCCCGCCGCCACAACATCCGCGGCGGCAGCACGGCGGCCTGACAGGCGGCCAGACCGAAGCCACAATGCCATGTCGGAGGAGCTTGATAGGGGGGCGGCCGGGCCGCCCCGGACGCTCCTGATCGCCTGCGGCGCGCTCGCCCGCGAGGTGGTTGAGCTGATTCGCCTGAACGGCTGGCAGCATATGAGCGTCACCTGCCTGCCGGCCCATTGGCACAACAGGCCCGAGAAGATCCCCGAGGGCGTACGCGCCAAGATCCGCGAGGCCCGGCCCGACTACGAGCGGATTCTGGTGCTCTACGGCGACTGCGGCAGCGGCGGCCTGCTCGACAAGGTGCTCGAGGAGGAGGCGGTCGAGCGAATTAATGGCCCTCATTGCTATGCGTTCTTTCGCGGCCTCCATGACTTTGAGGCCATAGCCGAGGCCGACCCCTTTTGCTTCTATCTGACGGACTACATGGTCCGCCATTTCGACCGACTGATCATTCAGGGGCTCGGGCTCGACCGTCATCCCGAGTTGCGCGATGCCTACTTCGGCCACTATCAGCGGCTGCTCTACCTTGCCCAGACCCGGGACGAGGCGCTGGAGCGGCGTGCGGCGGCGGCGGCCGAGCGCTTGGGCCTGTCCTACGAGTACCACTTCACCGGCTACGGCGAGCTGGGCGACTACCTCGCCGCGGCAGGCTGAGCGTCACAGCGAAACGAAGCCGCGGCGGATCGCCGGGCGCGGCGACGCAGGATCACACCGCCCGTCGGAAGCCGGCGGGCTAGCGGAGACTTGAGACGATGTCTGTCACCACCCCCGTTACCGCTGCGCTGGACGAGGATCCTGCGATGAAGGCCCACAAGGAGATCGTCGACTTCGTCGCCGACTTCACGATCGAGACGACGCCGGGCTCGGCGGCCAAGACGCCGAGCTACCGCGACCACCTGGCGGCCGGCACCAAGATCGCCGTCACCTTCCTGCCCGGCTCCGACTATGCGGACACGGTCGCCACGGCGCAGCGCCTGAAGGGCGAGGGCCTGATTCCCCTGCCGCACATCGCGGCCCGCTCGCTGCCGAGCCAGAAGGCGCTGGAGGACTTCCTCGGCCGGCTCCAGGGCGAGGTCGGGATCGACGAGGTGGTGGCGCTGGCCGGCGCGGTCGACAAGCCGCTCGGCCCCTTCGACAGCTCCATGAAGGTGCTGGAGACCGGCCTGCTCGACCGCCACGGCATCAAGACCATCGGCGTCGCCGGCCACCCGGAGGGCAGCCCGGACATCTCCGAGAAGGGCCTGGCCGAGGCGCTGGCCTGGAAGAACGACTTCGCCCAGCGCAGCGACGCCGAGCTCTACATCGCCACCCAGTTCTGCTTCGAGTCGGCGCCGATCATCGCCTGGGACAAGGCCATCCGCGCCAGCGGCAACCGCCTGCCGATCCACATCGGCGTGCCCGGCCTGGCGACCATCAAGACCCTGATCAACCACGCCAAGGCCTGCGGCGTCGGGCCCTCGATGCGCGTCCTCACGCGCCAGGCCCGCAACATCGCCAAGCTGATGTCGGTCAACGCGCCGGACAGCCTGGTCCTCGAGCTGGCGCGCTACAAGGCGAACGACCCGGACTGCGGCATCCGCCGCGCCCACTTCTATCCGCTCGGCGGCCTGCGCCGCACGGCGGCCTGGGCGCGCGCCGTCGCCGAAGGCGACTTTACGCTGCACCGCAACGGACGCGGCTTCTCCGTCAACCGCGTCATCGAGTAGCCAGCCAGACTCACCCTACATCGTTTTTGAGCTAGTCGAGGTCGCTGGGACGCCAGCCGGCGCGGCCCGCGGCTGGAGACTCGTTGCCGCGAGGGCGCGCCGGCCGCGACACTCTCGGTCAGGAAAGCCTTAAGAAATCGGGAGTAATCAACGGCATGACCCACACCGTCGTATCGTCCCACAAGAAGACCGTGGTGATCGGATTCGACCGGCCCTTCTGCGTGATCGGCGAGAGAATCAATCCCACCGGGCGCAAGAAGCTGGCGGCCGAGATGGCCGCGGGCGACTTCAGCACGGTGCAGTCGGACGCCTTGGCGCAGGTCGAGGCCGGCGCCCACATGCTCGACGTCAACGCCGGCATCCCGCTGGCCGACGAGCCGGCGATCCTGGCCGAGACCGTCAAGCTGGTGCAGTCGCTGGTCGACGCGCCGCTGTCGATCGACTCCTCGATCGTCGAGGCCCTGGAGCGCGGCCTCGAGGTCTATCAGGGCAAGGCCCTGGTCAATTCGGTGACCGGCGAGGAGGAGCGCCTCGAGGTGGTCCTGCCGCTGGTCAAGAAATACGACGCCGCGGTGGTCGCCATCTCCAACGACGAGACCGGCATCTCCGAGGACCCCGACGTCCGCTTCGAGGTGGCCCGCAAGATCGTCGAGCGCGCGGCCGACTACGGCATCTCGCACCAGGACGTCGTGGTCGACCCGCTGGTCATGCCCGTCGGCGCCCTCGGCCAGGCCGGCAAGTCGGTGTTCCGGCTGATCCGGCGCCTGCGCGAGGAGCTCGGCGTCAACACCACCTGCGGCGCCTCCAACATCTCCTTCGGCCTGCCGAACCGCCACGCCCTGAACGGCAGCTTCCTGGCCATGGCCTCGGCGGCCGGCATGACCTCGGCGATCCTCAACCCGCTGCATGCCGAGGAGATGGCCTCGCTCCTGGCGGCCGACGTGCTGAACGGCGTCGACCCCAACTGCGGCCGCTGGCTGCGCAAGTTCCGCGAGCCGGCCCCGGAGGGCTCGGAGCAAGGGCGCAGGGAGCGCCGCCGCCGGCGCGGCGCAGCGGCCGTTGCCTGATGACGCCCTAATCGTCTTCACGCCGTCGGGCCGGCGCGGCCGTTTCGCGCTCGGCACGCCGGTCCTCACCGCCGCGCGCGCGCTCGGCGTCGATATCGACTCGGTCTGCGGCGGCCGCGCGATCTGCGGCCGCTGCCAGGTCGAGCCCTCGGTCGGCAGCTTCGCCAAGCACGGCATCGAGAGCCGGGCCGAGCATCTCGGCGAGACCAGCAAGGCCGAGGCCTTCTACGACAGCAAGCGCGGCATCAAGGCCGGCCGCCGCCTGTCCTGCCAGGCGGTGATCCAGGGCGACCTGGTGATCGATGTGCCGGCCGACAGCCAGGTGCACAAGCAGGTCGTGCGCAAGCGCGCCGAGGTCCGCGACATCGAGATGGACCCGGCGATCCGGCTGCACTACGTCGAGGTCGAAGAGCCCGACATGCACAAGCCGAGCGGCGATCTCGAGCGCCTGCTGCAGGCGCTCAAGACGCAGTGGGGCCTGGAAGACCTGGACGAGTGCGACCTGCGCACCCTGCAGTGGCTGCAGATGGCGCTGCGCCAGGGCGAGTGGAAGGTGACCGTCGCGGTGCACCGCGGCAAGCGCATCACGGCGATCTGGCCGGGCTTCCACGACCGCGCCTACGGCCTGGCCATCGACGTCGGCTCGACCACCATCGCCGCGCACCTCTGCGACCTCTCGAGCGGCGCCGTGGTCGCCTCCGCCGGCATCATGAACCCGCAGATCCGCTTCGGCGAAGACCTGATGAGCCGGGTTTCCTACGTCATGATGAACCCCGGCGGCGAGGTCGAGATGACCGCGGCCGTGCGCCAGGCGACCAACACCCTGATCGCCCAGGTCGCCGACGAGGCCAACGTCAACCCGAGCGAGATCCTCAACGCCGTCTTCGTCGGCAACCCGATCATGCACCACCTGCTGATCGGCATCGATCCGACCGAGCTGGGCGGCGCGCCCTTCGCGCTGGCCACCAACAGCGGCATGACGCTCTGGGCCGGCGAGCTGGAGATGGCGATCAACCCGGATGCCCGGGTCTACATCCTGCCCTGCATCGCCGGCCACGTCGGCGCCGACACCGCCGGCGTCATCCTCTCCGAGGGGCCGCATTGGAGCGACGAGATCCGGCTGATCGTCGACGTCGGCACCAACGCCGAGATCGTGCTCGGCAACAAGGACCGCCTGCTCGCCGCCTCCTCGCCGACCGGCCCGGCCTTCGAGGGCGCGCAGATCTCCGGCGGCCAGCGCGCCGCGCCGGGCGCCATCGAGCGCGTGCGCATCGACCCGGAGACCCTGGAGCCGCGCTTCAAGGTGATCGGCTCCGAGCTCTGGTCCGACGAGGCGGGCTTCGCCGAGGAGACCGCGCGCACCGGCATCACCGGCATCTGCGGCTCCGGCATCATCGAGGTGCTGGGCGAGATGTACCTGAGCGGCGTGCTGATGGGCGACGGCACCATCGACGGCTCGGCGGCCGCCCGCAGCCCGCGGGTCATGGCCGACGGCCGCACCTTCAGCTACCTGCTGCACGACGGCGAGCCGGAGATCCGCATCACCCAGAACGACGTCCGCGCGATCCAGCTCGCGAAGGCGGCGCTCTATGCCGGCGCCCGCCTGCTGATGGACAAGCTCGGGGTCGAGACGGTCGACCGGGTGGTCCTGGCCGGCGCCTTCGGCAGCCACATCGACGTCAAGTACGCCATGGTCCTCGGCATGATCCCGGACTGCGACCTGGAGAAGGTCCATGCCGCCGGCAACGCCGCCGGCACCGGCGCCCGGATCGCCCTGCTCAACCAGAAGGGCCGCGACGAGATCGAGCGCGTGGTGCGGACCATCGAGAAGATCGAGACCGCCGTCGAGCCGCGCTTCCAGGAGCACTTCGTCGAGGCCATGGGCATCCCCCACTCCACCGCCCCGACGCCCAACCTGGCTGAGGCCGTGACCCTGCCCGAGCGCAAGGCCGGCAACGGCGCCGCCGCGCCCGAGGGCGTCAACGCCGAGCCCCGCCGCCGCCGCCGCCGCCGCGAGGCCGCCCCCCCGGCACCCTGAGCGCCGCCGCCGTCCCGCGTAACACCCGCTTAACCACAACGCCGGCATGCTGCCCGGCGATGCATCTCCTGGTCTTCAACTGCCACGAGGCCTGGGTCCACCAGCTCCAGGCCCTCGGCTGCCGGCTCGACATCCTGGTCGGGCTGGAGGGCCATCACGTGCGCGGCTGGGACGAGCGCATGCGGCCCCTGCCCCAAGGCGCGCGCCTGGTGACTATGGAGCAGGCCCGGGCCGAGCGGCGCGTCTACGACTGCGTCATCTGCCACAGCCTGACCGACCTCTTCGAGAGCCGCCCCCTGCCGGGCCCGCGCCTGCTGGTCGTGCATTCGACCTACGAGGGCCGCCAGGCGGCCGAGGGCTCGCAGGTGCCGCTCGACAAGATGCGCGCCAAGATCCGCCAGTACCTGGGACTGATCGGCGGCCATGCCGTCGCGGTCTCGGCGCTCAAGGTCAGCGACGGCTTTCCGGACGCGGTGGTCAACGCCGGCGTCGAGCCGAGCGACTATCCGCCCTGGCAGGGCGACATGGCCGCCGGCATCCGCGTCGCCAACCAGGTGGCCCAGAAGCGCCTGGTGCTGGCCTGGGACTTCCACGAGGCGGCCTTCGCCGGCCTGCCGCTGACCCTGATCGGCCACAACCCGGAGCTGCCGGGCGTGGCCCCGGCGGCCGACTGGGACGACCTCAAGGCCCGGCTATCGCGCCACCGCTTCTACGTCCACACCGCCGACCCGCGCTTCGAGGACGGCTTCAACATGGCCATGCTGGAGGCCATGGCCGCCGGCCTGCCGGTGCTCGGCAACCGCCACCCCAGCTCGCCGATCCGCCACGGCGAGGACGGTTTCCTGGCCGACGAGCCGGCCGCGCTCCGCGCCCAGGCCGAGCGCCTGCTGGCCGACCGGGACCTGGCGCGGCGGATGGGCGCGGCGGGCCGCGAGCGGGTCCGGGAGAGCTTCCACCTGGACCGCTTCGCTCAGGGGTTGCGCACCGCCATCGAACAGGCCCGGCGCAACTGGCAGGCGGTCCGGCAGAAGCGGCAAAAGGTCGCCTGACTCGCCGTTCCGCCGTGGCGGCGGCCTCGGCCTGGCCCTAGAATGCGCGCTGCCACCGCTGGAGACGCGCGCCATGGACACCGTCAGCTTCACCCGCATGGACGAGGGCACCGCCGAGGACTACGCCCTGGTCATGCGGCTCGCCGAGGACCACAAGCAGGCCCATCTCGCCGACAACCTGCTCGGCCAGTTGCGCATGATGGCCGGGCCGATGCTCGGCTACCACATCGACCGCTATCAGCACTCGCTGCAGACCGCGACCCGCGCCATGCGCGACGGTGCCGAGGAGGAGATGATCGTCGCCGCCCTGCTGCACGACATCGGCGACGTCATGGCGCCCGACAACCACAGCGCCCTCGCCGCCGCCGTGCTCAAGCCCTACGTCAGCGAGGCGACCCACTGGATCGTCCTGCACCACGGCATCTTCCAGGGCTACTACTTCTTCCACCACATCGGCCAGGACCGCGACGCCCGCGAGCGCTACCGCGGCCACCCGCATTTCCAGGCCTGCGCCGACTTCTGCGAGCGCTGGGACCAGACCGCCTTCGACCCGGCCTACGACACCGCGCCGCTCGAGACCTTCGAGCCGATGGTCCGTCGCCTTTTCGCCCGCGAGCCCAGCTTCGGGCCTTGAGTTTCAAGGGTTTCCGAGCGCTTGCCTATTGCGCCGCGGCGGCCGCCTCCTCTTGCGGCACGCCGCCGGGCGGCAGGCCGCGCTCGCGGCGCGGGGTGCGGCCGAAGTAGTCGCGGTAGCACTTGGAGAAGTGCGAGGCCGAGACGAAGCCGCAGGCCAGGGCCACGTCGATCACCGACATGTTGGTCTGCAGCAGCAGCAGGCGCGCCCGGTTGAGCCGGAGCTCCAGGTAGTAGCGGGCCGGCGAGCGGTTCAGGTATTTGCGGAACAGCCGCTCGAGCTGGCGGGTCGAGAGGCCGGCGCTGTCGGCGAGCTGGGCCCGGCCGAGCGGCTCCTCCAGGTTGGTCTCCATCAGCTCGATGACCGCCAGCAGCTTGGGGTGGCGCACGCCGAGGCGCGCCGGCAGGGACATGCGCTGGTGGTCGTGGCGGTCGCGGATGCGCTCGTGCAGGAACTGGTCGGCCACCGACACGGCCAGCTCGTGGCCGTGCTGCCGGGAGATCAGGTTCAGCATCATGTCGATGGCCGCGGTGCCGCCGGAGCAGGTGAAGCGGTTGCGGTCGATCTCAAACAACTCGGTGCTGATATCGACGTCCGGGAAGTCCTCGGCGAAGGCCGCCAGGTTCTCCCAATGGATGGTGCAGCAGTAGCCGTCCAGAAGGCCGGCCCGGGCCAGCAGGTGGCTCGCCGTACAGAGCGCCCCGAGGTCCGCGCCCTCGCGCTCCTGGCGCCGGAGCCAGGAGAACAGCCGCTTGTCGTCGAAGCGCTGCACCTCCAGGCCGCTGCAGAGCACGATGGTCGCGCAGCGCTCGGCCTCGGCCAGGCTGGCCTCGACCTGCAGGCTCAGGCCGCAGGAGGAAGTGACCGGCTCGCCGTCGACCGACAGCAGCCGCCAGCGGTAGAGCTCCTGGCCGGACGCCCGGTTGGCCAGGCGCAGCGCCTCCACCGCCGAGGTGAAGGCGATCATCGAGAATCGAGGAATAAGTACGAAGGCGAGCTTTTGCGGCAGCTCGCTCGGCACCGTACCAAACATCTCCACCCTGTCCTCTCGCCCGGCTCGCCGATTCCGGCTTCTTGCCGAGGGTCATCTTGCCCAAATCGCCGGGTGTCGCGAAAGGAAAAATGTTCGCCGGAATCCAGATAGCTCCGGGGCTTCCGCTCTCGTTTCTCTGAGCCGCGTCGCGACCGGCCCGGGGCAGAGTTTCAAGGCATCGACAGCGGGCGCGTTGAAATCGGCCGGGGCTCCGCTAATCTCGGAGTCCGAGCGCAACGGGGCTCCAGACCATGGTCCGCTACTCCTTCCTCAGCCTGCTGCGCAACGCCCTGTCCTATCACGAGAATTGGCCGCAGGCCTGGCGCAGCCCGGAGCCCAAGCCGTCCTACGAGGTGGTCATCGTCGGCGGCGGCGGCCACGGCCTGGCGACGGCCTACTACCTGGCCAAGGAGCACGGCATCACCGACGTGGCGGTGATCGAGCGCGGCTGGATCGGCGGCGGCAACACCGGCCGCAACACCACCATCGTCCGCTCCAACTACCTCTGGGACGAATCCGCGGCGCTCTACGAGCACGCCCTGAAGCTCTGGGAGGGCCTGTCCCAGGAGCTGAACTACAACGTCATGTTCAGCCAGCGCGGCGTGATGAACCTGGCGCACAACCAGCACGACCTGCGCGAGACCGCCCGGCGGGTCAACGCCAACCGCCTAAACGGCATCGATTCGGAGATGCTGACGGCGAGCCAGGTCAAGGCCTTCTGCCCGGTCATCGACCTGCGCGCCGGCGGCCGCTACCCGGTGCTCGGCGCCTCCCTGCAGCGGCGCGGCGGCACCGCCCGGCACGACGCGGTGGCCTGGGGCTACGCCCGCGGCGCCGATGCCCGGGGTGTCGACATCATCCAGAACTGCCCGGTCACCGGCTTCATCATCGAGAACGGCCGGGTCCAAGGCGTCGAGACCGCCAAGGGGCCGATCAGGGCGCGCAAGGTCGGCATCGTCGCCGCCGGCCACTCCAGCGTGCTGGCCGAGATGGCCGGCTTCCGCCTGCCCCTGCAGATCCTGCCGCTGCAGGCGCTGGTCTCCGAGCCGGTCAAGCCGATCATCGACTGCGTGGTCATGTCCGGCGCCGTGCACGCCTACGTCAGCCAGTCCGACAAGGGCGAGCTGGTGATCGGCGCCGGCGTCGACCACTACGTCGGCTACGGCCAGCGCGGCAGCCTGATGGTCACCGAGGAGACCCTGGCGGCGATCTGCGAGCTCTTCCCGCTGTTCCGGCGCATGCGCATGCTGCGGCAGTGGGGCGGCATCGTCGACACCTGCCCGGACGCCAGCCCGATCCTCTCCAAGACGCCGGTCGAGGGCCTCTACATCAACTGCGGCTGGGGCACCGGCGGCTTCAAGGCGACGCCCGGCTCCGGCCACGTCTTCGCCCACACCATCGCCCAGGACCGGCCGCATGCGCTCAACGCCGCCTTCTCGATCGATCGCTACCAGACCGGCTACCTGATCGACGAGCACGGCGCCGCCGCCGTGGCCCACTGACACACGCGCCGGAGACCGGGACCCCATGCTGCTGATCGACTGCCCCTACTGCGGACCGCGCGCCGAGCTGGAGTTCTCCTACGGCGGCGAGGCGCATATCGTCCGGCCGAAGGACCCGGAGGCCCTGAGCGACGCCGAGTGGGGCGACTATCTCTTCATGCGCAAGAACACCAAGGGCGTGTTCCTGGAGCGCTGGTGCCACAGCCACGGCTGCCGGCGCTGGTTCAACGTCGCGCGCGACACGGTGACCTACGAGATCCTGGCGGTCTACGAGATGGGCAGCGAGCCGCCGGCGCTGCCCGAGCGCAACCTTGTCTGAGCCGGAGCGCAGATCCGTGGTGCAACGCTTCCGCCTGCCGGAAGGCGGCCTGATCGACCGCAGCCGGCCGCTCGAGTTCCGCTTCGACGGTCAGCTCCTGGAGGGCTTCGCCGGCGACAGCCTGGCCTCGGCGCTGCTCGCCAACGGCATCCACCTGGTCGGCCGCAGCTTCAAGTACCACCGGCCGCGCGGCATCTTCACCGCCGGGCCGGAGGAGCCCAACGCCCTGCTGCAGCTCGGCGAGGACCCGCGCACCGACCCCAACAGCCGGGCGACCCAGACCGAGCTGGTCGAGGGCCTCAGCGCCCGCACCCAGAACTGCTGGCCGAGCGTCCGGTTCGACGTCGGCGAGGTCAACAGCCTGGTGTCGCGGCTGTTCCCGGCCGGCTTCTACTACAAGACCTTCATGTGGCCGGCCTCGCTCTGGATGCAGTACGAGGCGGTGATCCGCCGCGCCGCCGGCCTGGGCAAGTCGCCGACCCGGCGCGACCCGGCGCGCTACGACAAGACCTTCGCCCACTGCGACGTGCTGGTGGTCGGCGCCGGCCCGGCCGGCCTGGCCGCCGCCCTGGCCGCCGGCCGCAGCGGCGCCCGGGTCCTGCTGGTCGAGCAGGACCACAGCCTCGGCGGCAGCCTGCTCGGCGATCCGGAAGACCGCATCGACGGCCTGCCGGCCCTGGCCTGGGTCGCCGAGGCCGAGGCCGAGCTGGCGGCCATGGCCGAGGTCCGCATCCTGCGCCGCACGGTGGCCTACGCCTACAACGACCACAACTACGTCCTGCTGCACGAGCGGGTCACCGACCACCTGAGCGGCGAGCCCGAGCACCTGCCGCGCCACCGGCTCTGGAAGCTGCGCGCCAAGCAGGTGGTGCTGGCGGCCGGCGCCATCGAGCGACCCCTGGTCTTCGCCGACAACGACCGGCCCGGCATCATGCTGGCCTCGGCCTGCCGGACCTACGTCAACCGCTACGCCGTCAAGCCGGGCGAGCGCGCGGTGGTCTTCACCAACAACGACAGCGGCTACGGCGCGGCGATCGACATGCGCGCCGCCGGCATGCAGATCGCCGCGGTGGTCGACCTGCGCGAGAACCCCGAGGGCCCGCTGACCGACGCCGCCGAGGCCGAGGGCATCCGCGTCCTGGCCGGCCATGCCGTGACCGGCACGCAAGGGCGCCTGCGGCTGAGCGGCATCCGCGTGGCGCCGCTCAACGCCGAAGGCGACCGGGTGTTCGGCGCCGGCGAGCCGATCGAGTGCGACCTGCTGGCGGTCTCCGGCGGCTGGAGCCCGACGGTGCACCTCTTCTCGCAGTCCGGCGGCAAGCTCGCCTGGTCCGAGGAACAAGGCTGCTACCGCCCGGGCGAGGCCGCCCAGGCGACCCTCTGTGCCGGCGCGGTCAACGGCGCCTTCGGCCTGGCCGGCACCCTGCGCGAGGGCCACCAGGCCGGCGAGCAGGCGGCCTCGGCCGCCGGCTTCCCGCCCAAGCAGAGCAAGAAGCTGCATTTCGAGGCCGGCGACGAGTCCTTCCTGCCGGCCCGCTGGCTCTGGCTGGTGCCCTCCGACAAGCCGCTCGGCCGCGGCGGCAAGGCCTTCCACGAGCTGCAGAACGACGTCACCGCCGCCGACCTGCACCTGGCGCTGGACGAAGGCTACAGCTCGATCGAGCACGTCAAGCGCTACACTACGACGGGCATGGGCACCGACCAGGGCAAGCTCGGCAACCTCAATGCCATCGGCATCGTCGCCGAGCGCCTGCGCCGGCCGCTGCCCGAGGTCGGCGTCACCACCTTCCGGCCGCCCTACGTGCCGGTCAGCTTCGGCGCCTTCGCCGGGCGCGACGTCGACGAGCTGCTCGACCCGATCCGCAAGACCGCCATGCACGGCTGGCACGAGAAGAACGGCGCGGTCTTCGAGGACGTCGGCCAGTGGCGCCGGCCCTGGTACTACCCGCGCGGCGGCGAGACCATGCACGAGGCGGTCAACCGCGAGGTCGAGGCCTGCCGGGCCTCGATCGGCATCCTCGACGCCTCGACCCTGGGCAAGATCGACATCCAGGGACCGGACTCCGCCGAGTTCCTGAACCGCGTCTACACCAACGCCTGGTCCAAGCTGGGAATCGGCCGCTGCCGCTACGGCCTGATGCTCGGCGAGGACGGCATGGTCAGCGACGACGGCGTCACCGCCCGGCTCGGCGAACAGCACTACCTGATGACCACGACCAGCGGCAACGCCGCGGCGGTGCTCGCTCACCTCGAGGAGTGGCTGCAGACCGAGTGGCCGGAGCTGCGGGTCTACATGACCTCGGTCACCGAGCAGTACGCCACGGCCAGCATCTCCGGGCCCAACGCCCGCGCCCTGATGGCCGAGCTGACCGACGACATCGATCTCTCGCCCGAGGCCTTCCCGCACATGAGCCTGACCCACGGCACGGTGGCGGGCCTGCCGGCACGGGTCTTCCGGATCTCCTTCACCGGCGAGGCCGGCTACGAGATCAACGTCTCGGCCCGCTCGGGCCTGGCGCTCTGGCAGGCGCTGGTGACCGCCGGCGAGAAGTACGCCATCACGCCCTTCGGCACCGAGGCCATGCACGTGCTGCGCGCCGAGAAGGGCTACATCATCGTCGGCCAGGAGACCGACGGCTCGGTCACGCCGATCGACCTGGGCATGGATTGGATCGTCTCCAAGCGCAAGGACTTCGTCGGCAAGCGCTCGCTCAGCCGGCCCGACATGCTGCTGCCGGACCGCAAGCAGCTCGTCGGCCTCTTGACCGAGGAGCCGGACACGGTGCTGCCCGAAGGCGCGCAGCTCGTCGAGCAGCTCAAGCCCGAGCCGCCCATGACCATGCTCGGCCACGTCACCTCGAGCTACTACAGCCCGAACCTCGGCCGCTCGATCGCCATGGCCCTGGTCAAGGGCGGCCGCGACAAGCAGGGCCAGCGGCTCTGGGCGCCGCTGGCCGACGGCCGCAAGATCGCCTGCAGCATCTGCGAGCCGGTCTTCGTCGATCCCAAGGGAGAGCGGCTCCATGCATGAGGGCATGCTGCGCCAAAGCCCGCTGGCGGGTCTCGGCCTCAAGGGCCGCGGCCAGGCCGAGCGCGGCACCGCCGAGGTCGCCCTGGCCGAGCGGCCCTTCCCCGGCATCCTCAACCTGCGCGGCAAGGCGGGCGACGCGGCCTTCACGCGCGCGGCCGAGCAGGCCCTCGGCTTCGCCCTGCCGAGCGGCGCCGGCAGCACCGCGGGCGGGCCAGAGCGCCGCGCCCTCTGTCTCGGCCCCGACGAATGGTGGATCGTCACGCCCCAGGTCGACCCGGCCCTCGCCGACTCCCTGCGTGGCGCCCTTTCGGGCCAGCATGTCGGCCTGACCGAGATCGGCGACAGCCGCACCTGCATCCGCATCTCCGGCCCGCGCGCGGCCGACGTCATCGCCAAGGGCTGCCCGCTCGACCTGCACCCCAGCGTCTTCGCCGCCGGCCGCTGCGCCCAGAGCCTGCTGGCCAAGGCCGACGTCACCCTGGTCCAGCTCGACGACGAGCCGAGCTACGACCTCTTCGTGCTCTGCAGCTTCGCCGACTATCTCTGGCGCTGGCTGGAAGACGCCGCACGGGAGTACGGGCTGGCGGTGCTCAGCGACTAAAGCGTTCCGCGCTCGTCGCGGCAACCTCCGACATGGGAACGAACCGCCCCCTCACCCGGCTCCGGCTAAGCTCAGCCTTCGGCTTCGCTAAGCCTCCACAGCCCTCTCCCCCGTCGGGGGAGAGGGATGCGCAGGC
>JANQLT010000152.1 GCA_028280455.1 Kiloniellales bacterium
GAGCACCCGGCGCACCATCTCGCCTCGACTGTGAAAGGTCAGGCGGGCATTCTTGTGAACGTTCACTCGGTCCTCCCTCGGAAGCCTTGGATCGGCAAATTCAGCTTCCTCGGTCAGGGCCGAGCGGACAACCTGTTGGAAGCTCACAGCTAGAGCGTCTCGCCCAAGGCCGCCGCGAAGCGTGGGCGCCTGCGCACCGGCCATGTCCAGCCTCAAGTCGACTACCGAAGACCCACAATTGTCCTAGGTGTTCTACTCATGATAGTATTTCGCGGTGATTATCGCATTCTATCCTCGAATCACTGGGAGGATTGGAACCATGTGGACCAATATAAGGCGCAGCATGGTTTTCTCTTCCGTCGCTGCAGTCGCGCTGGCTTTGGCAACGCAAGTCTTTGCGCAGTCGGATCTCTTCGTCCGCGACACGGCAAGCGACAGCGGCGCCGAACCCTATAGCGGGCCGGGGCCGGTCTATCTGAGCCCCGACATCTGGGTCCGCAATGAGCCGGACCCGAATTTCGATCCCTATCCCTTCAGCACGGCCAGCCCGGCTTGGACGCCGGCGCCGCATCAGAATCCGGAATATCGGGACTCGAAGACCTCGCGGCCCAATTACGTCTATGTCCGGGTCCACAACCGCGGCAGCTCGGCCTCGAGCGGCACGGAGCGGCTCAGGTTGTATCAAGCCAAGGCAAGCACCGGCCTCAGCTGGCCGTCGGCCTGGAACGACAACATGGCCAACGCCTGCGGACAGAGCCTGCTGCACGGGATCGAAATCACCAAGCCGCGCCGCAACGCCAAGAGCGTGAGCGCCACGGAGCGCCAGGCCTATCGCGATGCGGTCATCGCCATCCAGACGGATCCCGCCTTCCGCTACAGCGACGGGATGCCCTATTTCGAGAAACAGAACGTGGTCCACAACAGCGGCCCGGAGCACGGCAATCCAGCCTTCTTGCCGTGGCACCGCGAGATGGTGAACCGCTTCGAGGAGCGCCTGCGCGAGCACGACCCCTTGCTCACGCTGCTCTACTGGGCCTTCACCGAAGATCCGACCGCCGGCACGAACCTCTTCACCAACAATTTCATGGGCACCTCGAACGGCACGGTCGGCGGCCCTCTCGGTGCCGCTCTCCCGACAACGGTGAGTCGCAACGTCGGCGCGCAAAGCTGCATTTTCGACAGCGACGCGACCCTGCTGGGCTTCGGCGCCTATCCGGGCTTTGCCAACCGGGTCGAGGATTGGCCGCGCAACCACGATTGCGCACACGGGCACATTGGCGGCTTCGGCGGCAACATCAGTGCCCCATCGACAGCCGTCCAGGATCCGTTCTTTTTTCAGCTTCACGGCAATGTCGACCGACATTGGGCGACGTGGCAGCGCGACGGCGCCGATCCGGCCCGGCTCGATCCCGTGGCGGTCTACGGCGCGGACAGCAGCAACAGCCGCATCAACGCGGATATGCGCCCCTGGAACGGCAGCTTCGGCGTTCCTCCTTGGACCGGCGCCGGGGCCTATGCCAAGACCTCCAAGGATCGCTCGGTCGTCTTCCCGCCGATCTACGACACGGCGCCCCTGAACATCCCGGTCCTTCAGCCGGGTGAGTCCGTTGTCGTCGAGATCCCCTGGTACCCGCCCAACGTCAACAACTACAACTGCGCCGGCCAGGCCGGGCATTTCTGCCTGCTGGCGAGGATCGAGACGCAGACCGGCCCGCCTTTCGGGATGACGGTGCCCGAGACGACGAGCATCTCGGCCAACACGGTCAACAACAACAACATCGCGTGGAAGAACCTGACGATCGTCGACAATGTCGTGGAGCCGTCGCTCATGTTCTTGAGCGGAACGGTGATCCAGAACGTCTTCGATCGAGAGACCGTCTTCGTCGTGCGCCTGCTGGACCGGACGGTGAAGCGTCGCTTCCTGCTCCAGGAGTTCGCGCACCTGGCGATCGTGGTCCCGGAAGAGATCCTGCGGCGGATCAGCCGCGACGATCGGATCCTCAGCGACCTGAAAATAGGCGAAATCAAAGGGATAGACCGCAAAGTCCTGCTCGTCACCGGAAAGAGCCCCGGCTTTCGTCTGCCGATGAAGCCGCGCGAGCGCTTCGTCGCCGAGTTCGCCGTGCGGCTGCGCGACGAGAAGCCCCCCCGTGAGCTCCTCGCGGAGCCCTTCCTCTTCGATATCGAACAAGTCCTGGACCTGCCGAAGGAGCACTTCGGCGCGCGCGAGAGCAAGGCGCTGGAGGTGGGCGGTGTCCGGTTCGAATTGGATATCGGCCGGCTGGCGCGGCAAAGGCCTCAAGCCGAGAGGAAGCTGCAGGTCGCCGATCTGGAGTTGAAGTTCGACCTCGACCGTTTTCGGGCGTTTCGGAGCATCGACAGGCTCGCCTTGGACAACCTGCACCTGTCGCCGGGCGAGCCTCTGATGGTCACCGCGGGGAATGACGACCCGGCCAAGCCCATGCTGCGGATGATGCTCGAGATCGACGGCAAGCAGATGGCCACCACGGAAGAGGAGCGATTGTCGGAGGAGATCCGTTTCGACAGGCCCGGCGTGCACACCATCACCATGCGCGCCGTCAACGCCGACGGCGAGCTCGTGCAGCGCCGCGCGCGGGTGCTGGTGTCCGAGAACATTCCGCCCGTGGTCGCCATCCTGGCTCCCGAGCCCGGCACCAAGCTCAAGCTGGGCGAGCGGATCACGGTCCTGGCGGAGACCGCACCGGCGTATCGCCGCGAGGTGGCCCAGGTCACCCTGCACGCCAAGGACGACCGGCTCTTCCAGGGCGGGATGAACCTGATCGAAAGCGACTATCCGGTGGTGGCAAGATCCGAGGGCTCCGGCCCCCATGAGCTGACGTTCTCCCCCGAGAAGGCTGGCATGTACATGCTGCAGGTGGGCGCGCGCGACAGTGCCGGGAACCTCGGCGTATCCGGCCACTTGATGGTCGAGGTGACGGAGTAGCCGGGCCAGCGATCCCGGGTCGACCCGGATCCGACCGACTTTGCCAAGGCCCTAGCCGGGTCTGATACCAAGCTGCGATGAGGGGACCTCATTGAAGCTTGGCAAGCGCGACCGCGCGCCCGCAGCGAAGCGAGGAAAGCCTGCGTGGCGCTTGAACGCCATACGGACTGCGATGAGGCCACCTCATCGCAGTCCGGTATAAGCGGCCGTCTCGGCTGGACCGCCTGGAGCGGCGATTTTTCGGTTCTGCGCCGGGTCATGGCCGCGTTAAGATTTGTGGCAGCGGGGCGTGACCAGCATGAACCGACGCAAAGTCTCGGATATCGCCAGCGACCGACCGATCGTTCAGCTCTCGCCGAGCGCGACGGTGCGCGAGGCGAGCCGGCTGATGGCGCGCGAGCGGGTCGGCGCGGTGCTGATCACCGAGAGCGAGCGCCTGATGGGCATCTTCACCGAGCGCGATGCCTTGGGCCGGGTCCTGGCCCGGCAGCTCGACCCCGAGGCGACCCAGCTCGACAGCGTGATGACCGCCGACCCCGTGACCGTCGCCCCGGGGGCCACGGCCATAGAGGCCCTGCGCCTGATGCGCGACGGCGGCTTCCGGCACCTGCCGATCGTCGAGGAGACGAGCATCCGGGGCGTCATCTCGTTGCGCGACTTCTTCGGCGCCGAGCTCAGCGAGGCCGAGCGCGAGCGCGACTTCCAGGCCGCCATCGCCGAGGGCTAGGCCCGCAAGCGGGCAAGGCGGGCCGTGGACCCGCGAAAAGTTAAGCGTTCCTAAAGATCTCTCGGGCAGGCTGTGAGACTCCACCACAGGGCTTCGCGACAGGCGAGGCGTGAGGAGTCATGTCGGAACCCGAGACCCAAGCGGCCGGCGCGGATCGCCGCCAGGAGGCCCGCAAGTCGGTCAGCCTCCCGGGCACGCTGCTCTTCAAGGGCGGCCAGGCGGACTGTA
The DNA here is from genome assembly GCA_028280455.1 of Kiloniellales bacterium. GTDB lineage: Bacteria > Pseudomonadota > Alphaproteobacteria > Kiloniellales > JAKSDN01 > JANQLT01. The sequence goes on from JANQLT010000152.1 coordinate 3,921, forward strand.
CCGTCTACGACATCTCGCCCGGCGGCGCCCTGGTCTCGGCCAGCGACGCGGTGCCGGATGGCCTGCCGCTCCGGCTCAAGGTCACGCAAAGCGGCGAGTTCCTCGGCATGATCGCCTGGCGCAAGGAGGACCGGATCGGCCTGCGCTTCGTGCAGTTCCTCGAGGACGGCCTCGAGATGCCGGAGCGGGCGGCCCCGAAACCCAGGCTGACGGTCACGCCCGTCGCGCAATCCAATCAATAGATTAGCGCCCGCTTCTTAGACAGCTTGTCGAATTGCCTGGCCTGTGGCGGCCGGCCCTAGGCGGGGCCGTAGCCGTTGCACTTGATGACCACGTAGTCGCCGGGCCCGATGTTCTCGAAGAAGATCTGGGTGCCCTCGGAGCGGACCTTGTAGTGGCCGTGGATCGCGGTCTCGCCGACGCCATTGCGGATCGACAGCCGCTGGCCGGGGGAGGGACCCGAGATCGCCTTGTAGTTGTCGGCCCCGAAGCGGACCTCGGTGTCCTCGCCGAAGAAGTAGCAGCGGATCCGCCGCAAGTTCGGCAGCACGTCGGTCGGCGTCAGGGTGATGATCGCCCGCTCGCAGTGGCGCGCACCCTGCTCGCTGACCCAGTAGTTGATGTCCACGGGCCCGCACCACGAGTACTTGCGGACGTCGCAGGCCTTCTCCTCCGGCACCTCGCAGACCTCCTCGGCGGCGCGCGCGGTGCCGGCGAGGGCCAGCAGCAGCATGAACGATAGACCTAGGCTGCGCAGAGGAGTCATGATCGCCGAGTCGGCTCCCGGGCTGTCGGATGCGATCAGGCTAGGGCAGAGAAGTTTCAAGACCGTCAATCGCTTGCCCCAGTCTTGTCACGAAAACCGGGGCCGCGCTTGTTCCCGGCCGGGGCGAGCCGTTAGGCTTGAGCTGTCGCATGAGAGGCGGGCCGACAGCGACCGCCTTTCGCACCGGCCTGGCCGGCAAGGGGGGCCGGACGGCTTCGCGTGAAGGTATTCGCGCATGCAAGACCAAGCGGTAGGCCGCGCGGGCTCCTTGGACGCAGCAAGACGATCGCCGGCTGCGGGTCTTCTGCCGCGCCTGAAGAACCGGTTGGCGATCAAGATGATCGTCGCCCTGACCCTGTTCAGCTCCCTGGTCACCCTGGCCCTGACCGGCCACCAGCTCTACCGCGAGTATCAGCAGGACCTGGCGGACCTCGACCGCCGCATCGTCGAGCTGAAGGAGGGCTTCGGCGGCGGCTTGACGACCAGCCTCTGGCTCAAGGACGAGCTGCTGATGCGCCGCCAGATGGAGGGCATGTACCGGCTGCCCGGCATCGTCTTCGTCGAGATCCGCACCGAGGGCGGCAACGCCGTCGCCTTCGGCGAGCAGCCCAGCGGCAAGGTCCTGGCACACCGGACCATGCTGCAATACGTCCACGAAGGAACGCCGCAGCGCGTCGGCATCCTGACCATCGCCGCCAGCGTCGACGGGCCGATCGACCAGTTCTGGAACCGGGTCTGGATCGTCCTGGCGAGCAACGCGGCCAAGACGCTGATCGTCTCGGTCTTCCTGTTCTTCATCGTGCACTGGCTGATCACGCGCCACCTGAGCCGCATCGCCCTGCACCTGAGCGGCTTCTCCACCGAGCGCGCGCCCAAGGACCTGGTGCTGGCCAAGCGGCCCGGGGCCGAAGACGAGCTGAGCACCGTGGTCGAGGCGGTCAACCGCCTGCAGGGCAAGCTCTGGGAGAGCCTGAACGGCCTGCGCTCGCGCGACGCGGCCCTCGGCGAGAGCGTCGGCCGCCTGGAGCGCGCCAAGGCCGACCTGGAGCAGCGCGGCCTGGCGCTCGAGGCCCTGGCCCGGGACTACGCCGCCCAGAAGGAGGCGGCCGAGGCCGCCAACCGCGGCAAGACGGCCTTTCTCGCCAACATGAGCCACGAGCTGCGCACGCCGCTGAACGCCATCATCGGCTTCTCGGAGATCATCGAGTCCGAGATGTTCGGCCCGGTCTCGAGCCCGCGCTATCTCGCCTATGCCAGGGACATCAAGTCCAGCGGCACGCACCTGCTGTCGATCGTCAACGACATGCTCGACCTGTCGCGGATCGAGGCCGGCAAGACCGAGCTGCGGGAGACGGTGATCGACCTGCCGGAGATGATCGAGGAGTCCATCAACCTGGCCCAGGCCGGCCGGATCGGCGCCAAACGGCGGATCGGCACGCATTTCGCCCCCGACCTGCCGGCGATCAAGGCCGACCGCCGGGCGCTGATCCAGGTGCTGGTCAACCTGCTGTCGAACGCCATCAAGTTCACCGGCGACGACGGCGAGATCACGGTCGGCGCCGCGGTGGTCGGCGACGGCAGCATCGAGCTGACCGTGGCCGACAACGGCATCGGCATGCCGCGCAGCGAGCTGGCCCAGGTGCTGACCCCCTTCGGCCAGACCGAGGCGAGCTTCCGGCGCCAGCACCAGGGCACCGGCCTCGGCCTGCCGCTGTCCCAGTCGCTGGTCGAGCTGCACGGCGGGCGCTTCGACATCGACAGCGAGCCGGGCGAGGGCACCACCGTCACCATGCTCTTCTCGAAAGTCCGCTCCATCTGGCCGCAGAAGGCCGAGAACCAAAATTAGCTTTTTCAGGCCGTTGAGCGATTTTTCTTGTTCATCAGATTAAAAAAATTTCCGCGCGGTGGAAGGTTATTCATAGCCAAATTCCATCAAAGCCGACCGCACAATCGATTTCCTCGCGTTGTTCCGGTCCCCATGTGCTAGGCATCTGTGTTTCGAGAGGGGGGGCTTCTTTCCATGAACGACATGACAACGCCGAAACCCGCATCCGGGGCCGCGCCGGATGCTTCGTCGAGCACCGCCGTGCCGATCACGGTCGCCCACGGCGACGGCATCGGCCCGGAGATCATGCAGGCGAGCCTGAAGATCCTGGAGGCCGCCGGGGCGCAGCTCGCCATCGAGCAAATCGAGATCGGCGAGAAGGTCTATCGCGCCGGCCACAGCGCCGGGATCATGCCCGAGGCCTGGGACAGCCTGCGGCGCACCGGGGTCTTCTACAAGGCGCCGATCACCACGCCCCAGGGCGGCGGCTTCAAGAGCCTCAACGTGACCGTGCGCAAGACCCTCGGGCAGTTCGCCAACGTCCGGCCGTGCCGGGCTTACGCGCCCTTCGTGGCGACCAAGCACCCGGTCATGGACGTCGTGGTGGTGCGCGAGAACGAGGAAGACCTCTACGCCGGCATCGAGCACCGGCAGAGCGACGAAGTGGTGCAGTGCCTCAAGCTGATCTCGCGCCCGGGCTGCGAGAAGATCGCCCGCTTCGCCTTCGAATACGCCAAGGCGCACGGCCGCCAGAAGGTGACCTGTTTCACAAAAGACAACATCATGAAGCTGACCGACGGCCTGTTTCACAAGGTCTTCGATGAGGTCGCCGCGGACTACCCGCAGATCGAGAACGAGCACTGGATCATCGATATCGGCGCCGCCAAGCTGGCCGACACGCCCGAGGCCTTCGACGTCCTGGTCATGCCGAACCTCTACGGCGACGTGCTGTCCGACGTCGCCGCCCAGATCGCCGGCTCCGTTGGCCTGGCGCCCTCCGCCAACATCGGCGCCCAGGCCTCCATGTTCGAGGCGATTCACGGCTCGGCGCCGCGCCGCGCGGGTCAAGACCTGGCCAACCCCTCGGGCCTGCTGCTGGCCGGGGTCATGATGCTGGTCCACATCGGCCAGCCGAAAGCGGCGGAGACCGTGCACAACGCCTGGCTCAAGACCATCGAGGAGGGCATCCATACCTACGACATCTTCGCCGACGGCGTGTCCAAGCAGAAGGTCGGCACCGCCGCCTTCGCCGACGCGGTGATCGCGCGCCTCGGCGCTCAGCCCGAGAGCTTGGCGCCGGTCAGCTACGGCGAGGCGGGGCAGGGTGCCGACGACGGCGGGGGCCAGCGCACCAGCGTGCCGGCGCCGACCCGGCGGCCGCCGGCCCGAAAGGAGCTGGTGGGCATCGACGTTTTCGTGCACTGGACCGGCAGCGAGCCGGACGGCCTGGCCGAGACCATGCGGCAGGCGGAAGTCGAGGCCTGCTCTCTGGAGATGATCTCCAATCGCGGGGTCAAGGTCTGGCCGCAGGGCCTGCCCGAGACCTTCTGCACGGACCACTGGCGCTGCCGCTACATGGCGAAGGCCGGCCAGGCCCTCGACAAGGCGGCCATGGTTCAGCTCCTGCAGCGCCTGACCGAGGCCGGGGTCGACTGGATCAAGACCGAGCAGCTCTACAACTTCGACGGCGAAGCCGGCTACTCGCTCGGCCAAGGCCAATAGGCCGCGCCGGCAGGGCAAATCGGGACCAGGTTTGGGAGACGGAAGGCCCCGCGTGCGACCACGCGCGGGGCCTTCGGCCAGGCTGGCTGGGCTGCTGAAAGAGCCCGGCGCACCGGACCAAGCTCACCCTTCGTCAGGCTCACCCTTCGTCAGGCTCAGGGTGAGGGCGAATATAAGCGTTTTCAGTGAGTTGCCTCACCCTGAGCTTGACGAAGGGTGAGCTTCACGAAGGGTGAGCTTCACGAAGGGTGAGGGCGGCCGCCCGCACTCCTTCTACCCCTTGCCGTCGACCCAGAAGCTGTCGGGCCGGTAGACTCCGAACTGGGCGCCGGGGTTCCAGTTGAAGATGCCCTCGTCGGGGACGTTCCGCAGCTTCCTGGAGACCACGATCGGCTGCGGGATCTGGGCGACCAGGCCGATGGTGTAGACCTGGTCGGCGTGGATCTCGAGCATCTCCCGCCAGGCCGCCTCGCGCTCCTCGGCCTTGGTCGCCTTCGACCAGGTCTCGTAGAGCTTCATCAGCGCCATGGGCTTGGGCATGTCGACCGGCTCGCCGGACTTGCCGCTGGTCTCGTGGTGCTGGCCCCACTTCGGCCAGTGGTAGCTGTGCTGGCCGACCGGGGCGAACTCGGCCGGGCTCATGCCGGGGGTCACCGCGCCGTTCTCGTAGCCGAACCAGAGGGTCATGACCGTCTCGCCGGTGAAGATCCGGTTGCGCAGGACCTCGCGCTGGGAGGGCTTGATGTGCAGCTTGACCCCGGCCTGCAGCCAGTAGTCGTGGATCAGCTCGAGAACATCGGTTTCCTGCGTGTTCTCGCCGGCGGACTCGATGACGATCTCCAGGCTGCGGCCGTCCGGCATCAGCCTGATGCCGTCGTCGTTGCGCTCGCTCAGGCCGATGTCGTCGAGCAGGGCGTTGGCCTGGGCCAGATCGAACTGGGCATAGCGCTGGCGCAGATCCTCGTCGTAGAGCGGGCTGTCGGGCAGCACCGACTGATTGCCCGGCAGGCCGAGGCCCAGGTAGATCAGGGCGTTGATCTCGTCCCGGTCGATCGCCAGCGACAGCGCCCGGCGGAAGCGGACGTCGCGGTTCAGCTTCCGGAACGCCGGGTCCGTGGTGTTCATGTTCGGGTAGAGCGCGAAGGCCGAGCCGCGCACGGTGCGCCAGAGCCGGACCTGATAGTCGCGGTTCGGCTCTTCCGCCTTGAGGAAGGTGAAGTCGCCGAAGTTGATGCCGCGGGCCTGCAGGTCGCTGTCGCCGGCGCCGGTCTTGGCCGGGATGAGCTGGCTGTTGACCACGTCGAGCAGGAACTCGTCGATGTAGGGAAGCTGCTGCCCGGCGCTGTCGACCCGGTGGTAGTAGGGATTGCGCGCCCCGATGAAGCGCTGCGCCGGCGGGGCGGTCGAGTTGATCCAGGGCTGCAGGGTCGGAAGATTCGGGTTGTCGAATCGGTAGAGATTGTCTTTACGATTATGGAGCTGTGCCCAGTTTCTAGAGTTGGAGGCCGTAACCGCCTGTTCCAGCGCGGTTTGCTCTGCGTATTTCACGTGGAACGGTTTCAGGTAATGGGCCGGCCGATAGATGAACATCGGCCGCGCGCCGGCCAGCGACGGTAGGAAATAGGGGTTCGGCGCGGGCCAGCTATAGCGGATCTGCGTCTCGCTCAGCACCTCGACCGTCGGCGCGACGCCGTCGACCATCATCAGCTTGGGCGGGCCGGAGGGCGACAGCTCCTCGTTGTTGGCCACGTCCTCCCACCAGTAGCGCAGATCCTCCGTGGTGAAGGGCTGGCCGTCGGACCACTTGTGGCCCTCGCGCAGGGTGATGGTGAAGATCCGGCCGTCCTCGACCTCGACCGTCTCGGCGATGTCCGCCTCGAGCTCGAAGTCCTCGTTGTAGCAGACGATGCGCGCGTAGCCGTAGACCACCAGGAGGCGGGTGTCCTTGGCCCGGCCGACCAGCATGCGCATCTTGCCGCCCTGCTTGCCGAGGCCGCGCAGGTCGCTCTCGCCGACGATCCTCGGGCTCTTCGGCAGCCTCTGGTCGATCGGCGGCAGCTCGCCGGCCGCGACCTTGGGCTCGAGCTTGGCTGACTCGGTGAAGCCGGCCGGCATCGGCGCATCGGGCGCGCCGACCGTGACCGTTTCCGCCCGGGCCGCCGTCGCGGCGGTCAGGCCGGCCGCCAGGCTCGCCGCCACGGCGGCTTTCAGCAGTCTCTGGAGCTGCATCGTCACTCAGTCCCCCGTTGTCGTGCGCCTTGCCCCGGAGCCATGCAAAAAGGGCCCGAGTCGGCGCAATTTCTCACCCCCCAAGGTGCTGGCCCAGGTGCCGGGAAAGTCCCGCCGAGCCTCGCCGGCGGCGCATTGTAGGGCGGCCCCGCAGCGAACCAAGGGCTAAGGCGGCAATGTGTGATGGCCGTCACAGTTTATTCTTCGGAGCGACACGGTCGGGCGTTCCCGACGCCCAGCGCGCGATCCGGGCCGCCCGTCAGGCGCTGTCAGGCGCTCTCGTCCTCGGAGATCGCCCGCAGCGGAATGCCCTGCCAGCGCGGCCGGCTCAGCTTTTCGACGTAGTCGGCGAACATGGCGTTGAAGCTGATCGAGATCCGCAGGCGCTGGCTCTCGTTGCGCTTGACCGAATGGGTCAGCCAGGCCGGGAAGATCACCAGGCGGCCGGGCTTCACGGGCATGGAATAGTGCGGCGCGGTGTACTGGCTGAAGCGCTGCACGTGGGGCGCGACGATGTCGACCTGGGTGCGCGGCTCGTGGAAGGTGATGCTGTCCTGGCCTTCCGTCACCTGCAGGTAGTAGACGCCGCTCAGGAAGTTGTTGGGATGGAAGTGCGGCGGGTGAGGGGCGCCGGGCGGGTTGATGTTGGCCCAGAGCGCGGTCAGCTCGAAGGCCTCGTGCTCCAGCGCCATGCGCGAGATGACGCCGCGCACAGCCGCCTCGATGATCTCGACCAGCTCGGCGAACTGCGGGTGCTCGTGCAGGGTCTGCTCGGTCTGCCAGTTCTGGCCCGGCTGGAGCTGCGGCCGCGGCGCGGTCATGCGGTCGATGTCGCGGAACATCCGCGCGTTGAGCGCCTCCGCCCGGGCCGGCTCCAGGTCGTGGACCCAGACGAAGGTCGGGAACAGCGCTTCTTCGCTGACGTTGGTGAACATGGCTGGATCCGGGCTCGTCAGGCCTGCACGCCGCTCAGCCGGCCGCCGCTACGTGGCCGAAGACCTCGGCCGGGACGATCGGCATGGTGCCCGGCGGATCGCCCGGCCGGCGCCAATGGAGCTGCAGGGTCGAGGTGTTCTTGCGCTCGAAGTAGAGCAGCTTGAAGGGATACCAGCCCGGCGTCTCGACCGTGACCTCGCCGATCGGCGAGAACTGGTCGGCGTGGACTCCCGGATCGTCGACGATCTGCTCGCCGCCGACCCACAGCCGGATGCCGTCGTTTGAGTTCAGCGCGAAGGCATAGGTGCCCGGCTTGTCGAGCTTGATCAGGCCGGTGATCTCGGCGCCGACGCCGTTGTCGACGCCGCTGGTCAGCACGTCGCCCTGGCCGACCGCGTAGTTCAGCCGCTCGATCGCCGGGCCGGGCTTGCCGTCCTTGTAGTCCTGCCAGTCGATCAGCTCGTCGATGTGGCGGAACATGTGGAAGTAGTACTTCACCGCCAGCCCAGGCTGCACCGCCTCGGCGGCCGGCTGCGGCAATGCCGGCGAGACCATGACCTGGGCGGCGCCCGGCGAGGCGCCCATCGGGCCGGCCAGAAGGACAAGCGACAGGCTTGCCGCCAGGAGCTGAGATCTCGGGACGGGCATGGCAGCGACGCTCTCGGTGGGTGGCGGGAGGGCGATACTAGGGGCGTGCCGCGCCCCGGTAAACCGTCCGGACGAGGCTCGAGACGGCCTGTGGATTCCTACCTCAACCAATATGACAAGTCTGCCGTCGACCTGGTTAGACTACAGCGACTTGGACAAGTTTTTTGACATGCCTTTTTAGGATAAAATCGATCTCTTTCGCGGTCGCGGAAGCACGCATGAAGCGATATGCCATCGGCCGGCACACGCGCCTTGGCGATGGTAGCGTTCCCTGTGCCAACGGCGGGAGTCGGCCTATCCGACCCCCATTCTGGCCCTCGGTCGAGGAGACTCCGTCGACGGAGATCGACGCGATCCACTTTGCTGGGGCTCAAGCCGCGGGGTCGAGGGCCTCTGCTTGGGCCTGGAAAATGTGTGAAATCTTGTCGTCCGCACCGAAGGACCGGCCACTTTATTTTTTCAAGTTGCGCCCATCCCGAAAACTGCCTGGAATTCAAATACTTGAGAAGGGTGCGCTTGGCAACAGCTATCCATAACGCACAGATCAAGACAACTATCCTCTTACTCTATAGAGCGATTCGGGTCGCTGCCGATAGGCCTGTTCCAGGAATGGCCCGGCGGCGGAGCCTTCCTGGCATTGCCTGGTCGTGATAGGCGTGACCTCGTGTCCCGAGAGGTACGAGATGACCTACGTCGACGGTTTCGTGATCCCGGTGCCTGCGGGAAACAGGCAAGCCTTCACGCGCCATGCCGAAATGGTCGACAGCCTGTTCCTCGAGCTGGGCGCCATCCGGATCCTGGAGGGCTGGGGCGACGATCTGCCCGAGGGCCAGCTCACCGATTTCCGGAAGGCGGTGCAGGCGAGGGACGACGAAACGGTCGCCTTCTCCTGGATCGAGTGGCCCGACAAGGAGACCCGCGAGGCCGGCATGCGGCGCCTGGGAGAGCTGATGAAGAGCGATCCGCGCTTCGACCCGGCGAAGAACCCCGTGCCCTTCGACGGCAAGCGCATGATCTTCGGCGGCTTCGCAGCGGTCGTCGATCTGTCACGGGCGGCGCCGGCGGAATCGCGGGATACTTGACCGGGATGCCGGCCCGGACGGCATGCGGCGGACCTCCCTCGCAAGCGAAGACCGCGGGATCGGGATAGAGACATGACGACTGCCTTGAGCCTGACCGGCGGCCGCGTGCTGACCGCCGAGGGAGAGATCGAAAGCGCCGACATCCACGTCGCCGAGGGCCGCATCGTCGAGGAGCCCGCCGCCGGCGCGCGAAGCGTCGACTGCAACGGCTACCACCTGCTGCCGGGTATCGTCGACGTCCACGGCGACGCCTTCGAGCTCGAGCTGCACCCGCGGCCCGGCGTCGACATCGCCCTGCCGATCGCCCTGGGCTCGATCGACCGGCAATTGCTGGCCAACGGCATCACCACCGCCTTCCACGGCCTGACGATCTCCTGGGAGCCGGGCGCGCGCAGCCTCGATGCCGGGCGCCGCTTCATGGCCGGGCTCGAGGCCGCGCGCCCGGCCCTGATGGCTGACCACCGCGTCCAGCTCCGCTGGGAGACCTTCGCCCACGACGCCATCGACGACCTGGCCCAATGGCTGTCCCAGGACCCGACACCCTCGCTCGCCTTCAACGACCACACGACCTTGTCCCTGGAGACGATACGAGCCGGCAACCAGGCCAAGCTCGAGCTCTGGGCCCGGCGATCCGGCGTCACCTTGGAGGCCTACGTCGACGAGGCCGAGGCCGTCGGCGGCCGAGCGCCCGCGGTGCCGGGCAAGGTCCGCGAGGTCGCCGAGCTGGCCCGTGACCGGGGCGCCGTGCTGCTGTCCCACGACGAGCGCAGCCGCGACGAGCGGGCCGCGTTCCGGGCGCTGGGGGCCGCCGTCTGCGAGTTCCCGCTCGCCGCCGAGGCGGCCGAGGACGCCGCCTCGTGCGGCGAATGGGTGGTCATGGGCGCGCCGAACGTGGTTCGCGGCGGCAGCCACAACGGCGCCCTGTCGGCCGAAGCCGCCATAGACGAGGGCCTGTGCAGCGTCCTGGCCTCCGACTACCACTATCCGAGCCCGCTGCACGCCGCCGAGCGCCTGGTCGACCGCGGCGTCAGGCCCCTGGGCGAGGTCTGGAGCCTGGTCTCCCGCAACCCGGCGGCGGCCATGGGCCTCGACGATCGCGGCATCCTCGAGCCCGGCCGCCGCGCCGACATCGTCGCGATCGACTGCGCCGGCCCCTGGCGCCACGTTCACACGGTCGCCGGCGGCAAGCTGATCAGCTTCGGGCGCTGACCTCGGCGCGGGCAGGCTATGAAAAGCGACCCCATGGCCAGAAAGTCGGCGAAGAGACCAGGATAAAGTCAGAAAGGAGCCAGCGGCCGACCCGGGGTCGGCGAAGCCCGTCCTGTCGCCGTGAGCCGGGATTGCGTGACGGCACCGCGATGTGTAGAATGATGTGTGGAAATCTACACATGGCGACCAATTTATCCATCGAACCCGAGCTAATTGAACGCGCGCTGCGGGTCAGCGGCGAGCGCACGAAGAAAGCCGCCGTGACCAAAGCCTTGCAGGAGTTCATTGCACGCAGGGAACAGAAAGGCTTGCTCGATCTCATGGGTAAGCTCGAATGGGACCCGGTGTTCGACTACAAGTCAGAGCGCACGCGCGATTGAGCCTATTTGTCGACACGAGCGTCTGGTCGCTCGCCTTCCGGCGCGATGCACCCCCTGCAGATGGGCCCGTCGGAGAGCTGGTGCGCGCACTCAATGCCGGGGACACGATCGTGACGACGGGGCTCGTCCTTCAGGAGCTGCTTCAGGGTTTCTCGGGCCCGAAAGATCGAAGGTTGATCGAGGACCGATTTGCCGCACTGCCGCTCCTGGTTCCCGACCGGCAGGACCACAGCGACGCGGCGGACCTGCGCAATCACTGCCGCCGTCACGGTGTCCGGATCGGAACTATCGATGCCCTTCTGGCCCAGCTGTGCATCCGCCACGATTTAGTGATGCTGACGACGGACAAGGATTTCCAGAGCCTGGCAAAACACATCCCATTGCCACTTTGGAGGGCTTGAGCCTGAAGACGGGCGCCATAGCTCCGAGGGCTAGCCTGCTCCTATGTCGTGCCGAGCGTCCAAGCCGGAGTATGTCTGCGACATGCCTTCGTCTAGGTGAAGCTTCGGCTTGGGATCCGCGTCGCACGCGGCAACAGACACATCCGATCATGCTGAATCGAAGTGAAGGCTTGTGGCGGGGAGCGAGGGAGAGAGCTCGAACGCGTCCTCCTACGCCAAGGCTTCGGAGGACACGCCTAGCTCTACCGATTTCGCGCGGCTTGCTGGCGTAAGCCACCCGAAGCTCGAAGAGCGTAGGGTGGCGGATGGGGTGGGATTCGAACCCACGAGACGCTCGCGCGCCTGCCGGTTTTCAAGACCGGTGCCTTCAACCACTCGGCCACCCATCCCTGCGGCGGACAATAGGAATCGCCGCCCGGGCGGGCAAGCGGTGCTGCCCGGGCGGCGGGGGCCTGAGGCGAGGGCGGAGGACGCAGCCGGGTGGTGCCTCAGGCGGTAATCAGGATCTCGTTGTCCAGCGATGCCTCGGCGCCGGCGCAGGCGCTGCAGCCGCAACAGCCGTCGCCGCCACTACCACCGCCCGGGCCGCCTTCGCCGAGGGGCAGGCCGCTGTCGAGGTCGATGACGTCGTCGAGGCTGAGCAGGTGGCGCTCGTCAGGGGCATGGTCGTGCCCGTCGTTGTCGTCCTGGTGCTCCTGGGGGAGGACCGACTCGATGCCGACGTCCTCGAGCAGCAGGTCGGTGACGCCCCAGATCCAGCTCGCGCTCTGGGTCTGCTTGAAGGTCAGGACGTTCTCGCCCTCGCGCTGCGCGTCGGCGGCGATGAAGAAGCGGTCGCCGCCGTTCAGGGCGTCGTTCGGACCGGCGCTGAGGTAGCCCAGGTGGTCGCCGTTCAGCAGCACCTCGACCTCGTCGCCGATGTCGATGTCGTAGCCGGTGACCGAGAGAGTCAGATCCTGTTCCGTGCCGGCGAAGCTCGCCACGACCTCGCCGTCGGGCTCGCTCCGGCCGGCCCAGCGGTTGCCCCATTGGCCGGTCTCCGCCACGCCCAGGCGCAGGACGAAGTCGCCGACCGTATCGGGCTCGACGGGCGGATCCGGCTCGGGCTCCACGGGCTCGACCCAGAAGGCGTCGTAGATGTCCTGGAAGGTCTTGAGCACGTCGGTGAACTGGAACAGCTCGATGTTGAGGATTGGTGTCGTGGCCCCAGTCGGTGCCGCCGATCGAGGCGGCCTCGATCACGTCCGGCGCCGTGAAGACGAAGTCGAAACTGGCGAAATCGGCGCCGAACAGCACCGTGTCGGCAGAGCCGGCGCCGCCGTCGAGGTAGTCGTTGCCGAGGCCGCCGGTCAGGCTGTCGTCGCCGGCGTTGCCCCAGAGGCTGTTGTCGGCGTCGTTGCCGACGATCTCGTCGTCGCCGGACCCGCCCCTGGCGTTCTCGATGACCGCGTCGAAGGCGATGGCCAGGTTGTTGGTCAGATCGAGGTCGGAGAAGCCGCCCTCGGCCAGCGACAGCGTGAGGTCCCGGGTCAGGCTCGAGCCGTCGAGCTCGTCGATGCCGCCGGCGTCCCAGATGGCCTGGCGGCCGCCGAGATAGTCGGCGAGGTCGTAGACCGTGTCGCCCGCGTTGGTCGCCTGATTGGCGCCGTAGAGATGCTGCAGGGCGGCGATGTCGTAGATCGAGAAGGTCTCGACGTAGAGGTTCGAGACCCAGTTGTAGGACATCACCGTGTGGAACTGGTTGTCCTCGCCGGCCGGCAGGTTCGGGTTGCCGTCGAAGGGGTGCTTGAGGCCCAGCGCATGGCCGATCTCGTGCAGGACGACGGCGTACTCCTGGTCGCCGGGCTCCAGGCCCGGGTTGTTCCGGTAGCGGGTGTCGATGAAGACGTCGCCCGCGAAGCTCCCGGTGCCGGTGCTGTAGGGGTAGTAGGCGGCGCCGACCACGCTGCCGGAGAAGTCCTCGTAGGAGAACACGATCTGGGCGCTCTGCGGGTTGGCGACCTCGGTGAAGCTGATGTCGGTCAGCTCCTCGACGTGGGCCATGGCCTGGCGCAGGCCCTCGTGGTGCTGCATCGGGTAGGGCGTGAAGCTGCTGTAGTAGGCGGGCTGACCCTGGGGGATCGAGAAGGTCAGCTCGACCGGCGCCTGCAGGGGCTGGCCGGCGTTCCAGCGATAGCCGCTGGTCAAGGCATCGATGTAGTGCTCTGCCACCGTCGTCTCCTAAGGCCTCGAATGGCTCGCTTTCCGGGGGGGGATCGGCGACCGCTCGCTCGCCGTGCGCTGATTACTAGTAGATCTTAGAATTCTACAAATACTGTTAAGAACAACCTTGTGATTTACTGTGTTATGCTTGAGATAATTCGGTGAATAGCCAGGCGATTTAACGGAGCTTTTTGGAGGCCTGTGACGTTCTTGTGGCGTCCATTCGGATCTGTGGCGACGGCCCGCGGCGCGGCCGCGCCACGAAGCTGCCGGTCGGCTTTGTGGGGCTCGGCCGCCGGGGCTATGCTGCGCGGCGGAATCGCGGTTCGTTCCGCGGCGGAGGCGGGGTAGCCAATGAGCGAGCAGGGGAGGCCCGGATGAGCGGCGGCGGGCGGGCCTGGCATGCCTCGATGTCCGTCGCCCTGGCGCTCGGCCTCGGTTTCTTCGTCCTGACCTCGGTCGCCACGGTGCTCAGCGTCGGCCTGGTCAGCGGCTACCGCAACACGGTCGAGCTGCTGCGCCAGAAGGCCGAGCTGCTGACCGCGGCGGAGCAGGACCGGGTGATCCGCTACCTCTCGGCAGCGGAAGACCAGCTCGCCTTCGCCAACCGGATGATCGCCACCGGCGAGGTCGACGCCGCGGGCGCCGGCGAGGACTTCACCAGCCTGCTGCTCGGCGCCCTGGCCGCGACCCCGCAGATCGTCGCCATCCTCTACATCGACGTGGACTACCAGCTCACCGGCGCCGAGCGGCGGGAGCAGGGCAGCGAGCCGATCTTCGCCTCGGTCCGGGGCGACGACGACCTGCGGGCGCTGGTCGACCAGGCGCGCCTCGCGGACGGCGGCCGCTGGGGCGGCCTGATCTGGCGGCAGAGCTTCGACCAGGCGCTGATGACCTACAGCCTGCCGGTCGGCGGCGGCGAGAGCTTCTCAGGCGTCCTGGTGGCCCTGGTCTCGGTGGTCCAGCTCTCGGAGTTCATCTCCGACCTGGAGGGCGACTTCGGCGGCAATCCCTTCGTGCTCTACGGCGAGGACCGGGTGCTGGCCCATCCCCTGATGGCCTTCGGCTACGACGGCCTCAACCGGCTCAGTCCCTTGCCCGAGCAGGCCCGCTTCGGCGACCCGGTGCTGGCCTCCATGTGGGAGGTCCGCGCGCTCGCCTTCTTCGAGGGCCACGTCCTGGAGGGCGAGGGCATCCACGCCGCCGCGGTCGGCACCAGCGACTACATCTTCATCTACAACACGGTCGAAGGCTACGCCGACCGTCCACTCTTGATAGGCAGCGCCTTCCCTTCGAGCGACATGCTGACCGAGGTGCTGCGCTTCAAGTGGGCCGCGCTGTTCTGCCTCCTGGTCTCGCTCGGCTCGGCCGCGGCGGCGGCGGTGATCGGCCGGCAGATCGCCCAGCCGGTGCGGCGCCTGGGCGAGGGCGCCACGCGGATCTACCACTTCGATCTGGCCCGGGTCACGCCGATGCCGGGCAACTTCTTCCGCGAGCTCGACGACACGGCGCGCTCCTTCAACACCATGCTCGAGGGCCTGCGCTGGTTCGAGCGCTACGTGCCGCGCAGCCTGGTGGCCCGGCTGATCAAGGCGCACCCGGACCCGGAGATCGGCTACACCTTCCGGGAAGTCGTCATCATGTTCATCGACATCATGGACTTCACCGGCCTGTCCGAGGACATGACCGCGCCGCAGACCGCGGCCTTCCTCAACGAGCACCTGACCATGATCTCCGATGCCGTCGAGGCCGAGGGCGGCATCGTCGACAAGTTCACCGGCGACGGCGCCATGGCCGTCTGGGGCGCGCCGGAGACCTTTCCCGACATCGCCGACCGGGCCTGCCGGGCCGCCCTGGACATGAAGACGCTCTGGGAGGAGCGGGGCCGGGCGCCGACGGGGGCCGGGCGCCGCCCGGCGCGCCTCAGGATCGGCCTGCACCAGGGCCGGGTAGTGGTCGGCAACATCGGCAGCCCCGGCCGCATCGACTACACGGTGGTCGGCGACGCGGTGAACGTCTCCAAGCGCCTGGAGGCCATGAGCCGGACCCTGGGCAACGTCGACGGCCAGGTGAACATCCTGGTCTCCGGCGCCCTGCGCAGCGCGCTGTCCCAGCCCTTCGACCTGATCCACCTCGGCGCCCACCAGGTTCGCGGCCGGCGCGAGAAGGTCGAGGTCTACCTGTTGAACGGCCCGGCCGACGAGACCGACGCCGAGGACGATCTGTCCGACGAGGAGCTATTTGGTGCCGATGGAGAGCAGCTCGAAGAACCGATTGGCCCAAACACTATTTCCAAATAACTTTTCAAATACGCCGCCCCTGGATGGCTACCAAACATCACAAAAAGGGTGATCGGTACAAATTATCTGATCTTAGAATCTCGCACACAGACAATAAATCATCAAAGTGTATTTGGATACCGATCACACGCCAAGATCACCTCGCAACAAATCAAGCGCTTTACGCGCATCTATACCAAGAGGTTCAGCGGCACCCTGCCAAAAATCGGAGAAATTGATTCCAGAGTCCACGACCGCACTCTGAACAGAAAAATTGGTAACATCCATACCGACTTGTTGAAGCTGAGCACTCTCTCCCTCTATATATGAATCAACATCTTGACTATACTTCAATGATGTATCTATAGCTGCAGAAGATAGTCCTTCCTGAGCCTCCTGAGACGCTCGCTGCAGAAAATCCTCGGACCCCATGAGAATGACATGTCTAAAAAATAGGGGTGTTACTATCGCAGATTTGGCTGCCTCATAGAATTTCGACGATCGGATAACGTCGAGAGGAATGGCAGCTGCATCGATTGCCCCGGTCTGTAGAGATTGGGCGAGTTCTGCAAAAGGCATTCTTTGCGGAACAGCGCCGAGTGTCTCAGATAGGTTTATTGCAGGTCCGACTGGGACACGAAATCTGAGCCCCTTGAGGTCAGAATGCTCTGCAACTTGTGCTGCAACCACCGCGTAGGGGCGCACCCCTAGGCCGAGAACTCGCAGTCCTTTAGCTTTGCTCCGGTCCTGAAGGAGCGCCAGAAACTGTCCTCCCTGATAGACTTTAGCCACATCGTCGCTATTGTTAACGAGCGCGGGGAACTCCAGTACCGCCACCTCAGGTATGAATTTAACCAAGGTAGAAACCGACATTAGCCCCAATGAAGCTTGTTGTTTACTCAGAGCTGGAACAAGTTCATATGATGCGTATAGGGATTGCTCAGGGAATATCTTAAATTGTGCCTGCGAATCTACGTTAGTTAGGATCGCTTCTTCAAAGTTTAACATCCAGCGATGAGCCAACGAACCGGACGAGAAGTTATGCGCTACAAGAAAGGGTTGACACCATTCTCCAATAGCTAGTGCGGTTCCATTTCTCATAGAGATGGCAGCAGCCAACATGCTCAGCACAGATCGTCTTCCCAGCATTCTCTCCCCCCAAACCCAACTCCAAGCAAGTTTTGCTTGATTCACATTCGCGCATACATCGGTGTTGCATTTATGGTTTTGGCAAGTGACGGGCTTTCCAATCTACGTAACCGCTCCAACTTCTAAAGTCTGACAACAAATGAAGGCGCGAAATACCTTCCAGGTAGGCAGGTTCCAGGGCGACGGCTGTTCCAAGAAGCTCTGCCGCCCTCGCGAAATCACCTGAGATCGCGGATCCAACGCCCAAGTTATAGTAAACTCGGCGATAGGCCTCTTTGTGAGAAGTTGAGGCATCTGAGAGCTTGGAGGAAACCGTGTCAAGGAGTCGTTTAGCCTCGTCTTTACGGCTCACAAGTCCAAGACAAAGCGCCTTCTGGGCTTGACGGTCCAGCAACGTTACAAGGCTATCGGTGGCTGCATTAATAGAGTCGTCCAGCAGATGAAGCGCCTTTTCGATCCTCTCGATTTCACCATTGTGCCAACGGCAAAGACCAAAGGCATAGGTGGCCAGCCACGCACCATCAGTATCGCTGTGCGGCAGCTTCTCGAACTCCTCCAAAAGTTGCTCTGCTTCTTCCCGATCTTTAGTACCAAGGAGCCGTGCTGATAGCTCCAGGTTCTTCACGTGGGGCTGGATTGCGATAGGTAGGTCTCTAATCTTGCCAATAGCCTCAACCGTCGCATCAAAATCAGCATAGACAAAAGACCGTCTAGCTTCTCGATACGCATCTGCGCTATCGATGAAGGTGGGAGTAACCGCAAAATCTGATAAGCCAGACGTCTGTTGGACCAACTCAGTCCATTCGTCAGTGCTCATTAGATGACTGATGTAGTCGCTCTCGTTCTTTGCAGAGCTAATATTCGATATTCCCTGCATGAACAACGTTCCGACAGTAGCGGCCGAGGCCCGTGGCAGGAGAATCTGCGCGTGCCGAAGTTGTGCGAGACCCAACCCCAATTGCGCGAAGGCATTCTTAGGGTCTGATCCAAGGGCTTCCTTGAACAACGCCTCGATTCTGCCGATGCAGTCTTCGTCAGACTCTGTAGGCCCACAGCGCGTGTCACCGCGCCCCTCCAAGAGATACTCGAATGCGTCCACCGTCGTCTCCAGGCTATCGAGACTGTCCGACAACTCGGAAAGACAGAGCTTCACTGAGCAGGCCACAGTCCCGTCGAGCGGGTTTGCGAAAGCATCTATGAGGTACTTTGCAATCTTGGCGCGAAATATGGTTTCGGAAAGGCCGCCTGATTCCGGAATGGCTCGTCCGTGGGTATCGGTGGGGTAGATTCGCAGGAGTGCCTTTGTGTTCTTCTCTCCAGAGGTAGATGTATTTTCGGAGAAATCCCTAACTACGACGTAGTAGTCAAAAAAACCAAACGGTTCATACAAGATCTGAAGCAGAATATCTGGTTCAAAATTACCGCTAAACGTTCCATATTTTGACTTTAGTTCAAAGCTTGCTGTCAGATCGACGATTTCGCCCAGCGTGATGGCCCTTTCCGGTCCGGCTCCAGGTACGGGATTTCTAATCTTCTTTCTATCTATGTCCAGCTGTAAGCGACTAGCCGATTTAGCAAATCTCTTGGACGCAGCAAGGGCATGGTCGATGTGGCGGATTATGACTTCGGAGTGAACTTCTAAAGATTTGTTGATCTCTATATGAAGATCTTCTTTTGGCCTGCTGAAGTACCACGCAGAACCTACAAATAATATTCCAAGTCCTACCCAAAAAATTTTACTCAGGTTCATTGATTGCTTGCCGCCACTTGAGTTTGATAGCCCGTTCAGAAGAATCATACCATTCTGTGTCAACTGTCTTAGGTAGATATTATATCCGAAAATCTATTATAGATTAAGACAGATTCTGCGCGAATCACAAAAGGAGGGGACTCAAGAGCAATTGCCGATCGAATCCATTGCCAATGCGCTTGAGCATTGTGCCAGTGGTTTCAACTCAACAACCAGATCCTGGCTACCATAAATCTGGGCGGCCGCCGCGAGAAGGTCGAGATCTACCTGTTGAACGGCCCAGGCGACGCAGTAGTGGCCGAAGACGAGCTGTCGGACGAGGAGTTGGCGGCGCTCGAGACCGAAGACCATCCAGCAGAGGCCGGCGAGCCGGAGCCTGGCGATCCGGTGGAGGGCGAGGGGACGCCGCTGGAACCGGAGCACGGCTGATGCGGCAGCGTCGTCGCTAGCCGGCGTGGGCCTTGAGAAGGCGGAGCGCCGCGACCTTGGCGTCCTGTGCCGGCGTCTCGGTGTGGCCCAGGTGGGCCGTGACGATCGCGCCCTCCTTCAGGAGCAGAAGCTGGCGGGCGAGGCCTCCCGGGTCCGCCAGCCCCGCCTTCTCGGCCAGGTCGGTGACGTGGCTCTCCAGCAGGCGCTTGTGGTCGGCGGACTGCTTGTGGATGGGGTGGCTGGCGTCCTGAAACTCGGAGGAGGCCTTGATGAACAGGCAGCCTTTGTATTCCGGCTCGGCGAACCACTCCTCGAGGGCGTCGAACATGGCGATCAGCCGCTCGCGCGGCGTGTCGGCCAGCGCTTCCATCCGACGGTAGAGCCAGTTGCGGAACTGCTCGTCCCGCAGGCGCAGGACCGCGAGGATCAGGTCCTCCTTGGTGCGGAAGTGCTTGTACATCGAGGTCTTCGAGATGCCGGTCTCGGCGACGAGCTTGTCCATGCCCGTCGCGTTGAAGCCGTTCCGGTAGAACGCCTTTAGCGCCTTCTGCAGCAGCTCGCCTCGCTTGGTCGGCCGCATCTCAGCCTCTCTTCATGAACCGATCTGTACATAAATAGGGAGCCATTGGGTCGCAAGGCCGAAATTTTTCTGTCGGCGTTTCAGATCGTTGTCCCTCGTTTCCTCACCACTTCTGCTGGCTCTCGCGATTCACTCTTGAAGAAGTGAACCGATCAGTACATATATCGTCTATCAAAGTGAACCGATCGGTAAACTTTGAGCAACGAGGCAACGCGCCGCGGGCGCAGGCAGAAGGAGGCCACCATGACGGACTTTTCGACCCCGACCTCGCCGGACGAGATCACCACCAGCGACGCCGTGCCGGCCGCCGGCGCGCGCCCGGCCTCGCCGCTTCTGGGCGGCAACGACCCGGCGGACGACAGCGGCCTGCCCGACCCCGGCTTCGAGATCGTTCCGGGCCGGACCGCGCTCCTGGTCATCGATCCGCAGAACGACTTCCTGAGCCCAGAGGGCGTCACCTGGGGCGTGGTCGGCGAGAGCGTCGAAGCCAACGGGACCGTCGAGCACATCGATCAGCTCTTCGCGGCGGCCAAGGCGGCCGACATGCCGGTCTTCGTTTCGCCGCACTACTACTATCCGCACGATCACGGCTGGAAGTTCGAGGGCGCCCTCGAGACGCTGATGCACAAGATCGGCATGTTCAATCGCCCGGGACCGCTCAACACCGCCGGTCTCGAAGGCTCCGGCGCCGATTGGGTCGAGCGCTACAAGAAGTACATCGACGACGGCAAGACCGTCGTGACCAGCCCGCACAAGGTCTTCGGCCCGGAGAGCAACGACCTCGTCCTGCAGATGCGCAAGCACGGCATCGACAAGGTCATCGTCGCCGGCATGTCCGCCAACCTCTGCGTGGAATCCCACATGCGGGCCCTGGTCGAAGGCGGTTTCGAGGTGGCGATCGTCGCCGACGCCACGGCCGCCGCCCAGGTGCCGGGCTACGACGGCTATCAGGCCGCGCTGACCAACTTCCGGATGATCGCCAGCCACGTCACCGACACCCGGTCGGTGGTCGCGGCGATCGAGGCCCCGGCGACCAACTGATCCCAAGAGACGCGCCGTTGCCCCCGGCGCAGACCGCTCCGACCGCCGGAACTGTCCCCGCCCGGCGGTCGGAGCCCTTCTTTGCAGAGCGAACGCCCGATAGGAGCCGAGCGATGACCCGTCCGCCTCTACCGCCCTTCAGCGAAGAGACCGCAATCGCCAAGGTGCGGGCCGCGGAGGATGCCTGGAACGCCCGCGACCCGGCGAAGGTCGCGCTGGCCTATACGGCCGACAGCCAATGGCGCAACCGTTCCGAGTTCCTCCGGGGCCGCGACGAGATCGAGCGGTTCCTGACGCGCAAGTGGCAGAAGGAGCGCCAGTACCGGCTGATCAAGGAGCTCTGGACCTTCGCCGGCAATCGCATTGCCGTGCGCTTCGCCTACGAGTGGCAAGACGGCGAGGAGCGCTGGTTCCGCTCCTACGGCAACGAGAACTGGGCGTTCGCCCCCGACGGCCTGATGCGCCGCCGCATCGCCAGCATCAACGACCTCGCCATCGACGAAGCCGACAGGAAGTTCCATTGGCCGCAGGGCCGCCGGCCTGACGACCACCCGAGCCTCTCCGACCTCGGTCTCTGAGCGGAGGCGCCGGACGATCGGCCGCGCGCCGAGCTCTGTCGTGCTCTTGCCGCCTCAGACGGGCGCGGCGATCGAAATCTCTCGCTCGTCACTGCCCGGCCGCGTTGGCCCGCCAGGCCTCGAAGAGCTCGAGCAGCTCCTGCTGGTCCGCCGACTCGGAGAGGCGTGCCGCCACGTCCGGTGCCTGCTCTTCGAGGAAGCGCGCGAAGTCGGCCGCGCGGTCCTCGCTTTGGGCCGCCCCCTCGCTGTTGTTCGCCAGCCAGCGGGCGGCCGGCTCGAAGCGGTTCCAGCCGGGCACCTCGGCGGCGAGGCTGACCTCCTGCCATTTCCGGTGGCGCGGCGCCTGCAGGAAGGAGTCGAAGCTCGAGAAGAAGGCGTCGATGAAGCGGCTGACCTTGCGGTGGCGCTCGCCGCCCTCGGCCCAGTTGTAGACCGCCATGACGGCCCCCACGGCGACGGTGCGCACCGGCGCGCCGTCCGGCACCAGGCCGGGGTAGTCCGCGTTGGTCAGGCGGGAAGGGAAGTAGGTGTCGAGGATCTTCTCCTCCAGGGGGATCGGCAGGAAATGGACGCCCTGATCGCCGCCCAGGTCGCGGAACAGGCGCGTCGGCTTGCCGGCGACATAGATCAGCCCGTCGATCTCGCCCTTGACCAGCGACTCCAGCGCCAGGGCCTGGTCGAAGGAGACCGGCTCGGGCTCGATGCCCAGTAGCTCGAAGACCAGGGAGGCGGTCATGTAGGTGCCGCTGCCCTGGACGCCGAAGTTGACCTTCTTGCCCGCGAGGTCCGCGACCTGCGTGATTTCCTTGCGGGCCAGCAGGTGGAACTCCTCGTTGTAGAGCTTGGTGATGTAGTTGATCCGACTGTCGATCTGGGGGTGCTTGCCCTGGCGGCGGACGAACTCGAAGACGTCGGACTGGACGATGCCGATGTCGATGCCCTTGAGGTAGAGGATGTCGTCGATGTTCTGGACCGAGCCCTTGCCCATCACCGGCAGGACGCGCAGGTCGTCGCCGTTGTCGAGCACGGCGGCCAGGTCGGTGGCGATCCGGATATAGGTGCCGTCGACGCCGCCGGAGATGATCCCGACGGTCCCGCTGTTGATTCGCTCCCGGAACTCGCCGGCCGATTGGGCGCGCAGACCGTCGGCCGCGGCGAAAAGGACCAATGCGCCGGCGAGCACGGCGCTGGTAAGTCTCGACATCTTGATCATCCCCGTTCCCTTGATCGACTGTTCTTGTCTTGGCTCGTTGGTCTCCAGTGGCGGTCTCTAGCTCCTGAGTCTCACTGGCCGGCGCCCGGCAGGCGGTCGAGCAGGGCGCGGGCCTCGCCGTCGCCGGCCTCCAGCGCGCGGCGATACCAGGCCGCCGCCTTCTCGGCATCGCCGCGCAGGCCGACGACGCCCAGCGCCGAGAGCACGTTGGGGTCGTAGGTCCGGCCCATGGCCGTCGCCGCGCGCGGGTTCTGCTGTTCCAGGGCGAGCTCGAAATAGAGCCGCGCCGTGGCCATGTCGCCCCGGGCAAAGTTGTCCTCGCCGCGGCTGATCAGGTCGTCGCCGGCCAGCTCGAGCCGCGGCGGCTCCGGGGCGGCGGCCGGCGCCGCTTGCGACGGCTCCGCTGCCGCGCTCGGCGGCTCGACGGCCGTCCTGGTGGCGATCTCCACGACCGTCGGCGTCACGGCGGCTGCCGTCGTCTCGGCTTCTTGCGGCTCCCGCGCCGCCGGTGCCGCAGGGGCCGCCGGTTCGGCACGGGCCAGCTTGAGGGCGGCGTCGAGGCGCTCGATCTCCTGCCGGGCCGCGGCGACGGCCTTCTCGCGATTGGCCGCCTCGGCGCTGGCCGCGGCCAGCTCATCGGCCAGCGTCTGTCGTTCGAACTCCGAGGCGGCCAGCTCTTTGCGCAACCTCTCGACCTCGGCGCCCGCCTGATCGGACTCGGCCCGCGCCTGGTCCAAGGCGGTGGAGAGGCGCTCGCTCTCCTGCTGCGCCGAGGCTAGGGGCTCGCGAAGCGCCGCGGCTTCGGCGAGAGCCGCCTCGCGCCCGGCCTCGGCCTCGGCCAGGGAGGCCGAAAGCCGCTCGACCTCCTGGCGCGCGGCGGCAGCGCTGTCGCCGCTGCCTGCCGCCTCGGCGCGGACGGCTTCCAGCTCTTCGATCAGTCGCTCGATCTCCTGTCCCGAGGCCGCCGCGGCCTCGCGCGACGCCGCGAGCGCGTCGAGGGCCTGGTCGCGGCCGGCCTCGGCCTCGCCGAGGGCAGCCGAGAGGCGTTCGATCTCCTCTGTCGCCGCGCGCGCCGCCTCGCTGGCGCTGCCGGCTTCGCCGCGCGCCGCCTCGAGCTGCGCGGTCAGCGACTGGGACTCCTGCTGCGCCGCAGCCAGGCCGGCCTTCGCCTCGGCAAGCTGCGACAGGGCCGCGTCGCGTTCGGCGACTGCAGTCTCGGTCTCCTGCCGCGCGGCGGCCGTGGCCTCGGACGCGCCGCTGGCCTCGCCGCGCGCCGCCTCGAGCTGCGCGGTCAGCGACTGGGACTCCTCCTGCGCCGTAGCCAGGCCGGCGTTCGCCTCAGCGAGCTGCGACCGGGCTGCGTCGCGCTCGGCCTCTGCGCTCTCGAGGGCGGCCGAGACGGTCTCGATCTCTTGCCTCGCGGCGGCGGTGGCCTCCGACGCGCTGGCGGCTTCGTCGCGCAAGGCCTCGACCTGCGCCGCAAGCGCCGCTTTCTCGTCCTCGGAGGCGGCCAGGGCGTCGCTCGACTGGGCCAGATCGGCGATCGCCGCATCCCGCGCGGCGACCGCCTCCCGCAGCGCCGCGTTGAGGCGCTCGCTTTCCTCGGAGGCGCTCGTGGCCGTCTCGCCGGCGCTGCTCGCCTCGGCGCGCAGGGACTCCAGCTCCTCCTTCAGGGCGCCGTTCTCCTGCGCCGACGCCGCCATGGCGGCCAGCAGCTCGTCCAGCTCGGCAAGGGCCGCGTCGCGGGCCGCCGAGGCCGATCGCAGATCGGCGGTCAACTGCGCCGAGTCCGTGCTCCCCGCGGCGGCGGCTTCCTTGACGCTGGCCAATTCCTCGCGGGTGGCCGCGGCGGCGTCGGACAGTGCCTGCTTTTCCGTCTCGGCGGCCGCCAGGGCCTGGCGCAGCTCGGTGACCGCGGTCATGGAGGTGACAGCGGCGTCCCGCTCGGCCTCGGTCGCACGCAGGGCGACGCTCAGGCGCTCGAGCTCGTCGCGTTGCGTGGCCTCGGCGGCGCGCGCGTCCGCCGCGTCGATCTCCGAGGCGACCAGGGCCTCGCGGAGAGACTCGGCCTCGGCCTTGGCGGCATCCCGTTGGATCTCGGCGCCTTGCAGGGCGTCGGAGAGCCGGTCGATCTCCCGTCCGGCCGAGGCCAGCGATGCGGCCGTCGCCTCCGGCTCCTTGCGCCCTGTATCGGTCACGGCCGCCGAGCTCTGCTCGGCGTTCACCGGGGTCGCGCGCGTGGCGGGCGGTTCCGTTGCCTCCTGTTGCCCGTTCGCCGCCGGCTCGACCGCGCTGGCCGCCTCGCGCGTGCTCTGCTCCGCCTTGAGGAAGAGATGGCCGCCGGCGCCGACGACCAGAAGGATCAGGACGGCGGCCACGGCGATCCAACGGCCGCGCCGGCGGGCGGCGAAGAGGCGCTTCGGCGGCGCGAGGTAGCGGGGGGCGTCGGGGCCCGCCGCGTTGCCGTTGGCCATGGCGGCGGCGGCCATCGCGGCCGCGGGCTCACCCGGCGCCTCGCCGAAGGGGGCCTCCGGGATGTCGTCGTCGAAGGCCTCGGGGATCGTCTTGGGAATCGCCTCCTCGCGAGGCTGCTCGCGCTGCGGCTCGGCCGCCGCCGCCGGCCGCGGCAGGGGCTTGGCTGCCGGCGCCGGGGGCGCCTGCGCCGCAGTGGGTGCGGCCGGCTCGCCATCGCCGAGGTCCGCCACGGACTTCTCGCGGACGGCGTCGACCACGGCCTCGGTGACCCTGTCGACCTCCTCCAGCCAGATGTGGATCAGGCAGAAGTCGCAGAGCCGCTCCAGGGGGCCCGGCAGACCGCCGGTGCAGTCCGCCATGCGCTTGATGGCGTCTTCGGTGAAGAGCTTCTCCGCGCGGTACTGGGTGCCGCTCAGGATCTGATCGATGAAGGGAGCGATCTCGTCGAGCGTCAAAGGCTTCAGGTGAAGCGCCATCGCGGCCGAGGGCCTGGCGGAGAGCGCCGCCAGTTGCGGCAGCCAGGGCTCGAGGTCCGGGCTGCCGGCCACGACCAGGGTCTGCGGGCCGATCCGCTTCGCCTCGCCGCTCAGCAGGGTCTGGAAGCGCTCGATGGCCTCCCGATGCTCGGGCGCCGCCTGGTCGAGGAAGAACAGGAGCTGGCGCCCCGAGGCGGCCTGCCGCTCGGCCTGGGCGACGAAGGCACGCTCCGGCCCGATGCGCTCCAGCTCCGCCGGGGCGGTGCCGATCTTGGCGCAAGCTTCGGCCAGGAGGGCGTCGTAGTCCCCGGGCGTCGCCGCGACCATCGCCGTCCGGTAGCGCCGCTTGCCGAGATCGGCGCGGATCTCGCGCAAGACCGAGGTCTTGCCGGTTCCGGGATCGCCGAGCAGCAAGGCGACGCCGCCACCGCCTTTTATCAGGCCGCAGATCTCCGACTGGGCTTCGTCAAATGCCTTGTGCGAAACGCAATCTCGATCCGTCCGGCCGGCAAGATAGGGGTTGCCGAATAGATCCGGTATCGGCTCCGTCATCTCCCACCCAAACAGGCGGACCCGATCTCCTGACGCCTAGGGTCCCGCCGATCCCTGTTTTGAAATCATTGTATTTTCTTACATTCCCATGACTCTACCGGTTCTTGCGGATGGGGGAAAGTATTCAACCGGCCCTTCCTAGGTGTCCACGCCGGCCAATGCCGTCGGCGTCTGGCCCTGGTCTGAGAGTCGGCGAGCCGTTTCACTGGAGGTGACTTGGGATGCCAAGTCGGCAGTGGCACCGACTACGGATAAACCGCACCGACAGCCGGCCTAATACAGGTCGACTAGGTTGAAACGTGGAGCGGTTCCGTCACGTCTAGTGATGAACCGCAAGAAACACCATCGTGCCAATGCCCCAGAGCACCATCTGAAAGTGCGTGTTCTGGGCCCACTCGTGGCAATACCAGTAGGCGAAGTGATTGCCGACGATCAGGAAACCGGACCAGATCGAGGTGAAGCCAAGGGCGCCGGCGAGGGCGGCGATCCTGGCCCGCTCCAGGTCGGCGAGGCCGAACAGGGCAAGCGCCATCCAAAGGGCGGCGCCCCACAAGAGCACGCAGGTCAGCACCTCGCAGCAGACGATGAAGACGAAGGCCGCACGCTGGAGCATGGGGCTGGTGATGCGCCGCCGCTCGATCAGCGCATAGGCCTCGGGATAGGCCTCCCTGAGGCGCGCCAGATCCAGCACCTCCGCCGTGAACATGCCGTTCATCGAGGGATGGGCAATGTTGTCCCGGACGCCCAGTAAGAGCCAAGCGCCCAGATAGGCGGTCAGACAGGTCTGCGCGACTGCGATCATCGTTTCCATGTCAAATCCCCAGCTCAGAGCCCCGACTCAGGTCCGTGCCTCGGGCGGCACGGCGGCTTCGACTTCCGCCATCAGCTCGCAGAAGCCGGCGACCATGGAGGCGACGTCCCGTTCGCCCTTGTCGGCGCTCGCGGCCGAGGCGTCGCCCGCCGGGCCCTTGGGGTTCAGGTCTTCCGATACCCAGGCGAGGTTGGCGTCCGAGCCGTGGTAGCCGATCCGGCGGTGCCGGGCCTTCATGGCCGCCTGCGCGCTGGCGAAATCCTCGGCCCTAGACATGTCGACCAGATCGGGGCGCAGCGCCAGCATCACCGAGGTTTCGCTGTCGCCGCCATGGATGTCCGTGAAGACCGGGCCGTAGTCGTAGATCTCGCGCCATTTGCCGAGGCGCCCCCAGCTCGTGGTGACGACGAGCATGGCGTGCCTGACCCGCAGCTCGCGGGCCACGATCTCCATCGGGTGGACGTTGCCGCCATGGCTGGTGACGATGACGAGCTTGCGGACCCCGGCCCGCGCGACGGACTCGCCGATGTCGAGCCAGCCGCGGATTGTCGTCTCCCAGTCCAGGGTCAAGGTCCCGGCAAACCCGATGTGCTCGTTGGACTTGCAGACCTCCTGCAGCGGCAGGAAGGTGACGGGGCTGTCGGGCGGCAGCGCGGCGGCGCAGCGCTCGACCAGGCCCTCGGCGATGAAGGCATCGACGCCGACCGGCAGATGCGGCCCGTGCTGCTCGACCGCGGCCAGCGGCAAGACGGCGATCCAGTCGCCGGTGTCGCCGTCGAACTCGGTGGTGGGCATCTCGCGCCAGAAGCGTTTGCTCGGCACCCTCAATCCTCCTCGGCAGCCAGGGCTTCGACCTCGACCAGAAACTCCGGACGGCTGAAGCCCGAGACGATCATGAGCGTGGAGGCGGGCTTGTCCGGCCTCTCCGCCAGATAGGCGTCGCGGGCCGCCATGTAGCCGGCCATGTGCGCGCGGTCGGTCACGTAGGCGTTGAGCCGCAGGATGTGCTCACGGGCGACACCGCCCTCGGCCAGGATCGCGTCGATGTTCTCGAAGCAGAGCCTGGCCTGCGCCTCGGCCGTCTCGGGAACGGAGCCATCCGCTGCGATGCCGAGCTGGCCGGAGGTGACCACCAAGCGCCGGGCCTTGGCCTCGACCCCATGGGCGTAGCCCGCAAAAGGCGGCTGGATCGCCGCAGGAGTCAGGCTTCTCATGGCGCTGCCTTGCGCAGGCCGGGGTATTCGTAGCCGCCGGCCGGATCGTAGGCATAGTCGGGGTCCTCCCAGCCGATCATCTTGCCGGGGTTCAGGAGCCCCTTCGGATCCGCGCGCCGTTTCAGGTCGAGCCGCGCCGGGTCGGCACCGCAGCGGTTGCCTTCCTCGTAGGTGTAGACGTGCGGGTTGTAGCAGCCGCAGCCCATCGCCTCGAGCGCGCCCACGACCTCCCGCAGGCGCGCCTCGCTGCTGTAGCGGTAGAGCGGCAGCAGGCTGGCATAGAGGCGGCCCGCCGAACGCACGAACTCGACATGGCCGACGATCTCGTCGGGAAAGCGCTGCGCGATCTCCGCCACCGCGGCCATCGGATCCTCCGGCGGCGTGCCGACCTGCAAATAGGTCACTTCGGGGTCGACCTTCAGTGCCTGCAGTGTCGTGTGGTTCCAGGTCAGGTGATAGAGGGGCGGCAGCCCCTTCTTGTCCTCGTCGCTTGCCGTGTCGGAGCGAAAGGCGACCCGTCCGCCGTCTTTCCGCAGCAGCTCGAGCAGCGGCCGCACGGCGTTCGGCGCTGCCAGGATGCACAGCAGGTTGTCGCCCTCCCGCAGGAACTTGCGATGGCGCGCGAAGTAGCCGTGCGGTGCGGGCGCTTGGATGGCCGCGAGCTGCTTCAGCCAAAGGCCTTCGTGATGGGCAAGAGCCCAGCCGGCACGCGCCGCGCTCATCCAGTCGTCGAAGGCGACCATCAGCTCGACCCAGTCCTGCGCCGGGGCCAAGGGCAGCTCCACTTCGGTGATGATGCCGTTCACGCCGTAGGAGTGATGCACGATCGCGATCTCGTCGCCGGTCAGGTCGATCAGGCGAGGCTCTTCCTCGA
The DNA here is from genome assembly GCA_028280455.1 of Kiloniellales bacterium. Taxonomy (GTDB): domain Bacteria; phylum Pseudomonadota; class Alphaproteobacteria; order Kiloniellales; family JAKSDN01; genus JANQLT01. The sequence continues at coordinate 32,742 of JANQLT010000152.1, forward strand.
GGGTCGCCAGGCGCAGGCGAAGGATGTTGCCGGGCTCGCGCAGCATGCCCCAGCGGATCGAGCCGACACCGCCCGAGCCGCCGGCAATGAAGCCGCCGATGGTCGCGCTTTCGCGGGTCGAGGGATGCATGCGCAGCTCCTGCCCGCTCCGTTCGCGCGTCTCCGCCTCGATCCGGCTCATCACGGCGCCGGGCTCGACGACGAGAACGCCATCGCCGATCGACTTGATCGCGTTCATCCGTCGCATGTCCAGCACCACACCGCCGGCAAGCGGCATGGCCTGGGCATAGTTCCCGGTGCCGCCGCCGCGAGCCGTGACTGGAATGTCCAGCGCCCAGCAGGCAGCCAGGACCTGCAATAACTCCTCCTCGCTATACGGCGAGACAATGGCTTCCGCCGACACGTCCTTGAGCTTCTCTTTGAGAATCGGCGAATACCAGAATGAGTCTCGGCTCTTCCCAAGGACAACCTTCTCACTCGTGTTGATCGGGATCTCTCCGAGCCTCTCTGTGAGCGCTTCGATACGGCTCATATTCGCATTCCTTTCATATCGTCTAAGTCTCGAAAATCCGGCGGCGTCGTATCGATGGGCTTCCCGCCGCGCAGCACGACGCGATCGGACAGCGGGCGCGATACAAACTCGCTCCAATTGCGTGCCGTGAAGATGATGAGATCGGCCGGCGCGCCCGGGTCCAGCCTGCCGCGATCGGGCAGGCCCATGAGGTCCGCCGCGGTGGTCGTCACGGCCGCCGCCCAGTCGCCGAGCGGGTGATCGAGCTGCATCATCCGCACGGCGTCGCGAAAGAGCTCGGGGATATCGTGATCGCCGTAGGCGTAGAAGGCGTCGCGGACGTTGTCCGACGCGATGGCGACCGGAATGCCGTGCCGCCGCATCTCGTGCACCGGCGCAAAGCCTCGATAGCGCGGCGTCTCGCCGCCCCGGCGGTCCATCAGATAGGCGTTGCAGAGCGGCAGGGAGACGATGCCGATCCCGGCCTTGGCCACCCGCTCGAGCGTCGCCTCGAGCGTGTCTCGCGGCTGCACCGCCAGAGCGCAGCAATGCCCGACCAGCACTGGCTGGTCGAAGCCGTTGCGCAGCACCGCGCGGGCGATGGCATCGAGACCCTTGGATGCCGGGTTCAGGTTTTCGTCGGCGTGAAAGTCGAGCCGCAGACCCTCGCGCCCGGCAATGGCCATGACAGCGTCGAGCGCAGCATCGAGCTCCGGGATCGCATGGACGAAGACACTGAGGATACCGGCATGCTCGCGGCCCGCGCGGGCCGCCACCTTGCGGATCCAGTCGAGGTCCTCGTCTATGCCCAGGAACGGGCAGAGCTGCAGCGCGATCCGGCCGCGCCAGTCGTCGGCCAGCTCGGACAGGGTCGCCAAGGCCTGCTCGAAGGCGTGGCGACCGGAATCCACATGGCTGCGGATCGCCGTGGTGCCGTGGGCGAAAGACGTTCGGAGCGCGAAATCGGCCCGCCGCCGGATATCCTCCACGCCGTGATGGGCGGCCGCATCTCGAAAGGCGCTCGCCCCGGCGCCGTCGAAGGTGCCGTCCGCATTGGGCGAGCGCGGCCACGCCAACGCCTTGTCCAGGTGGGTATGGCAATCGACCGTGCCCGGCCAGGCCATGGCCTTGGCCATGTCGGGGCCCGCCGGCAGGTCGTCGCGGCTTGCCGGCGGGCCGAGCCAGTCGATGCGCCCCTTTGCGATCACCATGTCGGCGGCCAGCAGTCCGTCGCCGGCCGCCGGCAGGCCGGCTCCCGGCACCGTGCCCAGGGGAAGGCGCAGGTTGCGCAAGGCGAAGGCCGCGCCCGTTTGCGCGGACAGGGCCTGCGCCAACCCGAGTTGCCGTGGGCTGTCCTGTTTCATGGCCGCATCGCGGACAGGCCGTCGGCATCGCCGGCCGAGACGCAACAGCTCACCAGGGTGCGCGCCTGCTCGTAGGGCCAGGGCCTGCCGCGATGCAGCATGGCGCGCTCGTCCCAGACCAGCACGTCGCCCGGCCGCCAATCGTGGGCATAGACCTGCTCAGGGCGGGTTACCCGCTCGATCAAACCATCGATGAAGAGCGCGCCTTCCGCCTCATCCATGCCACTGACGGCAAAGGCATGCGAGGCAATGTAGAGCGACTCGTCACCGATGACCGGGTTTCGCCAGACGGCCTTCCATTCGGTGTCCGGCCACATGGCGATCTTTTCGATGGTCGCGAGTTCCGGCGCGATACGCCGGCGCGACTGGGCGTAGCTGTGATGGAAGCTCATGCCGCGCAGCCGCGCCTGCAAGTCCGGCTCGAAGGATCGAAACCCGGCCCGCGTCGAAACGAACTCGGTGGCGCCGCCTTCGCTGGGAACGACGCGGGCCTGCAGGACATTGGCCAGCGCCGGCACCGGCAGAAAGGTGCTGTCGGTGTGCCAGAGCATGTTGGCCTTCAGGTCGAGCAGGCGCAGGTCGTCCTCACCGTAGACCCCGCCATCCTCGGTCTCGTTGCTGACGCCGTAGGAGATGCGCGGCTTGCCGTCCATGCGCGCGTTGGAGCGGTCTTCGATGGGCCCGAAGAGCTGACCGAAGGCCAGGTGGGCCGCGTCGTCGAGATGCTGTGCCGCGAAGAGCAACAGCGAGTGCCGTTCGAACAGGGCCCGGATCGCCGGGTAGAGGCGCTCCGCCGTGACCTCGCGCAGATCCACATCGTGCACTTCCACGCCGAACGCGGGATGCAACGCGGTCGTCTTCAGATCGGCGGTATCGAGGGGGGTCGAAACAACTTGGGCCACGCGTTCCTCCATAGAGATGGAACTGTGGCCCTGATGTAACCCTATCGCCAGTGGGTGATCCGAAGATGGAGCGATGCCCGAAGACTGTCAAGGGGCTTGCCTAGATCAGACTCCACTGAGATGGAGTCGCGCCACGATGCCATCTCAGTGGAGTCTGATCTAACATGCAAAGTTAGAGCGGATTCACGAGATTAGGTGGAAGCACGGCGTGCTTCCACCTAATCCCGATCCGCTCTAGGCCGGCGCGGTCTCCCCGCCGGTCGACATGCCCTCGAGCCGCAGCTCCTCGGCGAAGTGGCAGGCGACGAAGTGCTCGTGGCCGGCCGGCTCCAGCTTCGGCTCCTCGCGGCGGCAGCGCTCCACCGCATGGGGGCAGCGGGTCTGGAACTTGCAGCCGGGCGGCGGGTTGGCCGGGCTCGGGATCTCGCCCTCCAGCTTCTGGGCCTGGCCGCTCTGGTCCGGGTCGAGCGAGGGGATCGCCGACATCAGGGCCTTGGTATAGGGGTGCTTGGGCTCGCGGAAGAGGTCTCGGGTCGGCGCCGTCTCGACCAGCCGGCCCAGGTACATCACCGCCACGTGGTCGCAGGTGTGCGCCACCACGCTCAGGTCGTGGCTGATGAACAGGAAGGTGATGTCCATCTCTTTCTGCAGCGATTTCAGCAGGTTCAGGATGTCCGCTTGAATCGACACATCAAGCGCGGCGACGCTCTCGTCGGCGACCAGGAACTTGGGCCGGCAGACCAGCGCCCGGGCGATGGAGATGCGCTGCCGCTGGCCGCCGGAGAAGGCGTGCGGGAAGCGCCGGAGGTGCTCCAGGTTGAGCCGGCACATGCCGGCGATCTCGCGCACCCGGGCGTCGGTCTCCTCGCGCGACTTGGTCAGCTTCATCACCTCCAGGGGCTCGGCGATGATGTCGCGCACGGTCATGCGCGGGCTCAGCGCCGCGTAGGGATCCTGGAAGATGAGCTGGGCGCGCTTGCGGTAGTCCTTCAGCTCGGCCTTGCCGATCTCGGCGACGTCGTAGTCGACCTCGCCGTCGTGGTAGCCGACCTTGCCGCTGGTGATCGGCACGGCCTTGAGGATCGCCCGGCCGAGGGTGGTCTTGCCCGAGCCGCTTTCGCCGACCAGGCCGAAGAAGGAGCCGCGCGGAATGTCCAGGGTGATGTTCTCGACGGCGCGGACCACCAGGTTGTCGCCCAGCCACTTGTTGCCGAGCTTGAAGTGGACGCAGAGGTCGCGGACGGAGACGGTCGGCCGCTCGCTCATGCCGAGGCCCTCGTCTCGCCGGGGTCGCCGGCCTCGACCGCGAAGCAGGCGGCCTCGTGGCCGTCCGGCAGCCGGGTCGGGCCCGGCACGCTGCTCTCGCAGGTGCCGGCGATGCGCTGCGGGCAGCGGGTATGGAAGACGCAGCCGGCCGGCCGCTCGAGCGGGCTCGGGATGTCGCCCGGCACCGGCGTCAACGGCCGGTCCAGGTCCTCGAGCTTGGGCAGGGCGTTGAGCAGGCCTTGCGTGTAGGGATGGGCCGGCCGGCGGATCACCTGGCGCACCGCGCCGGTCTCCACCAGCTTGCCGAGGTACATCACCGCGACCCGGTCGGCGGTCTGGGCGATCACGCCGAGGTCGTGGGTGATGAAGAGGATGCCCATGCCGAACTCGGACACCAGGTCCTTCATCAGGTCGATGACCTGGGCCTGGATGGTCACGTCGAGCGCCGTGGTCGGCTCGTCGGCGATCAGCAGCTTCGGCTTGGTCGAAAGCGCCATGGCGATCATGGCCCGCTGGCGCATGCCGCCGGAGAACTCGAAGGCATACTGATCGAAGCGCCGCGCCGGCTCGGGGATCGAGACCCGGGCCAGCATGTCGATCGACAGCGCCTTGGCCTGCTTCTTGGTCATGTCGCTGTGCAGCATGAGCTGCTCGACCATCTGGTCGCCGATGGTGATGGCCGGGGCGAAGCTGGCCATGGGCTCCTGGAAGATCATCGAGATGGCGCCGCCGCGCACGACCTTGAGCTCCCGCGAGGTCTTGAGCGACAGCACGTCGACCGGGCCGTCGTCGAGCATCAGGGTGATGCGGCTCTCCGGGCTGTAGTGCGCGTTGTCCGGGTTGAGCTGCATCAGCGACTTGGCGGTGACCGACTTGCCGGAGCCGGACTCGCCGACCAGGCCCAGGACCTCGCCCGGCTGGATCTCGAAGGAGACGCCGTCGACGGCGGTGACGCGGCCTTCGTCCGTGTCGAAGGCGAGGGTCAGGTTCTCGACGCGCAGCAGGGTCATTTGCGGGTGTCCGCATAGGGATCGGCCGCGTCGCGCAGCCCGTCGCCGACGAAGACGAAGGCCAGGACCAGCACGATGAAGAAGACCGCGGGGATGAAGTACCACTGGTAATTCAGCAGCACGTCGGCCTTGGAGACGTTCTGCAGCAGCACGCCGAGGCTGTTGACCGGGTCCTTGAGGCCGAGGCCGATGAAGCTCAGCGCGGTCTCGGAGAGCACCATGTAGGGGAAGGAGATCACCAGGTCGACGATGATGTAGCTGGTGAAGCTCGGCAGCAGGTGGCGGCGGATGACGTGGTTCGCCGGCGCGCCGCAGAGCTGGGCGGCCAGCACGTATTCCTGATTGCGCTCGGAGAGCAGGTGGGTGCGCACCCGCCGCGCCAGGGTCGGCCAGCCGATGAAGCCGAGGATGATGGAGATGAAGAAGAAGCGCGTCTCCGAGCTCCACTCCTGCGGCACGAAGGCGGCCAGGGCCATGAACAGCGGGATCGCCGGCACGGTTCGGACAGCATCGGTGATCATCTGCAGCACGGAATCGATCCAGCCGCCGTAGTAGCCGGAGACGCCGCCGATCACGAGCGCCATGATGAAGGCGATGAAGACGCCGATCGTGCCGACCGCGAGCGAGGTGTAGATGGCGTGCAGGGTCCGCGAGAAGATGTCCTTGCCCGAGGCGTCGGTGCCGAAGATGTGGATCTTGCCGTCCCGGACCCCGAAGAGGTGGGTCGTCGAGGTGAAGAGCTTGAACTGCAGGTCGAAGCTGTCGCCCGGCATGTCGAAGTTGAAGTCGATCAGGCTGTACTCCCAGCCGTCGACGAAGAACTCGAGATAGAGCCGCTCCTCGGTGTTGATCTTGGTGACCCAGCGGAAATTGGTCTCGATGGAGCGGGTGCGCTCGACGCCGTAGATGAAGGGCCGCGCCGAGAAGCCGTTGTGGTCCCAGAACATCGGGATCTGCGGCGCGCCGTTCTCGTAGTCCTTGTTGCGGCCGGCGATGGTCGGGTCGTAGGGCGACAGGAAGGGCGCGAAGATACCCATCAGGACCAGGACGACGAGCACGGCGCCGGCGATCATGGCCGAGCGGTTCTTGCGGAAACGGGCCCAGATGAGCTGCGTCTGGGAGGCCGTGAAGTAGGCTTCCTTGCGCTTGCGCTCGCTGGCGCTTTCGAGCCCGCCCGGCGTCTCGGTGATGTCGGTCATGCCAGCATCCCCTTGCGGACCCGCGGATCGACCAGCGCCAGCAGCACGTCGGTCATGAAGTTGAGGGCGACGATGGAAGCGGTCAGCAGGAAGATGATCGCCCCGGCGAGCTGCTGGTCGTTGGAGCGGGCCAGCGCCTCGATCAGCAGCGCGCCGGAATCGGTCAGGGTCATGATCAGCGCCACGATCGGCAGCTCGTTGAAGATGCGGTTCAGGTCGAAGCCCAGGGAGTTGAAGATCGGCCCGAGGGCGTGGCGCGCCGGGTAGCGCCAGAGCAGGCGCCGGCCGGAGATGCCGCGGGCCGCGGCGGCCGTGACGTAGAGCTTGCCGATCTCGTCCGACATCAGGGCGCGCACGGTCTGCAGCGCGAAGGCCGTCGCCGACCAGCCGAGGATGATCACCGGCAGCCAGGCGCGGCTCAGGAAGTCGAGGAACTTGTCGAACGACCAGGGGGCGTCGCGGAACTCCTTACTGAACAGGCCGGTCAGGGTGTCGCCGAACATCACGGTGGAGATCAGGATGATGATCAGCGCCAGCAGGAAGTTCGGCATCGCCAGGCCCAGGTAGCTGACGAAGCGCAGCACGTTGTTCAGGAAGGGGCTCTTGGAGGTCGCCGCCAGGATGCCGACGGGGATGGCGATGAGGTAGGCGAAGACCAGGGCGGCGAGGCAGATGCCGAGGCTGATCAGGAACTTGTCGCCGAGCAGGTTGTTGATCTGCATGCGCAAGATGCAGCTTTCGCCGAAATCGCCATGCATGAAGACGTTGCCGAGCCAGGTCACCCAGCGCTCGATAAAGGGCCGGTCGAGGCCGAGGCGAATCCGCTCCGCCTCGATGTCCTCGACGGTGATCGACTGGCCTTGGGTGTTCTTGAAGGCGAGATAGCGCTCGGCGCAGTCGCCGGGCACCATCTCCATCAGCGTGAAGACGATCAGCGAGACCAGCAGCAGCGTGAAGACCGCCATGGCGGCCCGTCTGACGGCGAAGCGGGCGAACACCAGCATCCGCGACCGTCCTCCTAGCCCTCTAGCGATCCCCGACCGAACACTCTAGGACCGCAATGCCGCTTGAGGAAGCGGGCGCCCCCGAGAAGAGGGCGCCCGCTCCAGATCCGGCTTGGCGCGCGGTCCCTGGCCCCTCAGCTCTCGTCAGCCAGGTACCACTGCTGCGGACGGTAGGGGTAGGTCCGGTAGTACTCGTAGGACCAGGTCTTGAACTCCGGGAAGTTGGTCAGCGCGTTGCGGTGATAGATCGGGTTCGGCGCCTGCACGACGCCGAGGAACAGCAGGTTCCCGGTCATGTTCTCGACCAGCCGCGCGCCCAGCGTGGACTGCTCGTCGCTGCCCGGCTGGCTCGACTGGAAGGCGTTGATGTCGGCGATAAGCTGATCGACGAAGGGCGGCGGCTTGACGCCCTTGGCGCCGTTGGAGTCGATGTACTCGGCCCACAGCATGCCGGTGCGATGGTCGAAATAGCCATCGTAGGGCGGCACGAAGAGCGTATTGTTGCCGAGCACGATGGACAGGGGCTGGCCCTTGATCCACATGCCGACGTCGAGCTGGTTGGAGGACTGCGCCGAGCGGTACTCGTCCGGCGTGACCTCCTTCACGGCGGTCTTGATGCCGACGTTGGCCCAGTGCTGGCCGACCAGCTCGACCACCTGGCCGGGCAGGCCCTGGGTGGCGAACTGCAGGTTCAGGGCCAGCTTCTGGCCGTTCGGCAGCTCGCGGAAGCCGTCGCCGTCCTTGTCCATCATGCCGATCTCGTCCAACAGCTTGTTGGCCTGATCGGGGTCATGCTGGGCGTAGAACTTCAGCCACTTGGGATCGACGAAGTCCGGCTCCGGCGCGAAGCCGACATACTGCCGCGGCACGCCGAGACCGAAGTAGGCCAGCTCGTTGATCTCCTCGCGGTTCATCGCCAGCGACATGGCCTTGCGGAAGCGGATGTCGCCGAAGACCTTGCGCTTCTCCTCGTCGAAGGAGGTGACGTTGAAGGAGAAGGTCGGCGAGGCGATGGTCGGCTTGAGGTGGACGGTGTAGTCGCCCTTCTCCTGGTTCTCCAGGAGCAACGGGGCCGAGGGAAGCTGCAGGGACTGCGACTTGTAGTCCACCTCGGCGTTGACCAGCTTCAGGATCCGGACCTCGTTCTCGTTGATGTAGACCTCGTCCTGACGGTCGATGTAGGGGAGCTGGTTGCCGGCCGTGTCGACCATGTGGAAGTAGGGGTTGGCCACCAGGTGCCGGCCCTCGGTGTTCTCCTTCACCATGATGTGGCTTTCGAGGGTCGGCGCGGTCGCCTTGGGCAGGCTGGCGACCTGGTCCGGCAGGCTCAGCATGGGCGTCGCCGTGTCGGTCCAGTCGGAGCTGCCGTAGTAGGCGGCGATGGCCGCGTAGCCGTTCTCGAAGCCGAGCGCCTGGGCCGCCTTGTCGGCGTCACCGCTGATATCCGGGTGGAACTGACCCAGGAAGTGCTTCGGCTGGAAGGGCTGGGCGTAGGAGGTCGCGAAGTGCGCCAGCAGGCCCGGCTTGGGGGCGGGCAGGTTGAAGCGCACCGTCTGCGCGTCGATCACGTCGACTGTCATGGGCTCGCCGGCGACCAGGACGTAGTCCTTGGGCTTGGCGATGACGTTCTCGTCGAGCGCCAGGTTGTCGTACCAGAACTTGACGTCGTCGGCCGTGAAGGGCGCGCCGTCCGACCACTTGTGGCCCTTGCGCAGGGTGAAGGTGATCTGGGTGAAGTCGTCGTTCCATTGCCAGCTCTTGGCGACGTTGGGGACGATGGTCACCAGGTCGTCGGCGTAGCGCACCAGGTTGACGTGGCGGACCGACAGGAAGTCGGAGGTGCCGGCCTCGCTGGCGTTGGACAGAGCGTCGAGGGTGCCGCCATAGCGGCCGATCTCCTCGTATGGCGCCACGACCAGAGGCTCTTCCGGCAAGCGCTCGGCGAGCGGCGGCAGCGACGGGTTGCCCTGGATCTCGCCGTTGAGCTCGGCGATAGACGGGTTCTCCTGGAAGCTCAGCGTGCAGCCGGCGGCCGACTCGAACTCCTTCAGATCGAACTGCTGGGGAAAGGCGCTGGACAGGCCCTTCATGTCAGCGACCGTGACTTGCGGGCAATCGGCGGCCGAAGCCGTGCCGAAGGACGCCAGGTAAAGGCACGCGGCGGAGACGCCCGCGATGAGAGTCGCGCGTTTCATTGCAACTACCTCCCGGTTGGAGATCTGGGTTGATTTGTGGCCGAGCTGAAGGCGGTCGAAGCCCCGAAAACCCCCCTTCGACGGCGGTACTCTAGGTCTCAAACATGACAGTTACGTGACAGAACGATAACAGCTTGGCGCGCCCTTGGATAGCCTCCAAAATCTCCAAGCCTGCGACTAACTATTTGAAATCGTTAAATAGTCTACAGCAGCTAAGTGCGATCGGCGAGCCCCTCGCGCAGCTCGATCAGGGTCGGGCCGTCCTTTTGTGACAGCGCCTCGGCGAGATCGGCCCGGAAGGCTTCGAGGCTCTCCGGCCGGCGGCTGCGGCAGCCGTAGGCCTCGGCCAGGGCGCAGAAATCGGGGCTGTGCAGGTCGACCCCGAGGGGCGGGATGCCTTTCTGCAGCATCTCGTCACGAATCTGGCCCAAGCGGTTGTTATTCCACAGAACGATGGCGATCGGCAGGCGCTGCTCGACGGCCGTCGCCAGCTCCTGGCCGGTGTAGAGCAGGCCGTGGTCGCCGACCAGGGCGACGACCGGCCGCTCCGGCGCCGCCAGGGCGCCGCCGACCGCCGCCGGCACGGCGTAGCCCAGGGTCCCGAAGCCGGCCGGGTAGTTCCAGCCGCCCTGGCTGCGCACCGGGAAGAGCAGGTTGGCGCTGTAGGCGATCTGGGTCATGTCGGCGAAGACGGCGGCCTCGTCGGGCAGCACGGCGCGCAGGCTGTTCAGGATCCGCTCGTGCTCCCGCTCGGCCTCGCCGAGCTCGCCGCGCAGGCCGCGGCGCAGCGCCTCGACCGTCTCGACGGCACCCTCGGCGCGCGCCGGCGGCGGGCCATCGCCAAGGCCCTCCAGCAGCGCCGCGAGCGTGCTGCCGGCATCGGCGAGCAGGGCGACCTCGGCCGGATAGAGGTCCGACATCTTGGCCGGGTCGAGGTCGACGCGGATGATCCGGCCGCTGATCTCCAGGCTGTCCTGCAGGCTATCGGTCGGCGCCATCTCGCTGCCGACCACCAGCAGGACGTCGGCCTCGGCCACCAGGTCGCGGCCGAAGCGGCTCCAAAGCACGAAGCCCGCGCAGCGGCTCGAGTCGTCCGGGACCAGGCCCTTGCCGGCGATGCTGGCCAGCAGCGGCGCGTCGAGGCGCTCGGCCAGGCGCTGCAGGGCCGGGCCGCAGTCCCGGGCGCCGCCGCCGAACAGGATCACCGGGCGCCGGGCGCCGCGCAGCAGGGCGAGGGCACTCTCGACCGCGGCCGGCTGCGGCGCCGGCGGGCCGGCCGGCCGGCGGACGCGCCAATCGCCCTCGGCCGGCAGCTCCTGGAGGTCGATCGGCAGCTCGATGTGCACCGGCCGCGGCCGGCCGCTCTCGAAGACGGTGAAGGCCCGGGCCATCAGGTCGGGCAGGTCGGCGGGCGACAGGGCCGTGGCGCTGAAGGCGGTGATCGGCGCGGTCAGGGCGCGCTGGTCGCTGATCTCGTGCAGGTGGCCCCAGCCCTTGCCGAGATGATGGCGCGCGTTGACCGCCGAGATCGCCAGCAGCGGGATCGAGTCCGCGTAGGCCTCGCCGATCGCCGTCGCCGCGTTGGTCACGCCCGGCCCGGTGATCAGGCAGCAGACGCCGGGCTTGCCGGACAGCCGGGCATAGCCGTCGGCCATGAAGGCGGCGCCTTGCTCGTGTCGGGTGAGGACGTGGCGGATGCCGCTACCGGCGAGCCCGCGGTAGAGCTCGAGGCTATGCACGCCGGGAATACCGAATACCAGCTCGACGCCGTAGGCCTCGAGCAGCGCCGCCAGGGCCTGGCCGCAATTGGCCAGAGATTCCGGGCCTCTCGGCCCCAATTCGCTGATTGCCGCGTCGCTCATGGCTCGTCGCTCCAGGCCCTCTGATTTCCGATCGCGAGCTTAAGGAAGCATCATCCTTAACGCAGCGGAAAGACTCTTTCGGCACAATGGCGATCTGGCCGGGCAAAGGAGTGCCGCCATGGACCGCAAGCTCGAGACTCTGATCGCCGCCTTGAAGCTGATCGAACAGCATGGCGACGCGGCCTATGCCTACGCCAACCGCCGGGAAGCCAGCCGCGCGGCCGACGGCCGGGCCGACCTGGCCGAGCTCTGGAAGATGGTCAAGCAGGCGATCCTGGAAGTCCGCGCCACCGCCTGAGCGCGCCCCGACCCCGACAAGGCCCCCGACGTTTCGCGACGAGAGGCCCCGGCGCCCCGATTGCCGGGCTTTGAGCGTTGGCGTAGTCTGCCGACGGCAATAGGATTCGGCAGTGAACGGGGGGAGCCGGCATGCGGGGTTGGAGAAATGCAGGCGTCGCCGGGCTGGCGCTCGGCCTGCTGGCGAGCTGCACCTGGATCGAGTTCGCCGACATCGAGCGTCGGCCGCAGCAAGGCACCACCTTCGATCGCGCGCTCTACGACGGCTATCTGGCGCTCTCCCGCACGGAGTACGAGGAGGGCGACCTGGTCGACCAGCACCGCTTCGCCGACCGGGCCCGCCTGGCCGCCGCCGGCACGCCCTTCGAGCCGGAAGCCCTGTCGTTCCGCGAGCTCGACGCGGCCCAGCGCGGCCGGCTCGGCGATGCCCGCTTCCGCCTGATGAAGGCCTTCGATGCCGGCATCCGCGAGAACGCGCCGGTCGACGCCGCCAAGGCCCAGGTCGCCTTCGACTGCTGGATGCAGGAGGCGGAGGAGGGCCACGGCGCCGACTCCGAGCGCTGCCGGTCGGACTTCGAGGCGGCCCTGGCCCGGGCCGTCGCCGGCGAGGGCGCCATGGCCAAGGAGATGGCCGAGGACATGCCGGCCCTGCCGGCCCCGCGGACGATCTTCTTCGCCTTCAACAGCGACGCCCTGACCGGCAACGCCAAGGCGGTGCTGGACCAGGCGCTGGCCGACTGGCTGGACACCCAGGGCGTGCAGATGGTGGTCAGCGGCTTCACCGACCTGGCCGGCGACCCGGTCTACAACAAGGCGCTCTCGGAACGCCGGGCCAAGGCGGCCGTCGCCTACCTGGTCGAGCAGGGCTTCCCGGCCGGGCGCGTCTCCACCCGCAGCTTCGGCGAGGACGATCCGGCCGTGCAGACCGCCAACGACAAGGCGGAGACCGCCAATCGGCGGGTCGTGATCAGCTTCGAGAAATAGGCCTCGATCGAGGGGCGCCGCCGCGACGGCCGCGCGCCGTTGCCTTCCCGGGGCCTTATTTGTCCCTAAGCTCCGTTGCCGGCCCGAGCGGTCCTATGGCAGAAGGGCGGATGCAGCCCGCGCCGAGTCTGCCCCCGCGACCCGTGCCACGGAGATCGAGCCGAGCGTGACCCGAACCGTCAAGATTGCACAGTTCGCCCTCGCGCTCTCCTTGGTTTGCGGGGCTCCGGCGACCGCCGCTCAGCAAGAGGCACGGCAGACGGCTGAGCAGGCCAGGCCCTTCGGCGCCTGGCTCGAGGAGGTCAAGCGGGAGGCCGCCGCCCAGGGCATCTCAGCGGGCACCATCGAGCGCGCCTTGAACCTGCAACAGCCGGCCGCCCGGGTGGTCGAGCTCGACCGCCGCCAGCCCGAGTTCTCGCTGACCTTCTGGGACTATCTCTCGCGCACCGTCTCCGAGGCGCGGGTCACCCAGGGCCGGCGGCTGCTGGCCCAGCACCGGCGGCTGCTGCAGCGCACCGCCGCGCGCTACGGCGTGCAGCCGCGCTTCCTGGTGGCCTTCTGGGGCCTGGAGAGCAACTTCGGCGAGAACATGGGCGGCTTCCCGGTGGTCCAGTCGGTGGCCAGCCTGGCCTACGACGGCCGCCGCGAAGAGCTGTTCCGCGCCGAGCTCTTCGCCGCCCTGCGGATCATCGACCAGGGCCACATCACCCCGGGCCGCATGCTCGGCTCCTGGGCCGGCGCCATGGGCCAGCCGCAGTTCCTGCCGACGACCTTCCTGCAGCACGCGGTCGACGACGACGGCGACGGCCGGCGCGACATCTGGGGCACGCTCGACGACGTCTTCGGCTCGGCGGCCAACTATCTGCGCGCCATCGGCTGGAAGGGCGCCGAGCGCTGGGGCCGGGAAGTGCGCCTGCCGGCCGGCTTCGACCTCAACCAGAGTGGCCTCGACAGCCGCCTGACCGCCGGCCAGTGGCGGGCCAAGGGCGTCACCAAGGCCGATGGCACGGCCCTGCCGGGCCAGACCATCCGCGGCGCCATCGTCCTGCCGGCCGGCCACAAGGGCCCGGCCTTCCTGGTCTATGACAACTTCGACGTCATAATGCGCTGGAATCGCTCGATCTTCTACGCGCTGACCATCGGCCATCTGTCGGACCGCATCGCCGGCGGGCCGCCCCTGGTGGCCAAGCGGCCGGCCGACGACCGGCCCATGGCCCGCCGCGAGATCGAGGAGCTGCAGCGCATCCTGGCCGCCCTGGGCCACGACGTCGGCGAGGCTGACGGCGTGGTCGGCGCCCAGACGCGGGCCGCGCTCCGGGAATACCAGCGCAGCGTCGGCCTGCCCGCCGACGGCTATCCGACCCCGCTGGTGCTGCAGCGCCTCCGGCGCTCGCGGGACGGCTAGGGTGGACCGGGGGCAGGGGGAGCGATGACGGCGGCTCGGACCCGAGTCTCTCCTATCTTGTCATCCTCGGGCAAGTGCCGCGCAGCGGCACGCCGACCCGAGGATCCATGGCGCCCGGCTTGGGACATGGATCCCCGGGTCTCCGCTGCGCTCCGCCCGAGGATGACAGTGATGGCTGGCATGGTGGCAGGGCGATGAGGGCGGCTCGGACTTGCAGTATCGCGCCGAGGATCCGGCGGACGGCCCGCCTGGGGCTCTGCCTGGCCCTGGTCGGGCTGCTGGCGGCCTGCGGCACGGACCGGGTGGTCGGCACGGCCGAGGAGCTGCCGGTCGAGCGCTCGATCGGCCGCTACAAGGTCGGCAAGCCCTACCAGATCGGCGGCGTCTGGTACTACCCGAAGGTCGACTACGACTACGACGTCACCGGGATCGCCTCCTGGTACGGCCCGGGCTTCCACGGCCGCCAGACCGCCAACGGCGAGATCTTCGACCAGAACGCGCTCTCCGCCGCCCATCCGACACTGCCGATGCCGAGCGTCGTCGAGGTCACCAACCTGGAGAACGGCCGGGTCCTGGCGGTGCGGATCAACGACCGCGGGCCCTTCAAGTACGGCCGGATCATCGACATGTCGCGCCGCGGCGCCCAGCTCCTCGGCTTCGAGCGCCAGGGCACGGCCAAGGTGCGGGTGCGGATCCTCGAGGACGAGAGCCGGCAGCACGCCCTGGCGGCCCAGAACAAGAGCCCGCCGCCGGCCTTGGCGGCGCCCAGCGCGGCGCCGGTGACCTCGGTCTCGGCCGCGCCGCTCAACGCCGACGGCAGCCAGGCCGGCGCCGCGACGACGCCCGGCGAGCAGCAGCAGGCCAAGCGCGAGCTGGTGGTCGACTGGCCGGACGGCCAGGTCTCCAGCCAGGCGGTGGGCCGCAGCAACATCTACATCCAGACCGGCGCCTTCCTGCGCCGCGACAACGCCACGCGGCTCTCCATCAAGCTCTCGCAGTTCGGCCGGACGCGGGTCGTGCCCCAGGTGGTCGGCGCGCAGAACTTCTTCCGGGTGCGCCTCGGCCCGATCGACACGGTGTCGCGGGCCGACGGCCTCCTGCAGCGGCTCGTCAACCAGGGACACAACGATGCCCATGTCGTCATCGAATAGGTCGTCATCGAGTAGGTCGTTATCGAATAGAGCAGCCCGCAGCCTGCTGGCGCTGGTCGGCTTCGGACTCGCTGTCGGGCTGACGGCGCCCGCTGCCCAGGCCATCGAGGTCAAGGCGCGCGAGGCGATCCTGATCGAGGCGGAGAGCGGCACGGTGCTGCTGGCGAAGGACGCCGACGTGCCGGTGCCGCCGGCCTCGATGAGCAAGATCATGACCATCTACAAGGTCTTCACCCACATCAAGGACGGCCGGCTGTCGCTCGACGACGAGCTGCCGGTCTCCGAGAAGGCCTGGCGCATGGGCGGCTCGAAGATGTTCGTCGAGGTCGGCACCCAGGTGAAGGTCAGCGACCTGCTGCGCGGCATCATCGTGCAGTCCGGCAACGACGCCTGCATCGTCGTCGCCGAGGCGCTTTCAGGCAGCGAGGAGGCCTTCGCCCAGGAGCTGAACGAGCTGGCGCCCGAGCTCGGCCTGCTGGACTCGACCTTCGCCAACGCCACCGGCTGGCCGCACGCCAACCACCGCATGTCGGCGCGCGACCTGGCGACCCTGGCCCGGCGGATCATCTTCGACTTCCCCGAGCTCTATAAGATCTACAGCGAGACCGAGTTCACCTACCACGACATCCGCCAGGGCAACCGCAACCCGCTGCTCTACAAGGCGCTCGGCGCCGACGGCCTGAAGACCGGCCACACCTCGGAGGCCGGCTACGGCCTGACCGCCTCGGCCAAGCGCGGCGACATGCGGGTGATCCTGGTGGTCGGCGGCCTGCCGAGCGCCCGGGCCCGGGCCGAGGAGGCCGAGCGGCTGATCAGCTGGGCCTTCCGCGAGTTCAAGACCTACAAGCTCTTCGAGGCCGGCGAGACGGTCGAGGATGCCGGGGTCTGGCAGGGCGCTCGGGAGGAGGTGCCCCTGGTCGTCGGCGACGACGTCAAGGTCACCATGTCGCGGGCCGCGCGCAAGGACATGAAGGTGAGCGTGCGCTACAGCGAGCCGCTACCGGCGCCGATCGAGCAAGGCCAGGAGGTCGGCAGGCTGATCGTCGAGACCGGGCAGGACGAGCCCCAGAGCTACCCGTTGCTGGCCGGCGGCTCGGTCGAGCGCCTCGGCCGCTTCTCGCGGCTCTGGTCGAGCGTCATGTACATGGTCTTCGAATCGGGGATCGAGTAGGCGGGCGGGCCGCCATGGCAGCGCGCGGCACTTTCATCACCCTGGAAGGCGGCGAGGGGGCCGGCAAGTCGACCCAGGTCGCGCTGCTGGCCAAGGCCCTGCGCGCCGCCGGCAAGGAGATCGTCGAGACCCGCGAGCCGGGCGGCGCGACCGGCGCCGAGGAGATCCGCGCGCTCCTGGTGCGCGGCGCGCCGGAGCGCTGGGACCCCATGACCGAGGCCCTGCTGCACTTCGCGGCCCGGCGCGAGCACCTGACCCGGCTGATCGAGCCGGCCCTGGCCCAGGGCCGCTGGGTGATCTCCGACCGCTTCGCGGACTCCACCCTGGTCTACCAGGGCCTCGGCCAAGGCCTGGGCCGGCCGGCCTTCCAAACGCTCTACGACCTGGTGGTCGGCGCGCTGGGCCCGGATCTGACGCTGATCCTCGACCTGCCGGTGACCAAGGGCCTGGCCCGCGCGCGGGCGCGCGACGGCGGGCCGGGCGGCGGCGGCGAGACCCGCTACGAGGCCATGGACGTCGCCTTCCACGAGCGCCTGCGCCAGGGCTTCCGGGAGGTCGCCGAGGCGGAGCCGGGGCGCTGCGTGGTGATCGACGCCTCGGGCCCGGTCGAGGCCGTGCAGGCCGCGATCCGCAGCGCCGTGACCCAGCGCCTCGGGGTCGCGCTCTGATGGCCAAGCGCACCCGCAAGACCGAGAAGGCGGACACCGGCCCGAAGATCCCGGCGCCGCGCGAGAACCCCGAGCTGTTCGGCCAGGACGAGGCCGAGGCCCGCCTGGCCCGGGCCTGGCGCTCCGGCCGGCTGCCCCATGCCTGGCTGCTGACCGGGCCGCGCGGCGTCGGCAAGGCGACCCTGGCCTACCGCTTCGCGCGGCAAGTGCTCGCCGGCGCGCCGGCGGAGGCCGGGCTGTTCGGTGACGCGGCGCCGGCCGAGGGCCCGGGCTCGGCCTTGGCCCTGGCCTCCGACCACCCGGTGTTCCGCCAGGTCGCCGCCGCCGGCCACGCCGACCTGATGACCGTCGAGCGCAGCGCTAACCCGCGCACCGACAAGCTGCGCGAGGAGATCGTCGTCGAGGACGTCCGCGCCGTGCGCGACTTCATGCACCTGACGGCGGCCGGCGGCGGCTGGCGGGTGGTGGTCGTCGACGCCGCCGACGAGCTCAACCGCAACGCCGCAAACGCCCTGCTCAAGGTGCTCGAGGAGCCGCCGGCGCGCGGCCTGCTGCTGCTGGTCAGCCACGCCCCGGGCCGGCTGCTGCCGACCATCCGCTCGCGCTGCTGCGTCCTGCCAATGGCCGTCCTCGAGGACGCGGCGATCGCCGGCCTGCTCGGCCGCCACTGGCCCGAGCTGGGCGAGGCCGACCGGCTCGCCCTGGCGCGGCTCGCCGAGGGCTCGGCCGGGCGCGCCCTGGCCCTGACGGCCGGCGGCGGCCTCGATCTCTACCGCGAGCTGACCGGCCTGCTCGCCGGCCTGCCGCGGCTCGACGCCAAGGCCCTGCACGCCCTGGCCGAGCGCTGGGCCCGCGACAGCTCCGGCGAGGCCTTCCGCACCGGCATGGAGCTGCTGGTCTGGTGGCTCGGCCGGCTGGTCCGCACCGCCGCCACCTGCCGGCAGGGCGGCGAGCCGGCGGGCGGCGAGGTGGCGGGCGGCGAGGTGGTGGCGGGCGAGGCGGCGCTGATCGCCGGCCTGGCGGCCCGGGCTCGCCTTGATCAATGGCTCGGCCTATGGGACAAGGTCAGCCGCCTGCCGGCCCGCGCGAGCGGCCTCAACCTCGACCGTAAGCAGGTCGTCTTGACCGCCTTTTTCGAGCTGGAGGCCGTGGCGCGCTGATCCGCCCCGCGAGGCGAGGGCGGCCGCCAATCCCGCAAGGAGCGACCGATGGCCGGGCCGAGCAAGACCCCGTACTACGTCACGACCCCGATCTACTACGTCAACGACGTGCCGCACATCGGGCACGCCTACACGACGCTCGCCTGCGACGCGCTGGCCCGCTTCATGCGCCTGGACGGCCACCCGGTGAAGTTCCTGACCGGCACCGACGAGCACGGCCAGAAGGTCGCCAAGTCGGCCGGCGCCGCCGACATGGACCCGCAGGCCTTCACCGACAAGGTCTCGCAGAACTTCCGCGCCCTGGCCGAGGCCTGGCAGATCACCAACGACGACTTCATCCGTACGACCGAGGCGCGCCACGTCCGCTCCTGCCAGGCGATCTGGCGCAAGCTGGTCGAGAACGGCGACCTCTACCTCGGCAGCTACGGCGGCTGGTACGCGGTCGACGACGAGGCCTTCTACGGCGAGAACGAGCTGAGCGAGGAGAGCGCCAGCGGAAAGAAGATCGCGCCCAGCGGCGCCACGGTGGAGTGGGTCGAGGAGCCCTCCTATTTCTTCCGGCTCTCGGCCTGGCAGGAGCGGCTGCTCGAGCTCTACGAGCGCAACCCGGGCTTCATCCTGCCGGAGAGCCGGCGCAACGAGGTGCTGTCCTTCGTGCGCGGCGGCCTCAAGGACCTCTCGGTCAGCCGCACCACCTTCGACTGGGGCGTGCCGGTGCCCGACGATCCCGAGCACGTCATGTATGTCTGGCTCGACGCCCTGACCAACTACATCACCGCCGCCGGCTACCCGGAGGAAGGCTCCGAGGACTTCACGACCTTCTGGCCGGCGAGCCTGCACATGGTCGGCAAGGACATCCTGCGCTTCCACGCGGTCTACTGGCCGGCCTTCCTGATGAGCGCCGGCGTGGCGCCGCCGAAGCGGGTCTTCGCCCACGGCTGGTGGACCAGCGAGGGCCAGAAGATCTCCAAGCGCCTGGGCAACGTCATCGACCCCATGGAGATCGTCGAGCGCTACGGCCTCGACCAGGTCCGCTACTTCCTGCTGCGCGAGGTGCCCTTCGGCAACGACGGCGACTTCTCGCACAAGGCCATGGTCGGCCGGATGAACAACGACCTGGCCAACGACTTCGGCAACCTGGCCCAGCGCGTGCTGTCGATGATCAACAAGAACTGCGGCGCCGCGCTGCCCGAGCCCGGTCCGCGCACGCCGGCCGACGAGGCCCTGCTCGGCGCCGCCCAGGGGCTGCTCGCGGGCCTGCGCGAGGACTACGGCGGCCAGCAGTTCCACGCCGCGCTGATCCGCACCTGGGAGCTGGTCGGCGCCGCCAACCGCTACGTCGACGAGCAGGCGCCCTGGGCCCTGCGCAAGAGCGACCCGGCGCGCATGGCGACGGTGCTCTACCTGCTGGCCGAGTGCATCCGGCACCTGGCGATCGTCACCCAGCCGGTCATGCCGACGGCCTGCGGCAAGATCCTCGACCAGCTCGGGGTGCCCGCGGATCGGCGCGACTTCGCCGCCCTGGCCGAGCCGCTGGCGCCCGGCACGGCCCTGCCGAAGCCCGAGGGCGTGTTCCCGCGCTACGTCGAGGAAGCGGCGGCGGAGGCCTCCTGAGGTGCTGATCGATTCCCACTGCCACCTGGACTACCTGGCCCGCGACGGCGAGATCGACCCGGTCGTCGAGCGCGCCCGGGCGGCCGGGGTCAGCGGCATGCTGACCATCTCGACCACCCTGAGCGGCTTTCCGACGGTGCGGGAGATCGCCGAGCGCTACGACGACGTCTGGTGCTCGGTCGGCGTGCACCCGCACGAGGCCGCGGCGGAGGGGCAGGAGGAAGCTGAACGACTGGTCAAGTTGACCGATCATTCAAAAGTGGTCGGAATCGGCGAAACCGGGCTGGACTACTTCTACGAACACAGCCCTCGGAAAGCCCAGCAGGCCAGTTTCCGGGCGCACATCGCCGCGGCACGGCGGACCGGCCTGCCGGTCATCGTCCACACCCGCGACGCCGAAGAAGACACCATCGCCATCCTGGCCGAGGAGATGGCCGCCGGCCCCTTCAGCGGCGTGATCCACTGCTTCTCCTCGGACCGCAGCCTGGCCGAGGCCGCGCTCGCGCTCGGTCTCTACATCTCCGTCGCCGGCATCGTCACCTTCAAGAAGGCCGAGGCTATCCGCGAGGCCGTGGCGGCGGTGCCGCTCGACAAGCTGCTGGTCGAGACCGACGCGCCCTACCTCTCGCCGGTGCCGCTGCGCGGCAAGCGCAACGAGCCGGCCCATGTCGTGCACACCGCGGCCAAGCTCGCCGAGATCAAGGGGGTCTCGGCCGAGACCCTGGCCGCCGCGACGCGCGAGAACTTCCACAGGCTCTTCGCCCGGACCCAGCCCGGCACCGCATGAAGGTCACCATCCTGGGCTGCGGCGGCTCCGGCGGGGTGCCGCTGGCGGACGGCTCGCCGGGCGGCGACTGGGGCGCCTGCGACCCGGCCGAGCCGCGCAACCGCCGCCTGCGGGTCTCGGTGCTGGTCGAGGCCGGCGGCCGGGCGATCCTGATCGACACCTCGCCCGACCTGCGCCGGCAGATCCTCGACTTCGGCGTCTCGCGGGTCGACGCGCTGCTCTACACCCACGCCCACGCAGACCACTGCCACGGCATGGACGAGCTGCGGACCATCGCCTACCGCCAGGGCAGCCCGATCCCGGCCTACATGTCGGCCAGGACCCGGGAACACCTGACCGAGCGCTTCGGCTACGCCCTTGCCTCGAGCGCCGACCCCGGCAGCCTCTATCGGCCCCTGCTCGACGACCGCGAGATCGACGGTCCGGCCGAGATCGCCGGCATGACCGTCGAGCCCTTCGTCCAGCAGCACGGCCCCGAGACCACGCTCGGCTTCCGGATCGGCGGCTTCGCCTATTCGACCGACGTCTCGGCGCTGGACGAGGCGGCCTTCGCCGCGCTCGAGGGCCTCGACCTCTGGGTGCTCGACGCCCTGCGCTACCGGCCCCACCCGACCCACGCCCACATCGCCCAGAGCCTCGCGTGGATCGCCCGCGTCCGCCCCCGCCGCGCCGTGCTGACCCACCTCAACCACGAGGTCGACTACGCCGAGCTGGCCGCCCGCTGCCCCGAGGGCGTCGAGCCGGGCTACGACGGCCTGGCCATCGAGCTGCCGGGGTGAAGCGGGGCAGGGGGCTGGCGATCGCCCGCGCGGGTCGACGACCGCCCCCCACTCGGCACATCCCACCCCCCGCGTCTCTTTTTCGGTCATCCTCGGGCGCAGCGCAGCGGAGACCCGAGGATCCACCGATGGGTCTGGCGCCAAGCCGCCCATGGAGTCGCGGGTCGGCGCAGCGCTGGGCGCTGCTTGCCCGAGAATGACAAATGAGAAAGGGCGGGCAGGCCAGCTCTGTCAGGAAGCCAAAGCGCCGAACCGCCGAAGCGCCCGCGCCTCACCGCACCCGCGCGCCGAGACGGCCGCGGCCGGCGGCGGCGGCGCGGCGCGCGCGGCGGCCGCGGGGGCGGGGCGGGCGGCGGATCGTTCGGGCCTTGCCGAGGCGCCGGCCGAGGGGCAGGGCGCCGTTGCCGTTGCTCTTGGCCGCGCCCGCGACGCTCTCGGGCGCCTGCGCACCGGCGGCGCCGTTGTCGCGCGCCGGGCGCCGGTAGCGGCCGGTGAGCAAGGCGACCAGCCGGGGATCGGCCCCGGAATCGCCCCCAGAACCGCTCCGGGAATCGCCGTCGGCCGCCCCGTCGAGAGCCGGGCCGACCCGCTCGCGCAGCAGGTCCTTGGCGGCGGCGAGCTGGCTGCGCACCTGGTAGAGCGCCTCGTTCTTGTTGTCGATCTCGGCCTGCAAAGCGGCCAGCCGGTGCTTGGCGCCCGTCTCGTCGCCGCCGCGGATGAGCCAGCCGCAGACCAGGCCGAGCAGCCCGGCCAGGATCACGAAGGCGAGAATCTCGATGACCAGATAGAGCAAACCGCTTCGCCCCGCTTCCGCCCCGTTCTGCCGACCCGTTCTTCCGAACCGTACTTCCGCTGGGCCCTAGCGCAGGACCGTCAGCTCGATCCGCCGGTTCTTGGCCCGTCCGACCGCCGTCGCGTTGTCCGCGATCGGCCGGGAGGGGCCGTAGCCCACGGCGGTCAGGCGCTCGGCCGCGACACCGGCGTCTTCCAGAGCCTCGGCGACGGCCTCGGCCCGGGCCTGGCTGAGGCGCCGGTTCATGTCGGCGTCGCCCCGGGAGTCGGTGTGGCCGGCGACCTCGATCTTGGCGTCCGGGCAGCGCCGGACCAGGGCGGCAAGGCCCTCGACCAGGGCGGCGCTGGCCTCGGTCAGCCGGGCGCTGCCGCGCCCGAAGCCGATGGCCCTCTCGGCAAGCCGGTCCTCGACCTGCCGACGGCAGGCGCCGATCGAGAGCAACTGTTCCGGGGCGACGACGATCTCGCGGGCCTTGAGCGACAGCTCGAAGGTGAAGGGCTCGTCGACCAGGTCGTCCTTGGTCGCCTGCCGCAGCCGCTTGGCCGCCGCCTTGCCGCGCGGCTCGCCGCTGACCCGCAGCGCGGCGTCCTGCAGCACGGCTTCGCCCTCGCTCAGCTCGGCGACCTGCTTGATGGCGAAGGCGGCGGTGGCGAACCAGTCGCCATCGGGCGCGCCGCGGGCGACCCGGGTCTCGTCGGTCACCGGCCGGCCGAAGCTGAACTGGGCCAGGTCGCGCAGGCGCCGCTTCTGCGCCTTGTCCGGCACCACGCCGCTCAGGATGATCGCCGTCTCGTTGCGGGCCAGGCGCCAGATGTAGGGCGAGACCACGGGGTCGACCGCGGCGAAGCTCTTGACCCGCCGCACGCCGTGGAGGTCGTCGAGCAGCGCCACGACCTGCGCCTCGGCCTCTCGGTCCGGCGCCGAGCCGCGCAGCTCGATCCCCCGGCCGCGCGCCTTGGCCGTCGCCCAATGGGCCTCGGCCTCGCGCAAAGCGGCCTCGGCCCGCCATTGCAGGTCGTCCTGAATCGCTTCGGCGCGAGAGACCAAGGCTTGGTAGGCAATCGCGCTCAGCAGGACGACGGCCGGCAGGCCGACCAACAGAATTCTCAGCAATATCGAAATCCCGCAGCTTCCCCGTCCAGACCATAACACGGATCGCCCGGCGATTGGCGGACGAGGGGCCAAGAATTGCTCAGGGAGCCACTGTTCGGCTTGCTGTGGAACCCCGACGATTGCAGTCGCCGACCCCTCCTTTAACCTTGCATCGTCACGGGGAGGCCCGGGGTGCGCCGATGCTGCAGAATCTGACAGAGACGCCGACATCGCTGGTCGCGTTGGCCGTCGTCTGCCTGTTAATGGTTTGCCTTGTCTATCGGCGCCAACTTCATGATATCTGGGACAAACTCTCTCACGACGAGCCGCGCTACGCGGGCCGCCCGGCGCTTTTGACCGCCGCCGAGAGACGCTTCTACGAGGTTCTCCGCGCCGCCCTGGAGGCCGATGGCCTGGCGCAGCAAGCCGTGGTCTGCTGTCAGGTCCGGCTGGCCGACCTCGTCGAGGTCGCCGGCGAGAAGACCGGCTCGCCGTCCTGGTGGCGCGCCTATCGACGGGTGTCCCAGAAGCACGTCGACTTCGTGCTCTGCGACCGCGAGAGCTTCGCGATCCGCTGCGTCATCGAGCTGCAGGACCGCAGCCACGTCACGGATCGGAGACGGCGGGCCCGCGACGAAGAGGTGCGCGGCGTCCTCGGGCAAGCCGGCATTCCGCTGCTCGAGATCCCGGTCCAGGCGCGCTACGACCAGATCGATCTGATGCTGGCCTTGCGACGCATTCTCGACAGTCAGGGGACCGGCAAAGCCAGCGCCACTGCGAGATAGTTTGTATTTACCATAATATACATTATGCGAATAACGTAGCTGGGTGTTTCGAGATGGAAGTTTGGCGTCAGATACCTTTCCCCCGCCGGGCAGCTATCCACAGAATGACGCCCGCCCCGGCGAGCCAGTGCAGCAAGCCCGTCCTGTCCCGCACGCGATCATCATCGGCGACTCAGCGAACCGGACCGCCCCCCTTGAAAGCCTGTTGGCGGTGTTGGCGCGGCTGCTCGATCCGGAGGGCCGCTGCTCCTGCGTATCGAGCAGAGCTACGGGACCGTATCGCCCCCTACGCCATCGAGGAGGCCTACGAAGTCGCCGACGACATCGAGCCGGCGGGATTGCGCGACAGGCCCGCACCCAAGGGGCCCGCTAGGCCACGCCCTCGTGTTGCCTGCGCCTCCCGATGAGCCAGACGGCAAGCAGCCCGGCGCCGAAAAGCGGGAATGTCGCCGGCGATGGCACGGCCACGGCGCTTGAGAGTGAGAAGTCCAATGTCGGGGGATCGAAAGAGCTTACGGGAATGAACCAGCCGGCGAGGCCGCCGGGCTGTGTGATGTCGTTCGAGAACCTCATGTTGCCGGGGTTCGAGATGGGACTGGAGATGCCCCAGGTCCATTCCGTCGCCGTTAGCGCCGTCGCCTCGTTGAACAGCGAGATCCAAAGCGTATCGCCGGCTGTGATGCCGACCGGCGTTGACAGGTCCAAGCTGTAGGCAAAGGGAGCGAACCCGTTCCCCGACGCCGTGCGTGTCACTGTCTGGGTTTCGCTGGCAAGCGGCGTTGTCGACGGCAGTCCGCCGTTGTCGGTGAAGATCCTGACGGTGAAGACATCGCTGCCGACCGCGGGGGCTGCCCCGGCGATGTAGTTGCCGGTCCATGACACGCCGCCCAGAGTCGAAACACCGACGGGAACGACAAAGTCATCGGCGATCAACTGGTTGTTGAACCCCGCAAAAGCGATGCCGACGACCGGAAAGGCGCCGCCGATATTGTCGTAGAAGGGCACGGCATTTGCCGTCGCGCCTGCCAGAGAAATGCCCGCTGCGGCCAAGAGGGCCAGGCTCAGGTTCGCCAAGCGTCGCAAGGTAACGTCCCCCATCAAGTGCTACGGCGAGTCCGCGAGGCCGGCGCCGCAAAAAAAGGCCGAATTGCGGTTCATTCGGCCCTATCCTTCGAATTATACAGACATCCTAGCACATACTGGCCAAAGTGCCGATAAAGCGCCCGTGAAGGCCCCTTCCCGGCTATCCACAGGCGCGCTCGTGGCCCGGCTTGCCAGCCTCCCGTGCCGGCCTATTCTGCCGGCACCATGACCGACGACGCCCCGAACAGATCCGACTCCCTCGAACGCCTCTTGGCGGTGATGGCACGGCTGCGCGATCGTGACGGCGGCTGCCCCTGGGACATCGAGCAGAGCTACGAGACCATCGCCCCCTACACCATCGAGGAGGCCTACGAGGTGGCCGACGCCATCGAGCGGCGGGACTTCGAGGGCCTCAAGGAGGAGCTGGGCGACCTGCTGCTGCAGGTGGTCTATCACGCGCGCATGGCCGAGGAGGAACGGCGCTTCGACTTCGAGGCCGTGGCCGCCGCCATCGCCGACAAGATGATCCGCCGGCATCCCCACGTCTTCGGCGACGAGAGCGTCGAGACCGCCGCGGCGCAGACCCTGGCCTGGGAAGACCAGAAGGCCGCCGAGCGCGCCGCCAAGGCCGGCGGCGGCAACGGCGCCGAGCCGGCCTCGGTGCTCGACGGCGTGCCCCTCGCCCTGCCCGCCCTGACCCGCGCCGAGAAGCTGCAGAAACGCGCCGCTCGGATCCGCTTCGACTGGCCCCAGGCGCTGAGAGTCTTCGAGAAGATCGAGGAAGAGCTCGCTGAGATCAAAGAAGAAATGGCCGGCAAGGAGCGGCCGGTGAAGCTCGAGGAGGAGGTCGGCGACCTGCTCTTCACCGTGGCCAACCTGGCCCGCCACCTGGGCGTCGACCCGGAGACCGCCCTGCGCGGCTGCAACGCCAAGTTCGAGCGGCGCTTCCGCTGGATCGAGCGTGACTACGCGGCGCGCGACGAGAACCCGGCCGAGGCGCCGCTTGACGAGCTCGAAGAGGCCTGGCAGCGGGCCAAGCGGGCGGAGAGCTGAGGGGAAACAGAAACAGAAACAGAAACAGAAACAAGAACGAAGATTCTACACGGATGGACACGGATCAAGCACGGATGAACACGGATAACCAAAACAAGAAAACCAACTCTTTTGTTTCTTGGTATTTGTTATCCGTGTTCATCCGTGAGACATCCGTGTTCATCCGTGCAAGCTTGTCTTCGTTCCTCACCCGAAGTGCTGGTCCCAGACGGGCGCGATGGCCGGGCGCGAGCGGACCTGCTCGCAGAGGCGGCCGATGGCGGGGTGTCGGGCGCAGACCTCGGCGGGGGCCGGGTGCCATTGGATCAGCATGGCCAGGTAGGGGTCGAGGGCGCTGAAGGACTCGCCCATCAGGAAGGGGCCGCCGGACTCGCCGAGCCGGTCCTCGAGGATCGTCAGGCCGCGGTCCATGGCGGCCAGGCCGGCGCGCTTGACGGCCTCGGCGCCGGCCGGGTCGTCGGTGAAGCGCTCCGGGTAGTAGACGTGGAGATCGGCGCTGTAGACGTCGACCGCCATGTAGAGCAGCCAGCGGTCGAAGACCGCGCGCGCCGGGCTGCCGGGCGCGGGCGCCAGGCCGGCCGCCGGATGGGCGTCGACCAGGTGCAGGACCATGGCCGCGGACTCGGTCATGACCGTGCCGTCCGGCAGGGCCAGCGCCGGGACCTGGCCGCGCGGGTTGACCGCCAGATAGGCCGCCTGGTGCTGCTCGCCCTTGGAGGTGTCGATCGGCACGGTCTCGTAGGCGATGCCGGCCTCCTCGAAGATCGCCTGGGGCGCGAAGGCCCCGGTGTCCCGGCACCAATAGAGCTTGTACATGGCCTGCCCTCCTCACCGCGCGTCGCGTCAGGCGCGCAGACTGACGCCACGCCACCCCGCGCCGCAAGCCCCGGATAGATCGCGCGTGCCGGGCATAGCATCATTGCTGCCATGCCCCTGTCGGACCCGCAGATCGACGAGACCCCGCGTATCGCCGCCCGCCTCGAGGCCATCGATTGGCGCGCCGTCGAGCAGGCCATCGAGACGGAGGGGCATGCGCGCATTCCGGGCTTGCTGGGCGCCGAGGACTGCCGGGCGCTGGCGGCGCTCTACGACCGGGAGGCGCGCTTCCGCAGCACCGTCGTCATGACCCGGCACGGTTTCGGCTCGGGCGAATACCGCTACTTCGACCGGCCCCTGCCCCGCCTGGTCACTGACTTGCGCCGCGGCCTCTACAAGCGCCTGGCGCCGCTGGCCGCGCGCTGGCGCGAGCCGCTCGGGTTGGCGCACGAGATCCCGCCCGGCCTCGAGGCCTTCCTGAAGATCTGCGCCGACGCGGGTCAGGGCAAGCCGACGCCGCTGCTGCTGCGCTACGGGCCCGGCGACTACAACTGCCTGCACCAGGACGTCTACGGTGCCGTCGCCTTTCCGCTGCAGGTGGCCATCGGGCTGTCGCGTCCCGGGGCGGACTTCGAAGGCGGCGAGTTCCTGCTGGTCGAGCAGCGGCCGCGCATGCAGTCCCGCGGCGAGGCCATCGCCCTACGACAGGGCGAGGCGCTGATCTTCCCGAACCAGGCGCGGCCGGTCCAAGGCAAGCGCGGCACCTACCGGGTCAAGGTCCGCCACGGCGTCAGCCGGGTGCGCTCGGGGCGCCGCTTCACGCTCGGTGTGATCTTCCACGATGCGGCGTGAGTCCGCGCAGGAGGCGCTCGGTCATTGCCGACTCAACGGAGAACAAGAAGCTTGCACGGATGGACACGGATTGAGCACGGATGAACACGGATAGCAGATACCCAAAAAAAACCATCTAAGTGGCTTTGTTACATTGGTTATCCGTGTTCATCCGTGGGACATCCGTGTCCATCCGTGCAAGCTTCTTGTTCTCCATTAGACCAGGCGGCCTAAAGACGAGACCCCGGCCGCCGAAACGACCGGGGTCTTTCGTCTCACAGCCAGCCTAGGCCGGCGAGCGGTGCTCAATCGTCGTCGTCGTCATCGCCCCGGTGGCGCTTCTTCTTCGCCCCGTGGTGCTGGCCGACGCGGACCTTCTTGCAGTTGGCATAGAAGGTCGTGGTCGAGGGCCAGTCGGAGAACAGGCCGATGATGCCGACCTTCTGCGCCAGCACGTCGACGGTGCGCATGATGTCGCCGTCGTTGTGCAGGGAGTCGAGCGTGGTCTGGTAGTAGAAGGCGCTTTCGGGCACGCCGTCGATGATCCGGCCGGAGCGCTCCAGGGTCCAGGTGATGATGTCGAGCTTGGCCCGCTTGGCGCGCTTGGCGTAGGTCGAGGGCACGATGTTCTCGCCGCTCGACTTGAGCAGGACGGGCATCGGCGGCGCGATGATGTTCAGGCCGGCCTTCTTGAGGGCGCGGAACTCCGAGAGCGGCGGCGGGTTGTCGGCCTGGACCTGCACCGGGCGGCCGTCGAGGAAGACCGCCTGCTTGCCGTAGCGCGGGTACTCCTCGATCCAGAGCATGACGTCGTCGAGGTTGAAGGACTGCGCCCAGACCCAGCGCGGGTCGATGCCGGCGTCGATGTATTCCTCGATCATCGCCCGGGCGTAGTTCTCCTGGCTGCCGAAGACATCGGCGATGTCGTCCGGGTCGCCGCCCTTGAGCTCCGGCGTGTAGCCGGTGCCGAGCTCGTCGAACAGCTCGATGCTCTCGGCGTGGGTCAGCAAGGTGCCCTTGTTGGTGTAGAGGTCGGTGCGCCAGCGCGCCGTGCCGCCGAGGTAGCCTTCGACGGTCGTGGCGTTGCGGTCGGCGGCGTCCATCTTGCCGTTGAGGGTCTTGAACTGGGCGAGGGTCAGGTCGCTGGTGCAGCAGCGGATCTGCGGGCCGTTGGTCAGCGCGCCGGAGACCGGATCGAACTCGGGCGGCACCTTGCAGTGCTGCCGCAGGTCGGGCCGGGCGACGATGTCGGTCGTGGTGTGCAGGTCGCACTGGGCATGGCGGCAAACCAGCTCGGCATCCTTGGTGAAGGTGACGTCGCACTCCAGGATGCCCGCGCCGCTGCGGGCGGCCGCGACATAGGACTCCTTGGTGTGCTCGGGGAACTGCAGCGGCGCGCCGCGGTGCCCGATCGAGAACAGCTTCGGCGTGAACTGCTCCTTGTTCTCCGCGCAGTGCTGCAGCTCCCGCTTGAGCTTGCCGGGCTTCAGCGCGTCGACCAGGTACCAGGGCCGCGGGCCGAGCTGCACGTTGACCGGCGAGCCCTTGCCGTAGCCGCGCCCCCCGTCGTCGTCGTCATCGTCGTCCGCGGCCAACGGCCCGGAGACCGCCAGGGCCGCGACCATCGCGGTCAAGGCGATGGCCTTTCTCACGTCAGCGATTCGCATGTTTCTCTCCCCGAAGTGCGAGATTCACTTGGAAGAGAGCTCTTAGAGTCTTCGTAAGGGCTTTTGCTTTGCGCCGACTTGAAGATTGGATGACGTCAAGACAGCAAGCGCCTGTGCAATACAGGTGTTACAGCGAGCGCTCTTACTTGATGAAGCTTTCGTGCCGTTGACGCGCCTCCCCTGGACAAGTCGCCTCACCCGGCCGGCCGCTCTTCGAGCGCGCGCAGCTCGTGCCGACTACGAGCACGCGCCGCAGGTCGGCGTCTGGTTCGGCCGCCATGGCCCCGGCCTGGTCGTTGTGTCTCTTCCACAGCGCCCGCCATCGAGAACGCAACGACGCGATCCAGTCTTCACTTTTCTCACCGGCGACACTGCATCGCCGCGCCGGCTCGCGATGACAACGCGTGGCACGCGCCGGCCAGCGAGAAGGCGAATGGAGAACGATAGATTTACACGGATGGACGCGGATGTCCCACGGATGAACACGGATAACAGAAACCTGAAAACCACCTAAGTGGTTTTGTTTCATTGGTTATCCGTGTTCATCCGTGAGACATCCGTGTCCATCCGTGCAAGCTTCTGGTTTGCCTCTGAACCGCTCAGATCCAAGGGAGGACTCGCTGGATCGCCGTGCCGGCCGACGCCGGCTCGCGATGACAACGCGTGGCACGCGCCGGCCAGCGAGAAGGCGAATGGAGAACGATAAATTTACACGGATGGACGCGGATGTCTCACGGATGAACACGGATAACAGAAACCTGAAGACCACCTAAGTGGTTTTGTTTCATTGGTTATCCGTGTTCATCCGTGTGCTATCCGTGTCCATCCGTGCAAGCTTCTGGTTTGCCGCTCGACCGCTCGGACCTCCTGGATGCCTCAAGGCAACGCCGTGGCGGCCTGGGCTCAGTCGTGGGCCAGGAGGTGCATCAGGCTGGAGGTGTCCCAGCGGCGGCCGCCGCGAGCCTGGACCTGGGCGTAGAGCTGGTCGACCAGGGCGGCCACGGGCAGGCGGGCGCCGTTCTTGCGGGCCTCCTCGAAGCAGATGCCGAGGTCCTTGCGCATCCAGTCGACCGCGAAGCCGAACTCGAACTCGTCGCGCACCATGGTCTTGCCGCGGTTGTCCATCTGCCAGGACTGCGCCGCGCCCTTGCCGATGACGTCGAGCACCAGGTCCATGTCGAGGCCGGCCTTCTGGCCGAAGTTCATGCCCTCGGCCAGGCCCTGGACCAGGCCGGCGATGCAGATCTGGTTGACCATCTTGGTGAGCTGGCCGGCGCCCGGCTTGCCCATCAGGGTGGTGGCCTTGGCGAAGCAGTCGATCACCGGCTTGGCGGTCTTGAAGGGCTTCTTGTCGCCGCCGCACATGACGGTCAGCACGCCGTTCTCGGCGCCCGCCTGGCCGCCGGAGACCGGCGCGTCGATCGCCGCGATGCCGAGCTTCTTGGCCTCGGCGTGGATCTCGCGGGCGACCTCGGCCGAGGCCGTGGTGTGGTCGACGAAGATGGCGCCCTTGCCGAGCCCGGCGAGGATGCCGTCCTTGCCGTAGACCACCGAGCGCAGGTCGTCGTCGTTGCCGACGCAGGAGAAGGCGATCGCGCAGCCCCGCGCCGCCTCGCGCGGGGTCTTGGCGGCCTTGCCGCCGTGCTGCTTGGCCCAGGCCTGGGCCTTCTTGGCCGTCCGGTTGTAGACGGTCACCTGGTGTCCGCCGGCGGCCAGATGCCCGGCCATCGGATAGCCCATGACCCCGAGACCGATGAAGCAAACCTTCGCCATGCCGCGCCCCTCCCTGCTCGCGTTTGAAAGCGGCCGGGAAGGTACTGGTCCTCGCGGCTCTGCTCAAGCCAAGGCCGGCTGCGCCTTGTCGCGCATCAGGAAGACCAGGAGACCGGCGGCCACCGCCAGCCAGAGCGAGGACCACCAGACCCAGTCGTAGCGGGCGTAGAGGTCGAAGAGGACGCCGCCCAGGTAGGCGCCGAGGGCGCCGCCGATCTGATGGCCGGCGGAGATCAGCCCGAAGGCCAGGCCCATGACCCGGACGCCGATGTGGCTGGCGACCAGGCTGGCGGTGACCGGCACGGTCGAATAGTCGACCAGGCCGAAGAGGATGGCGAAGAGGAACAGCGTCTCCAGGCTGGCGCCGACATGCACCAGCAGGATGAAGCTGAGCCCGCGCAGCAGGTAGATGCCGCCGAGCAACAGCGGCCGGTTCATGCGGTCGGTCAGCCAGCCGGCGAGGATCATGCCGAGCAGGTTGATGGCGGAGAGCAGGCCGTAGGCGGTGGCCGAGGGCAGCGGCGGAAAGCCGCAGAAGGCGGCATAGGGCAGGAAGTGGGTCTCGATGACGCCGGTCGTGGTGTAGCCGCAGATGAAGTAGCTCCAGAACAGGATCTGGAAGGCCGGCAGGCGGATGATCCGGATGCCGTCCTCGAGCAAGGTTGCGCCCTCGCCCTCATCCGCCGAGGCCTTGTTTCCAGCGCGGAAGCCGGCGGGATACCAGCGCCAGATGCAGAGCACCATGACCAGGGCCGCCAGGCCGAGCGTGGCGAAGGCCCAGCGCCAGGACTGGGCCGCCAGCAGCAGCGCCAGGAGCGGCACGATCAGGAACTGGCCGCCGGTCGAGCCCGAGGTGGCGATGCCCGTGGCCAGGCCCTGACCGCTGTCGAACTCCTGCTCGACCGCGGCCGAGACCACGTGGACCGCGACCAGGCCGAAGCCGACGGCGGCGACGCCGCCGAAGGCCAGCAGCAGGGCCCAGGCCTGGCTGGTCGCGGCGAGCAGCAGGCAGCCGGCGGCCAGCGCGCCGAGGCCGATCAGGATCACCATCCGCGCGCCCATCTTGTCGACCAGCCGGCCGGCCAGGGGCGCCAGGATCGCCGTCACGACCAGGGCCGTCGCGGCGGTGCTCGAGGTGAAGCTGCGCGTCCAGCCGAATTCGTCTTCCCAGAGGGGCATGGCCAGGCCGAAAGCGGCCCGGGCCGAATAGGCCAGGGCCAGGGCGAGAAACGACAGGCCGACGATCAGCCAGGGCCGCCAGGTCACGGATGCGACTCCCTATCCGAAGGACCTTACAAGAGCGTGCAGCTTTACGCGGCACGGTATCTGGACATGAGCGTGCAGCTTTACGCGGCACGGTATCTGGCATAAATGACAATATGCCGTCAGTTTCTGCCAAAGCACCCGACAGCGAGCAGCGGCGCCCCCGCCGGGTCGTGATCGTGATCTATCCCGGCGTCACCCTGCTCGACGCGGCCGGGCCGGCCCAGGTCTTCGCCTCGGCGAACAGCCAGGAGGCCCGCGCACCGGATGCCCCGCCCTACGAGGTGGTCCTGGCGTCGCCGGCGGGCGGCCAGGTGCCGAGCGACAGCGGCTTCACCCTCGGCACGGTCTCGCTGCGGCAAGCCGCGGCCGAGGCCATCGACACCCTGATCGTCTCCGGCGGCATCGGCGTCTTCGATCTGGTCGAGGAGCGCCAGGTCATCGACTGGCTCAATGCGCAGGCGCAGCGCTGCCGGCGCCTGGCCTCGACCTGCATGGGCGCCTTCCTGACCGCCGAAGCCGGCCTGGTCGAGGGCCGGACCGTCACCACCCACTGGCGCTACATCGAGGCGCTGCGCAGCCGGTACCCGACGGTCGACGTGCAGTGCGACCCGCTCTTCGTGCGCAGCGGCAAGCTCTGGTCCTCGGCCGGCGTCACCGCCGGGATCGACCTGGCCCTGGCCATGGTCGAGGAGGACCATGGCCACGCGGTCGCCATGCAGGTGGCGCAGTCCCTGGTGGTCTTCTTCAAGCGGCCGGGCGGCCAGTCGCAGTTCAGCAACGTCCTGCTCGCCCAGCAGGCCGACGGCGACGGCGGCTTCTCCGAGCTGCATGCCTGGATCGCCGGCCACCTGGCGAGCGACCTCAAGGTCGAGACCCTGGCGCGGCGCGCCGGCATGAGCCCGCGCAGCTTCGCGCGGCGCTACAAGGAGCGCACCGGCACGACGCCGGCCAAGGCGATCGAGATGATGCGGGTCGAGACGGCCAAGCGGCTGCTCGAACAGAGCGGCACCTCCCTCGCCCGCATCGCCCTGCAGACCGGGCTCGGCGACGAGCAGCGCCTGCGCAGGGCCTTCGACCGCCATGTCGGCGTCTCGCCCAGCGACTATCGCAAGACCTTCGGTGCCGGCGGCTGCCCTAGAGCCGCCGCGCCGTGATGCGGGCGCCGCCGAGCACGCCCTCGGCGTAGAGCATGGCGACCGTGCCGTAGAAGTCCTCCAGGCCCTCGACGATGTCGACGCCGTGCACGGCGAGGTGGCGCTCGCGGTCCTCGACGAAGGCCTGGTGGCGTTCGCCGGTGAAGGCGGTCCAGGACTCGCTCATGTCCTCGATGGCGACCGCGCCGAAGCCGGCTTCGCGCAACAGGTCCCGGTAGCTGGCCTCGGTCTCCAGCGCCGGGCACTGGACCTTCACCTTGAGGTCTTGCCATTGCGCGTCAGTCGGTTCGCGCCGCTTGGTGAAGTCCTCGATGAAGACCAGGCCGCCCGGTTTCAGCGAGTCCCGGCAGATCGACAGCAGCGCGGCGCGCGCCGGGATGTGCAGGAAGACCAGGAGCGAGACCAGGGCGTCGTAGCCGGCGCCTGCCGTGTTGCCGTCCAGCACGTCGCCGCAGCGATGCTCCACTGTGTCGCTGAGGCCGCAGCGGTCGGTCAGGTCCTTGGCGACCCGGTCGAGGTCCGCCTGCAGCTCGAGCGCGGTGACCCGGCAGCCGGTCATGGCCGAGAGGTAGCGCGCCGGCCCGCCGATGCCCGCCCCCACCTCGAGCACCCGGCTCTCGGGCCCGATGGCCAGCCGCTCGACCGCCACGTCCAGGGCCTCGGTGCCGTGGTAGTGGTACTGGTCGAAGGCGACGAGCTGCTCGACCTCCAGCGACTCGTCGTGGCCGAGGCCGAGCGCGCGCAGCTCGTTGTAGACCCGCTCGACATGGTCATAGAGCTTCATCGACTTCATCGAGTGCACGCTGTCCCCCTCCCCGCGGCCTTCGGGCCCTAGTCTATCCCGCCCGGGGCACCGGGATCGACGCTTTCGGGCGCCGAGCCCCGCCGATATCCTGGCGCCATGGACAGGATTCTCGTGCTGAACGCCGGCTCCTCGAGCATCAAGTTCTCGCTGTTCCGGGGCGCCGAGGGCGAGCCCGCGCTCGACTGCAAGGGCCAGATCGAGGGGATCGGGCTGAAGCCGCGCTTCAGCGCCCGCGACGCCGAAGGGCGCCGGCTGGCGGAACGGGAGCTCGCGGCGGAGGATCAGACCGACCACCGGGCCGCCTTCGAGATCCTGGCCGACTGGCTCGACGCTCACCTCCAGGGCGCGCCGCTGAGGGGCGTCGGCCACCGCGTGGTGCATGGCGGGCCCGACTTCGCGGCGCCGGTGGCGGTCGACCCGGCGCTGCTCGCGCGGCTCGAGGCGCTGGTGCCGCTGGCGCCGCTGCACCAGCCGCACAACCTGGCCGGCATCCGCGCGGTGCAGGCCCGGCACCCGGCCCTGCCCCAGGTCGCCTGCTTCGACACCGCCTTCCACCGCAGCCACCCGGAGCTGGCCGACCGCTTCGCCCTGCCCGACTGGCTCTACCGCGAAGGCGTCCGGCGCTACGGCTTCCACGGGCTGTCCTACGAGTCGATCGCCGCCGCCTTGCCCGAAGAGATCGCCGGGGGCCGGGTGGTCGTCGCCCACCTCGGCAACGGCGCCTCCATGTGCGCGCTCGAGGCGGGCCGGAGCGTCGACAGCTCGATGGCCTTCACCGCCCTCGACGGCATCCCCATGGGCACCCGGCCGGGCGCCCTGGACCCCGGCGTGCTGCTCTATCTGATCGGCGAAAAAGGATACGATTACAAAGACCTGGAGCGGCTTCTTTACAAGGAGTCCGGGCTGCTCGGGGTCTCCGGCCTGAGCAGCGACCTGCGCGACCTGGAGGCCGGCGACGCGCCTGACGAGGCCCGGCTGGCCATCGAGCTCTTCGTCTACCGGATCGGCCGCGAGCTGGGCGCCCTGGCGGCCGTGCTCGGCGGCCTCGACGCCTTGGTCTTCACCGCCGGCATCGGCGAGAACGCGAAGGACATCCGCGCCCGGGTCTGCCGGGGCGCGGCCTGGCTCGGCATCGCCCTCGACGAAGAGGTCAACGCGGCGGGCGGCCCGCGCATCAGCCGGCCGGACTCGCCGGCCTCGGCCTGGGTGATCCCGACCGAGGAGGAGAAGACCATCGCCAAGCACACGGCCGCTGTGCTCTCCGAGGCAGGCGCCGGCGCGGCGTGAGGTGCCGTCAGGCCCGGCAGCGGGTCGGCTCCAGCGGCCGGAAGCTGGCGGCGCCGTACAAGAGCGCCAGCAGGTAGAAGGCGCCGACCACCAGGAAGAACCCGGCGGCGCCGATGGACTCCAGCGCCTGGCCGGTGAGGAGGGGCGCGACGATGGCGGCGAGCGCGTAGACGGCGGCGAAGGCGGTGGTCGCGGCGCTCAGGGCCTCGCCGCGATAGCGGTCGCCGATCAGGGCCAGCCCGGCGGTGTAGAGGCCGTAGTTCGAGCCGCCCCAGACGAACATCGCGCCGGCCGCCAGCCAGAAGCCGAGCTGATGGCCGAGCACCAGGGCGCCGGCGCAGCCGAGCGACAGCAGGCAGCAGCCGAGCACCGTGCGGCGCCGGCCGAAGCGGTCGAGGCTCACCCCGACCAGCGGCTGGCCGAGCAGCAGGCCGACGTGGAAGACCGCCACGAAGAGCGCGCCGGCTTCGATGGAGAAGGCCTGCGCCTGGGCGATGACCGGCAGCAGGCCGAGCACGATGGCGTCGATGGCCGAGGCGCCGAACAGCAGGGCGAAGACGAAGGGGAAGGCCCTGACCGTCGGCCACAGGCGCCCGGCGCTGGCCGGCGCGACGCAGCGGTCGAGCGGCCGCCGGGCCCGCGCGAGCGGCAGCAAGGCCAGTGCGACCACCGCCGCGCAGCCGAGCAGCAGCGGGCCCGGCGAGTCCGGCAGGGCCGCGACGATGCTCGGCCCGATGACGTAGCCCAGGGCCCCGCCCGCCGCGTAGATGCCGATGACCCGGCCGCGGCGGCCCGGCGAGACGAAGGTGTTGAGGCCGGTCTCGGCGACGATGAAGAGCATGTTGGCGGCGCAGCCCAAGACAAGGCGCAGGGCGAAGATCGAGGCGAAGTCGCGGACGACGGAGAGCGCCGCCAGGGACACGGCGATCAGGACGATGCCGCAAAGCGCTGTCGTTCCGCTGCCGAAACGGCGGGCGAAGGGCGGCACCAGCAGGACGCCGAGCAGGAATCCGAGCCCGGTGGCCGCCGCGCTGACGCCGTTCCAGAAGCTCGGCACGATGCCGGCCAGGAGAATGCTCAGCAGCGGATAGGTGCAGCCCTTGGCCAGGCCCTGGATCATCACCCCGGTGATCAAGGCCGGGATCACGCCCTGCCCGCTCTTCGCGGTCGGGGGCACCGCCGTCGCCCGCCCTGCCATCGAGTCCTCTGCCATCGATCCCTCCAAGGTCCCCGGGGGTTCGGGAGCCGCATCGTCGATGGCATCGATATGCGAGAATTGAGATCGGTCTCAAACGATCAGAACTGTCTCAAGCGATAGTTCATGTTATGCTCAAGCCATGCGGGCCCTGCCGAACCTAAACGCCATCCGCGCCTTCGAGGCCGCCGCGCGCCACGGCAGCTTCGCCCGGGCGGCCGACGAGCTGGGGGTCAGCCACGCCGCCGTCAGCCGCCACGTCCGCAACCTGGAGGCGGAACTCGGGGTGGCGCTGTTCCAGCGCCATGCCCGCCACGTGGTCCTGACCGGCGAAGGCAGCTTCTTCGCGCGCACCGCCGCCGACTCCCTCGCCGCCCTGGAGGTCGGCTCCGGGCGGCTGCGGCGCGGCGGCAGCCGCAGCACGGTCGTGCTCGACGTCGAGACCGACGTCGGCACGCGCTGGCTGATGCCGCGCCTGTCGGCGGCCGGGCTGGAGGGGCTCGGCGTCAACCTCGACCTGCGCATCCGGCCCGATCCGCCGCGCAGCGTGCTCGGCGACGTCGACCTGGCCATCACCTGGGGCCCGGTGTCCTGCATCGGCTTCAAGACGGCGCCGCTGATGGACTGCGAGACCTTCCCGGCCGCCGCGCCGTCTCTGCTGGAACAAGGTCCCGAGCCGGGCGACCCTGCGCTCTACAGCAGCCACCGCCTGATCCACGAGCGCGGGCTCTACTGGTGGCGCCGCTACTTCGAGGCCATGGCGCTCGACTTCGACGCGGCGGCCGGCCACCTCTATTTCAACCGCTCGCACCTCTGCGCGGACGCGGCCGTCCGGGGCCTCGGCCTGGTGATCGGCGACGTGATCCTGTTCGGCGACCACCTCGCCTCGGGCGCCCTGCTCCGCCTGCCGGGCGCCCGCTTGTCGAGCCGCGACGGCTACTACCTGCTGACCCCGGACACCAGGACGCTGTCCGGCCCGGTCCGCCAGGTCCGCGATTGGCTCGTGGAGCAGGCCCGGGAGACCGTCGGCGACGCTTGAGGCGCGCCGGCGGGCCACCTTCGGCAACGCAGATGCCCGCCGAAGAGATCTGTGGTCTCATCCAAAGCGATCACGGCAAGGGGGAAAGCCATGTCCGGTGAGAACGACCTGCAGGTCGCCTCGGCGGCCTTCTACGCGGCCTTGAACAGCATGCTGAATGGCGATGCCGGGCCGCTGTCAGACGTCTGGTCGCACGGCGACGCGGTGAGCTCGATGCACCCGGTCGGCGGCTGCGAGATCGGCTGGGCGACGGTCAGCGAGACCTGGGCGAAGGTCGCCCAGGTCTGCACGGACGGCGACGTCGCTTTGGAAGATCAGTTCCTGCAGGTGAGCGGCGACACGGCCTACGAGCTGGGCGTCGAGCGCGGCAGCTTCACGCTGGCCGGTCAGCCGGTGGCCGTCGACGGCCGGGTAACCAACATCTATCGCCGGGAAGCCGGCGCCTGGAAGATGGTCCACCACCACGCCGACCTCTCGCCGGCCATGGTCGCGGCGCTGCAGAAGCTCTCGGGATGAAAACGGGGCCGAAGCCGGCTCAGCGGGGTGCAGCGGGCACCAAGACTGTCTGACCGCAACCGAGCGGTCTTCAGGCGCCGAGTGCCTTTCCGGAGCGGACCCACCCCGATCCCGAAGTCCGCCTTCGCGTGAAGAACCCGAGGGCCGCGACGCCGAAGGCCAGAAGAAACAAGGAGGCCGGCTCCGGCACGGTCACGGTGTTGACTGTCACCCTGAAGCGGAGGTCGCGCCCTGCGTCGAGAAACGCCCCAGACCCAACGCCATTGGTTCCATAAATCAAATTGCCGCCGGCATAAGTACTGTTGGCGGTCGTGGGGACACCGAATTGCCAACTGGTGTTGCGACCGGTGGCGGTGTGAAGCAGGAATCCGTAGATGCCGCCCGCGTTCATGAAGATATTGAAAGCCGAGAAGTCGAAGTGGGTGGTGTAGGAGACGGGGGCGCCGGGAATCGATGCATAGGGAATGGTCACCTGGGCAAGGGAGGCTCCGGCTATGGTCGTGCCGCCGCCGCTTGGCGTTGCCGCAAAGAAGTCCATCACCAAGGGATTGAGCTCCGGCGCGACCGACGAGTGGACCACGGTGACCCTGTCGAGCGTGCCGCCGACGGCCGCTGTGAAGGTCTGTCCGGCAGTGGAATTCAAGAACCCGGCCGAGGGGGCGACGAAGCCGATGCCGCGCGAGCCCGATGTCGAGGCAAAGAGATTGTCAGCCGTGATCACGGTGGCGCGCGCCTCTGTCGAGAGGCCACCCGAGACCGCGAGCGCCGTCAGAAGACCCGCGAAAGCGATGGTCAACCGCTTGGTCATGTCACATCCCCGCAGCTTGTCGCTGTCGATTCCCCCGGACGCGCAAATCTCATCATTTGCGAAATACGCATCATTTCATCACATTACACATAAAGGATAGCACAAATGCTCAGATTCCCCTCCAAGTCACTCTAGATCTCCAAGGAGATGGTCTCGCCCAGTCTCCGCCATGTCTGGGTTGCCGTCTTGTCGGAGCCTCCGGCAGACCGTGACGGCAACCCGCTCGCCGGTTTTGCGCTCGCGCCTCGCCGGTCGTGGTTACGGCGCTGGAAAGGCTGCCGAAAAGAGAGCGGGGCCGAAATCGGCCCCGCCCCCCGTAAGCGTCCGTGCGCGCCGGCTCAGTGCGTCGAGAGCACCTGGCGGAGCTTGGTGAAGAGCTCGTCGATGTGGCCCTCCTCGGCGACTAGGGGCGGCGAGACCAGGGCGCAGTCGCCGGTCATCTTGGTCATCACGCCGGCGTCGTAGAACTCCTGGATCACCCGGGCGCCGCGCTGACCGGGCGTTCCGTTGAGGGTCGCCAGGTCCATGGCGCCGATCATGCCGTAGCCGCGGATGTTCTCGATGACCGGGACGTCCTTCATCGAGAACAGCGCGTCGAGGAAGGTCGGGGTCATCTGCGCCGCCCGCTCGACGAGCTGGTCCTGGGCGAAGATGTCGCGGGTCGCCAGCGCCGCGGCCGAGGCCACGGGGCAGCCCGAGTAGGTGTAGCCGTGGAACAGCTCGACGGCGTTCTCCGGCGCGGCCTCGGTGACCGTCTCGTAGACCTTGTCGCTGACCGCGACCGCGCCCATCGGCACCACGCCGTTGGTCAGGGCCTTGGCCATGGTCATGATGTCCGGCACCACGCCGAAGGCATCGGCGCCGAAGGGCTTGCCGGTGCGCCCGAAGCCGCAGATCACCTCGTCGAAGATCAGCAGGATGTGGTGCTCGTCGCAGATCTCCCGCAGGCGCTGCAGGTAGCCCTTGGGCGGCACCAGGCAGCCGATCGAGCCGGCGATCGGCTCGACGATGACCGCGGCGATGTTCTCGCCGCCGTGGAGCTGGCAGAAGCGGGCCAGGTCCTCGGCCAGCTCGGCGCCGGTCTCGGGCTCGCCGCGGACGTATTCGTGCTCCGGCAGCTTGGTGTGGCGCATGTGCGCGACGCCCGGCAGGCCGACGCCGTAGGCCTTGCGGTTGTTGAGGATGCCGGCGACCGAGATGCCGCCGAAGTTGACGCCGTGGTAGGCGCCCTCGCGGCCGATCAGCCGCTGGCGCTGCCCCTCGCCGCGGCAGCGGTGGTAGGCCAGCGCGATCTTCAGCGCCGTGTCCACCGATTCCGAGCCGGAGTTGGTGTAGAAGAGGTAGTTGAGGTCGCCGGGCAGCTCCGAGGCCAGGCGGCGCGACAGCTCGAAGGACATCGGGTGGCCGTGCTGGAAGGGCGGCGCGTAGTCGATCTCGTTCAGGGTCCGGCCGACGGCCTCGGCGATCTCCGGCCGGCCGTGGCCGGCGGCGACGCAGAACAGGCCGGCCGAGCCGTCGAGCACCGTCTCCCCGCGATCGGTCGTGTAGTACATGCCCTTGGCGCCGGTGATGATCCGCGGCTTGGCCTTGAAGGCCCGGTTGGCCGTGAAGGGCATCCAATGCTGCTCGAGCGAGTTCGAGGTCAGGGGAACGACGTTCATGATGCTGTCCAGTCCATCTCTCTGGGCCTCACGGCCCGCCCCGGCAAAGGGTGCCGGACCCGTTCCTGCTCCTTAGCTAATCCATGCGGCATCAATAAGATATGCCGAGAACTTCCTCCGCAGGATGATAATCTAGGCCGTGCGCTTCGGCGACCGGCTTGCAGGTGATCTTGCCGTCGGCGACGTTCAGGCCGGCGCGCAGATGCGGGTTCTCGGCCAGCGCCCGGCGGTAGCCCTTGTTGGCCAG
Organism: Kiloniellales bacterium; assembly: GCA_028280455.1. Classification (GTDB taxonomy): domain Bacteria; phylum Pseudomonadota; class Alphaproteobacteria; order Kiloniellales; family JAKSDN01; genus JANQLT01. Next base: position 73,942 of record JANQLT010000152.1, read on the forward strand.
GGCCATGGTGAAGGGTAGGGTCGCGTTGTTGAGCGCGAAGGTCGAGGTCCGCGCCACCGCCCCCGGCATGTTGGTCACGCAGTAGTGCACCACGCCGTCGACCTCGTAGGTCGGCTCGGCGTGGTTGGTCGGCTGCGAAGTCTCCGAGCAGCCGCCCTGGTCGATGGCGATGTCGACGAAGACCGAGCCGGGCCGCATCTGCCGAACCATCTCGGCGGTGACCAGCTTGGGCGCCGCCGCGCCGGGCACCAGGACCGCGCCGATCACCAGGTCGGCGCCGACCACGTGGCGCTCGATGGCGTCGACCGTCGAGTAGATGGTGTTGAGCATCGGCCCGAACTGCAGGTCGAGGGCGTAGAGCCGCTCCAGCGAGAGGTCGATGACCGTGACGTGGGCCTCCATGCCCATGGCCATGCGCGCCGCGTTGGTGCCGGAGACGCCGCCACCGATGATCACCACCTTGGCCGCCGCCACGCCCGGCACGCCGCCGAGCAGCATGCCGGAGCCGCCCTGCTCCTTCTCCAGGCAGTGGGCGCCGACCTGCACCGACATGCGCCCGGCCACCTCGCTCATGGGCGACAGCAGGGGCAGGCCGCCGCGGGCGCTGGTCACGGTCTCGTAGGCGACCGCGATGCAGCCGGAGTTCATCAGGCCCAGGGTCTGCGGCTCGTCGGGCGCCAGGTGCAGGTAGGTGAAGAGGAGCTGGCCCTGGCGGAGCTGCGCGTACTCCTCGGGCAGCGGCTCCTTGACCTTCACCACCATCTCCGCCTCGGCGAAGATCTCGGCGGCGCTGCCGCGGATCTCGGCGCCGACCGCCTGGTAGTCCGCGTCGCTGCAGCCGATGCCGGCGCCCGCGTCGGTCTCGACGATGACCTTGTGGCCATGGTGCGTCAGCTCGCGCACCGAGGCCGGCACCAGGCCGACCCGGTATTCGTGCGTCTTGATCTCCTTGGGTATGCCGACCAGCATTCCTCAGCCCCGCTTGGTTGCGGCCCTTTGCCGGGCCTTAGAGTCTCATGCGCTCGCTTTTCGGGTCGTACATCGGCCGCAGGCTGGCGCGGGCCGGAACCCGCTCGCAAGCGACCTCGATCTCGTAGCTGCCCGCGTTCACGTAGTCGGCGTCGACGCCGTCGGCGTGACTGATGTAGCCCAGGCCGATGGCCCGCCCCAGGTGATGCCCGTAGTTCGCCGAGGTGATGTAGCCGACGATCTCGCCGTCCCGGTAGATCGGCTCGTTGTGATAGATCAGCGGCTCCGGGTCCTCCAGGGCGAACTGGACCAGGCGCTTGCCGAGCCCCCGCTCCTTCTGGCGCAACAGGGCGTCGCGGCCGATGAAGGGCTGGTTCTTGTCGAAGCGCACGGCGAAGCCGAGCCCGGCCTCCAACGGCGTGTCCTCGTCGGTGATGTCGTGGCCGAAGTGCCGGTAGGCCTTCTCGATGCGGCAGGAATCCAGCACATGCAGGCCGGCCAGGCGCAGACCGAGGGGCGCGCCGGCCTCGACCAGCCGGTCGAACACGCCGACGGCGAACTCGCTCGGCACGTAGAGCTCCCAGCCCAGCTCGCCGACGTAGGAGATCCGCGTCGCCCGGACGATGGCCGGGCCCAGCTCGATCTCGCGCGAGGTGCCGAAGGGGAAGCCCTCGTGGCTCAGGTCGTCCTGGGTCAGGCCGGCCAGGAGCTGCCGGCTGTTCGGCCCCATGACCCCGAGCACGGCGTAGCCCGAGGTGACGTCGGTGACCACCGCGCGGGTCTCGGCATCGAGATGGCGCTGCAGCCAGAGCAGGTCGCGGCGCGCCACCGCCGCGCCGGTGACCACCATGTAGGCGTCCTCTGCCAGGCGGGTCACCGTCAGGTCGGCCTCGATGCCGCCGCGCTCGTTGAGCCACTGGGTGTAGACCACCCTGCCCTTGGCGACGGCCACGTCATTGGCGCAGACCCTCTGCAGAAGCGCTTCTGAATCAGGGCCTTGTACAAGGAACTTGCCAAAGGAGGTCTGGTCGAAGAGGCCGACCGTCTCGCGCACCGCCTTGTGCTCCTCGGCGGCGCAGCCGAACCAGTTCTGCCGGCCGTAGCTGTACTCGTAGACCGGCGCCATGCCGTCGGTGGCGAACCAGTTGGCGCGCTCCCAGCCGGCGACCTCGCCGAAGCAGGCGCCGCTCGCCTTGAGCCGCTCGTGCAGCGGCGAGAGGCGGATGTTGCGGGCCGTCTCGGGCTGCAGGAAGGGCCAGTGCATGGCGTAGAGCTTGCCGAGGGACTCGGTGGCCCGCTCCGCCAGGTAGGCCCGGTTGGACTGGAAGGCGTAGAGCCGGCGGACGTCGACGTCCCAGAGGTCCATCGGCGGATGGCCCTGGGAGATCCACTCGGCCATGACCTTGCCGGCGCCGCCGGCCGACTGGATGCCGATCGAGTTGAAGCCGCAGGCCATGAAGAAGTTCCGCACCTCCGGCGCCTCGCCGAGCATGTAGCGGGTGTCCGGCGTGAAGCTCTCCGGGCCGTTGAAGAAGGTCCGGATGCCGGCCTGCTGGAGCAGCGGCACGCGGTGCATGGCGTGCTCCAGGATCGGCTCGAAGTGCTCGAAGTCCTCGGGCAGCTCGTCGAACTCGAAGTCCTCGGGCACGCCGTCGAGGGCCCAGGGCTTGGCGTTGGGCTCGAAGGCGCCGAGCAGCAGCTTGCCGGCGTCCTCCTTGAAGTAGGCGCAGCCGCTCGGGTCGCGCAGCACCGGCAGGTCGGCCGGCACGCCGTCGAGCTCCTCGGTGACGATGTAGAAGTGCTCGCAGGCCTGCAGGGGCACCGAGACGCCGGCCATGCGGCCGATCTCGCGGCCCCACATGCCGCCGCAGTTGACCACGAACTCGGCCTCGAGGCTGCCCTGGTCGGTGGTCACGCCGACCGCCCGGCCGTCGCGCAGGGTCACGCCCGTGACCTTGCAGTCCTCGATGATCTGCGCGCCGCCGGCCCGGGCGCCCTTGGCCAGGGCCTGGGTCGTGTCGGTCGGGTTGGTCTGGCCGTCCTTCGGCAGGAAGACCGCGCCGACCAGGTCCTCGACGTTGAGCAGCGAGTAATAGTCCCGCGCCTCGCTCGGCGTGATCACCTCGACCTCGAGGCCGAAGGTGCGGGCCATGGAGGCGCCGCGCTTCAGCTCCTCGAAGCGCTCGGCGTCGGCGGCGACCGAGAGGCTGCCGTTCTGCTTGAAGCCCGTCGCCTGGCCGGTCTCGGCTTCGAGGCCGGTGTAGAGGTCGGTGGTGTACTGGGCGAGGCGGGTCAGGTTGGAGGTCGCCCGGAGCTGGCCGACCAGGCCGGCGGCGTGCCAGGTGGTGCCGCAGGTCAGCTTGCGCCGCTCCAGGAGGACGACGTCCTTCCAGCCGATCTTGGTCAGGTGATAGGCCAGCGAGCAGCCGACGATGCCGCCGCCGATGATGACCACGCGCGTCTTGCTGGGATGTTCCTTGGCCACCCTTGCACAGCTCCCCTGCCCCGGCCCCACGATGGGTCCAGATCGCCTAGTTCTAGTGGGGGAAAAGGCCGGGCGCTAGGGCCAGATGCGGCGGGATTCCTGGTACAGACGCAGCCCTACAGCGTTTTCCGATCGGACGGCACCGGCCCGCTCCCCCTCCCGGCCACCCAATAGGATACTGCCGTGGGTGGCGGGGAGGGGGGGGGGGCCGGTGCCGTGTTCCGCGTCAGCGGAAAACGCGCTAGCCATAGGCCCCGCGCTGGCGCTGCAGGACGTAGTCGCCGCTGGTCACCGGCAAATAGTGAGCCGGCCGGTCCTCTGCGATACAAGTCGGCAGGGTCTCGACCAGGACATCGTCGTCCGGGTGGAAGAAAAAGGGCACCGAATAGCGGGGCGCCCGCGAGACCCGGAGCACCCGGTGCGGCGTCGCGCGGAAGACATCGTTGGTCCAACGGCCCATCAGCTCGCCGATGTTGCAGACGAAGGCGCCGGCCCGGGGCGGTACGTCGATCCAGCGTCCGGCGCGGTCCTGGACCTGCAGACCGCCCTCCTCGTCCTGGGCCAGGATGGTCAAGTAGCCGTAGTCGCTGTGGGCGCCGCAACTGACGGCCTCGCCGCTCTCCGCATCGCGCAGGCCGCCGCTCTCCGGGTAGTGGAGGATCCGCAAGATCGCCGTCGGCCGCTGCAGGCGCTCGGCGAAGAAAGCTTCGGGCAGATCGAGCGCCAGGGCGAAACCACGGGAGATGCGCCGGCCGAGGTCGCAGAGCGCGGCGTGGTAGGCGCCGAGCACCGCTTCGAGCGATTCGGGGCGCCGCGGCCAGGGGATCTCCGCCAGGCTCTCGCCCTCCGGCATGCGCGGCGGCGAGACGGCGATATCGAAGCCCTCCTTGGGGTCGCCACCGAGGGCCTCGTCGGTCACTTCGCCTTGCAGCGGAAAGTAGCCGCGATAGCCGGTCTCCGGTCGCATGCGCACGGCCAGCTTCTCCTCCAAGGGCAGGGCGAAGAAGTCCCGCGCGACCCCGAAGACGCGCGCCACCAGCGCCGCCTCGATGGAATGGCCGAGGGCATAGAAGAAGCCGACCTCTCGGAGGGCCCGGCCGATCTCTGCGGCACAGGCCTGTCGCTCGTCCGGCTGGGCACTGTCCAGCGCGGTCAGGTCGACGACCGGTATTCCCGCGGACTGCGCCATGGCCCCGCTCCCTTCGACAGCACCAGGACTCGCTCCGTCAACAAGAGTCGGCTAGCCGTCGCCTGTCAACATGGACCTCAGCGACTGCCAGAGATCCTGGTCGGCGGCCATCAGCAAGGGCGGCCCCTCGAAGATGGGCGCCTGGTAGTCGCGGCCGTCGAACAGCTTCGCCAGGCCGCCGGCTTCGCGGTACAGCAGGACACCCGGGGCATGATCCCAAGGCATCAGCTTGGTGAAGAGGCTGTAATGGATCTCGCCCCGGGCCAGGCGGATGTACTCATGGCCGGCGCAGCGCAGGCTCTTGATCTTGCCGACGCGCGGGCCGACCGCCTGGGCCCGGCGGTCCAGCTCCGGTCCGCCGAAGCGGCCGGTGTGCAAGCTGCCGCGCAGCGCCTCGGGACGCGCGGGCCCGGCCGCCGCGAGCCGCTCGCCGTCGAGGAAGGCCCCCGCCCCCGCCTCGGCGACCGCCGTGCGGCCGGCGATGGGGTCGTGGATCCAGGAGGCCGCCAGCCGGCGGTTGCGGACCAGCGCGACCATGACGACGAAGACCGGCCGGCCGGCGGCGAAGTTGGCGGTGCCGTCGATCGGGTCGATGATCCAGACCGGCGGCTCCCAGTCGACCGCGGCCAGGCCCTCGGCGCTCCGTGCGATGCCCTCCTCGCCGACCACGCTCGCCTCCGGCAAGAGCGCCCGCAGGCCCCGCTCGACGAAGGCCTCGGTCGCCTCGTCGGCGACGGTCACCGGCTCGCCCCCGGCCTTGCGGCGGACCTCGGACTCGGCGAGGCCCCGGAAGCGCGGCATGATCTCCTCGGCCGCCGCGGCTTCCAGCAGCGCCGTCACCTTGTCGATGTCGAGGCTCATGCCGGGCCGGCGACTGGATCGTCGGCGGCGCTCTCGGCGCCGAAGCGGCGCTCGAAACGGGCCCGGTTGGCGGCGCTCAGGCGGACCTGCAGGCGGGCGTGGGACTCGCCGTCGTCGCGGCTGACCACCTGGCCCTGGCGGTAGAGCCAGGCCAGGGCCGCGCCGTCCTGCAGCGGCACGGTGAGCTCGGTCAGCGACTGGCTGCTGGCGAGCTGCGCGTCGACGGCGCCCATCAGCGCCGGCACGCCCTCGCCGGTCAGGGCGGAGACCGGCACCGCGGCGGCATTGCGCCGGCTGCGGCCGAGCAGGCTTTCGCGGGCCTCGGGCGCCAGCAGGTCGATCTTGTTCAGGGCCTCGATCAGGCCCTCGTCGACCAGCGCGCCGAGCCCGAGATCGCGCAGCACGGCCAGCACGTCGGCGGCCTGCGCCTCGCTGTCGGGATGCGCCGCGTCGCGCACGTGGACCACGACGTCGGCCTCGGTGACCTCTTCCAGGGTCGCCCGGAAGGCGGCCACGAGCTGGGTCGGCAGGTTGGAGACGAAGCCGACCGTGTCCGACAGGATGACCTCAGAGCCCGAGTCCAGGCGGACCTTGCGCATGGTCGGGTCGAGGGTGGCGAAGAGCAGGTCCTCGGCCGCGACCTCGGCCTCGGTCAGGCGGTTGAAGAGGGTCGACTTTCCGGCGTTGGTGTAGCCGACCAGGGCGACGATCGGATAGGGCACGCGCTTTCGCGCCCGGCGGTGCAGCGCGCGGGTCCGGACGACCTGCTCCAGCTCCTTCTTGATCCGGGTGATCCGCTCGGTGATCAGCCGGCGGTCGATCTCGAGCTGGCTCTCGCCGGGGCCGCCGACGAAGCCGAGCCCGCCGCGCTGGCGCTCCAAGTGGGTCCAGGAGCGCACCAGGCGCGAGCGCTGGTAGCTCAGCGCCGCCAGCTCGACCTGGAGCTGGCCCTCCTTGGTGCGGGCGCGCTCGCCGAAGATCTCCAGGATCAGGCCGGTGCGGTCGATCACCTTGCAGCGCCAGGCCTTCTCCAGGTTGCGCTGCTGCACCGGCGAGAGCGCGGCATCGACCACGGCGAGCTTGATCTCGCGGTCGTCAATCTCGCGGGCGATGCGCTCGACGGCGCCGGCGCCGAACAGGCTCGAGGGCCGCGGTCGAGTCACCCGGACGACTTCGGCGTGGGCGATCTCCAGCGCGATGGCGCGCGCCAAGCCGCAGGCCTCGGCGAGCGCAGCTTCGGCGCTGCGCGCGCCGACCTGGCGGCCACTGTCGGGGTGGAGCAGCGCGGCGCGCGTGGCTGACGCGGGGCCGCGGTCGCCCGGCTCTAGCTCAGGCGTGCTCCATCTCCTCCTTGGCCGGATCGAAGAGCTGGACCGGGGTCGCCGGCATCACGGTCGATATGGCGTGTTTGTAAACGAGCTGGGAATGGGCATCGCGGCGCAGCAGCACCGAGAAGTTATCGAACCAGGTGATGATCCCCTGCAGCTTGACGCCGTTCACCAGGAAGACCGTCACGGGCACCTTGTTTTTGCGGATATGGTTCAGAAAGACGTCCTGAACGTTCTGGGACTTTTCCGAGGCCATCATTGCCCCCTTTTCTTATCGTTGTCCTGTTCCGGTCCCCAATTGAACAGCCGGGGACTCATCTAACGGCGAGCATTGCACTGCAGACCCCTTGTCACAACCGGCAGCACCCACCGACGCAGCGGCTCGCCAAGCGATCGATGGATCGCTCGGCGCCACCACTCTCCTGTATCTAGGGATTGAGAGCCTGCTCTACCAGGGCCTCGCAGGTGGCGACGTGCAGCGCCGGCTCGGCGCCCTCGAACTCGCCGGCCCGCGGCGGCTCGGCGCGCAGCAGGACGGGGGTGCAGCCGCTGTTGTGGGCGCAGAGCAGGTCGGTATCGGTGTCGCCGACCAGCCAGATCTCCGGTCCGGGCTCGAGGCCGCTGCCCGCCAGCGCCATCACGATCGGCTCGGCCGCCGGCTTGTCGCGCGCCGCGTCGCCGGCGCCGACCAGGCGGTGGAAGTGCCCGTCCCAGCCCATCCGCGCCACCTCCTGGCGCAGGATCGAGCCCTGCTTGTTGCTGACCACGCTCATCACCGCGCCCGCGCCGCCCAGCGCGCGCAGCGCCGCGCCGGTCCCCGGCAGCTCCGGCAGGGTGCCCGGCCGCCCGGCCTCGAAGGCCGCCGTGAAGAACGCCATGGCCTCCGCGCTGCGCTCGCCGAACAGCCGCGGAAAGCTGTCGCGCGCCGAGGCCCGGATGCGTTGCTTGGTCTCGTCCAGGCTCCAGGCCGGGTGGCCCATGGCTTCGAGGGTCAGATTGGTGATGCGATGAATCTGCAGCCAGCTATCGACCAGGGTGTTGTCCCAGTCGAAGACGAGTCCCCGCGGCCGCCTCAGCGGCACGCCCGGGCCTCGACCTCGGGCACCGCGGGCGCGCTATCACCCGAACGAGCAAGTCCCATGGCATAGCTCACGTAGCTGTCCCGCAGCTTCATGGTGAGCAGGCCGGGATGGCCGTTGCCGACGGAGCGGCCGTCGATCGCCGTCACCGGCATCACGAAGTTGGTGCTCGACGTCAGGAAGGCCTCGCGCGCCTCCAGCGCCTCCTCCAGGGTGAAGGCGCGCTCCTCCAGCTCGACGCCGATGCTCTCGGCGATGGCCAGCAGCGCCAGCCGCGTGACGCCGTTCAGGATGGCGTTGTTCGCGCTGCGCGTGACCAGGCGGTTGTCCTTGGTGACGATCCAGGCATTGGTCGAGGTGCCCTCGGTGACGAAGCCCTCGGCGTCGATCATCCAGGCCTCGTAGGCCCCTTCGTCGACCGCCTGCTGCTTGGCGAGGACGTTAGGAAGCAGGGATATCGATTTGATATCGCAGCGCTTCCAGCGGATGTCCGGCACGGTGATCACGGCCACGCCCTTGCTCAGCATCTCTTCCGAATGCGGCTTGGTCTGGCGCGTGGTCATGACCAGCGCCGGGCGCGCCTGCTTCGGGAACTTGTGGTCGCGCGGCGCGACGCCGCGGCTGACCTGCATGTAGAGGAAGCCGTAGGTGAGTCCGTTGCGGCGCATCAGCTCGCGGCTGGTCATCTCCAGCGCTTGGCGCGACATCGGCATGGCGATGCGCAGCTCGTCGAGCGAGCGCTCCAGGCGATCGAGGTGCATGTCTTCGTCGACCAGCGCGCCGTGCACGACCGGCACGACTTCGTAGACGGCGTCGGCGAACTGGTAGCCGCGATCTTCGATGTGAACCTGCGCGGCGCGATGCGGCAAGTAGCGTCCGTTGACGTAGGCTTCGCGCGGCATGGCGCGTTCCTCCCTTTAGGAAGCTGTGATCCTAAAGAAGCGACGCGCGTGAGCAACGGAATTGCGTCAAAAGAACTCGAGTCTGACGGAAAAAATCTTCTCGACCTGCTTCACCGCTTCACTGGCGGCGAAGAGAATCACGAGGTCGCCGCTGCGCACGATGGTGCCGCCGCGCGGTATCAAGACCTCGTTGCCGCGCACGATGGCGCCGAGCACGACTCCCTCCGGCAGCTTGGCGTCGCGGATCGGTACGCCGACGAGACTCGAGGTCTCCAGGGCTTCCGCTTCGATCAGCTCGCCGAAGCCTTCGGTCAGCGAATGCACGGAGCGGATCCGGCCGCGCCGGACATGCTGCAGGATGGTCGAGACGGTGATGGCGCGCGGGCTGACCACGGTGTCGATGCCGAGCGAGCTGAACAGCGGGCTGTAGGAGGTCTTGTTGATCAAGGTGACAGCGCGCTGGCAGCCGAAACGCTTGGCCAGCATGGAGGAGAGGATGTTGACCTCGTCGTCGTTGGAGACCGCGACGATGGTCTCGGTAGCGGCGACATTGGCCTCGTCGAGGATGTCGGTGTCCAGGGCGTCGCCGTGGATCACCACGGTCCGCTCGAGGCGCTGGGCGACCAGCTCGGCGCGCTTCTTGTCGACCTCGATCAGCTTGAGGTTGACCCGCTTGCCGCTGGCCTCGACGAGCTGGGCCAGGTTGAGGCCGATGTTGCCGCCGCCGACCACGATTATCCGCCGCGCCTCGATCTCCTCGTGGCCGAAGGCCGCCATGGCCCGCTGCAGGTGCGCGCTGTCGGCGACGAAGTAGACGTCGTCGCCCTGCTGCAGCATGTCGTCGCCCCGGGGCACGATGCCCTGGCCGCCGCGCGAGACGGCGACGATGACGATGTGCAGGTCCGGGAAGAGGTCGGTGAGCTGGCGCAGCGGCGTGTCCAGGACCGGCGTCTCCTCGCCGCAGTGCACGCCGATCAGGCTGACCCGGCCGTCGGCCAGGGGGATGACGTCGAAGGCGCCGGGGATCGCCAGGCGATGGTTGATCGCCTGGGCCACTTCCACCTCCGGCGAGATGATCACGTCGATCGGCATGTGGTCGCGGCTGAAGAGGTCCGACCACATGGGCTCCAGATAGCTCTGGTGGCGGACCCGGGCGATCTTGGTCGGCACGTCGAACAGCGTGTGACAGATCTGGCAGGCGATCATGTTCACTTCGTCGGCGTAGGTGACGGCGATGATCATCTCGGCGTCCCGGGCACCGGCGCGCTCCAGGATGTCCGGGTGGGAGGCGAAGCCGACCAGCCCGGTCACGTCGAGCGAGTCGACGATCTTCTGGACCAGCTCGGGCGACTGGTCGATCACCGTGATGTCGGTGTCCTCGTCGGCGAGATAGCGCGCGATGTTCGCCCCGACCTGGCCGGCGCCGCAGATGATGACTTTCATATCGGGGTCTCTTTACAGGCGCGCCCAGGAGGAAGCTAGCGTCGCTCGGCGGTGTTGACGCCCAGCGAGCGCAGCTTGCGGTGCAGGGCCGAGCGCTCCATGCCGACGAAGGAGGCGGTGCGGGAGATGTTGCCGCCGAAGCGCGAGACCTGGGCGGCGAGATACTGCCGCTCGAAGACCTCGCGGGCTTCGCGCAGGGGCATGGACATGACCTCCGAGGCGGCGTCGCCGGGCGCCAGGCCGCGGCCGGGACCGGCGATGTCCGGCGGCAGCATGTCGGCGCCGACCGTCGCCTCCGGCCCGCCCGGCGCCATGATCAGGATCCAGTCGACGACGTTGCGGAGCTGGCGCACGTTGCCGGGCCAGTCGTAGCCCTGCAGCGCCGCCAGGGCGTCGTCGGTCAGCTTGCGCATCGGCACCCCCGCGGCCATGGCGGCCCTGGCCATGAAGGCCTCGATCAGGTCCGGCACGTCCTCGGCCCGCTCGCGCAGGGCCGGCACGCGGATCGGCACCACGTTCAGCCGGTAGTAGAGGTCCTCGCGGAAGTTGCCCTCGGCCATCAGGCTGTCGAGATCGCGGTTGGTCGCGGCGATGACCCGGACGTCGACCTCCACCGGCCGGCGGCCGCCGACCCGCTGGAAGGTCTGCTCCTGCAGCACGCGGACGATCTTGCCCTGGGTCTCCGGCGGCATGTCGGCCACCTCGTCGAGCAGCAGGGTGCCGCCGTGGGCGCGCTCCAGCGTGCCGATCCGTCCCGGCGCGCACTGGCCGTCGCCGTCCTCCAGGCCGAAGAGCTCGGACTCGAGGCGGTCCGGATGCATGGTCGCGCAGTTGAGCACCACGAAGGGGCCGGCACTGCGCTGCGACTGGTCGTGGATCATGCGGGCCACGACCTCCTTGCCGGCGCCGGCCGGGCCGGTGATCAGCACCCGGCTGCCGGTCGGGGCGACGCGCTGGATCGCCTGGCGGAGCTGGTTGACCACCTGGGTCTTGCCGATCAGCTCGCCGTCGCCGCCGGCGCGCCGGCGCAGCTCCTCGTTCTCGCTGCGCAGGCGCGCGGCCTCCAGGGCGCGCTGCACGACGAGGAGCAGGCGGTCGGCCTTGAAGGGCTTCTCGATGAAGTCGTAGGCGCCGAGCTTGATGGCGTTGACCGCCATCTCGATGTTGCCGTGGCCGCTGATCATCACCACCGGGATGTGCGGATGGACCAGGCGGATGGTCTCCATGAGCTGCAGGCCGTCGAGCCGGCTCTGCTCCATCCAGACGTCGAGCACGGCGAGCGTCGGGCTGCGCGCGGCGATGGCTTCCAGCGCGCTGTCGCTGTCGGCGGCCTGGCGCGTGGCATAGCCCTCGTCCTCGAGGATGCCGGTGATCACCATGCGGATGTCGTCTTCGTCGTCGACGATCAGGATGTCATTGGCCATGGGCTGCCGCCTCGTCCGGCACCAGGGTTTTCGATGGCTCCGCGGGCTCGGCGGCGGAAGCGACCGCCGCGCCGCTGTCTTGCTTCGTGCCGAAGACCAGGGTGACCCGCGCGCCGCCGCCCTCGCGATCCTCCAGCTTCAGCGCGCCGTCGTGATCTTCCATGATCTTGCGGACGATGGCCAGGCCGAGCCCGGTGCCGCGCTCGCGGGTCGTGACGTAGGGCTCGGTCAGCCGGTGGCGCTCGCGCTTCGGCAGGCCGCGGCCGTTGTCCTCGACGACGATGCTGACCTGCCCCGCACCGCCGTGCAGCCGCAAGCGCACCTCGCCCTGCGGCAGGCTCTCGCCCTTGGCCGCCTTGCGGCCCTCGATGGCGTCGATGGCGTTCTGCAGCAGGTTGGTCAGGGCGCGGTTGATCTGCTGGCGGTCGCAGGTCACCACAACGGCATGCTCCGGCAGGCCGCTGTCGAAGAGGATGCGCGGGTGCGCCGACTGCTGCAGCACCAGCGCCTCGGTGACCAGGCGGCGCAGGTCCTCGTCGGCCATGACCGGTGCGGGCATGCGCGCGAAGGAGGAGAACTCGTCGACCATGCGGCCGATGTCGGCGACCTGGCGGACGATGGTGTCGGTGCAGATCTCGAAGGTCGCGGGGTCGCTCTTGATCTCGCCGAGGTACTTGCGGCGCAGGCGCTCGGCGGAGAGCTGGATCGGCGTCAGGGGGTTCTTGATCTCGTGGGCGATGCGCCGGGCGACGTCGGCCCAGGCGGCCTTGCGCTGGGCGGAGAGCAGCTCGGAGATGTCGTCGAAGGTGGCGACGAAGCCGACGATGCCCTCGTCGTCCTGCTCGGCGACGACCCGCGCCAGCAGGGTGCGCATGCCGCCGCTCGGCGGCTCCAGGCTGAGCTGGCGCTCGATCACCCGGCCGGGTCGCTGCCGGGCCTGGATGATCAGCTCGTCGGTCTCCGGCAGCAGGCTCTCCAGCTTGCGGCCCTCCAGGGCGCGCAGCTCGGCGCTGAGCAGCTCGCCGGCCGAGCGGTTCGGCAGCTCGATGCGGCCCTCGCGGTCGAGGCCGACGATGCCGGCCGAGACGCCGGAGAGCACCGCCTCGATGAAGCGGCGCCGGTCATCGAGCTGGCGGTTGGCCTCGAGCAGCGCGCGCTGCTGGCGCTCGAGCTCCGCGGTCATGCGGTTGAAGGCGCGCGACAGCGGGCCGATCTCGTCCTGGGCACGGCTCTCGTCGACCCGCACCGCGAGGTCGCCGCGGCCGACCCGCTCGGCGGCCTGCACCAGGTCGCCGATCGGCCGGGCCAGGTAGTTGGCCACCGCCAGGCCGATCCAGACCGCAGTCAGCAGCAGCAACAGCGCGACCAGCATGAAGATCAGCGCGAAGGTGATCTGCAGGCCCGAGCGCTCGCCCTCCAGGGCCTCGTAGAGCTGGACCGCGTCGCGGGTGCGGTCGATGTGGGCCAAGACGCGCGGGTCGACCAGGCGGCCGACGAAGAGGTAGCTGTCGGTGAAGGCGTCGAGCCGCAGGAGCGCGCGCACCCGGTCCTCGGTGTTGGCGGTCAGCAGCACCACCTCGCCGCTCTTGGCGCGCTGCATGGCCCAGTCCGGGATCTGCGGGTCGAACTCCAGAAGCAGGCTGTAGCCGGCACGGGCCAGGATGCGCCCGGAGCCGTCGATGACGATCGCCTCGGTCAGCGAGCGGATCGCCGACTGTGCCTCGACGAGCTGGTTGAAGCGCGTCGGGTTGTAGAGCAGCAGCGAGCCCTGGCGGTTGAGGTCCTGGGCCATGGCCAGGCCGTCGGCGGTGATCGTGTTGCGGTGCTCTTCCAGGTAGGACTGGGCGACGGCAAGCGATTCCTTGACGGCCGTGCTGACCCGCTCGCTGAACCAGCCCTGTAGGCTGAAGTCGAAGAAGATCACCGCGAAGGTGGCGATGATGATGGTCGGCGTCGCCGCCACCAGGCTGAACAGGGCGACCAGCCGGGTGTGCAGGCGCGCACCGGCCGCGCCGCGCTTGTTGGCGGTGCGCAGGATCACCAGGCGCCGGGCGATCAGCGCGCCGAGGCCGAGCAGCAGCACCAGGTCGAGGTTCAGCAGCAGCAGGATCAGGGTCGGATCGCTCTGCTGCGAGAAGCGCCCGGTCAGGGCGGCGAAGGTCGCCACGCCGGCGCTGACCGCCGCGATCAGCAGCGCCAGAGCGAGCTTGCGCTCCAGGTTGACGCGGCGCGCCCAGGCCGTGAAGCGGCCGATCCGGTCGCCGCCCGTGCCGGCGGCCGGCTGGCTGTTCGGATCGCTGCCCGGACCGCCGCCCGGACCGCCGCTCGGACCGCCGCTACGACCGGGGGCGGCGTCGGCCGCGCTCTTGGCACCCGCAGCCGGCTCCGCTTCGCTTAGGCTCGACACCCGTGAACGCCCTGTTGCCTAGATGCCACAGGTCATTTAAGGCCCCGGCTGACCTGAATGTCCAGGTCGCGAATCTTCTTTCTCAAGGTGTTGCGGTTGAGGCCGAGGAGGCTGGCGGCGCGGAGCTGGTTGCCGCGGGTCGCCGCCAGGGACAGCTCGATCAGCGGCCGCTCGACCTCGCGCAGGACCCGGCCGTAGAGCCCGGAGGCCGGCAGGTCGTCCTTGTGCGCCTCGAAGTAGAGCCGCAGGTGGTGCTCGACGGCGCCGCCGAGCGAGTCCTCGACCACCGGCGCGCCGGGCGCGGCGGCGGCCCCGGCCGCCTCGGCCTCCTCCAGCTCGGCGCGGATCTCCTCGGCGCCGAGCAGGTCCTGGCTGTAGAGGGCGGCCAGGCGGCGGATCAGGTTCTCCAGCTCGCGCACGTTGCCGGGCCAGGCGGCGGCGGCGAGCAGCGCCATGCCCTCCGGCGTCACCGCCTTGGTCGGCAGGCCCTCGCCCTGCACCTGGGCCAGGAAATGCCGGGTCAGCTCGGGGATGTCCTCGCGCCGCTCGCGCAGCGGCGGCAGGCGGATCGGCACCACGTTCAGGCGGTAGAAGAGGTCTTCGCGGAACAGGCCCTGGCGCACCAGCAGGCGCAGGTCGCGGTGGGTGGCGCTGATGATCCGGGCATCGGCCTTGATCGGGCTGTGGCCGCCGACGGTGGTGAACTCGCCCTCCTGCAGCACCCGTAGCAGGCGGGTCTGCGCCTCCAGCGGCATGTCGCCGATCTCGTCGAGGAACAGGGTGCCGCCCTCGGCCTGGCGGAAGCGGCCGACGCCGCGGCCGGTGGCGCCGGTGAAGGCGCCCTTCTCGTGGCCGAAGAGCTCGCTCTCGATCAGCTCGCGCGGGATCGCCGCCATGTTGATCGCCACGAAGGGCCCGTGGCGGCGCTTGCCGTAGTCGTGCAGGGCGCGGGCCACCAGCTCCTTACCGGTGCCGGACTCGCCGTAGATCATCACGGTCAAATCCGTGCCCATCAGCCGCGCCAGGCTGCGGTAGATCTCCTGCATGGCCGGCGAGCGGCCGATCAGCGGCAGGGACTCCTCGCCCTCGGCCATCGGGTCCTGCGGCGCAGCCGCCTCCTGCGGCTCCGAAAGCGCCCGGCGCACCACGGCGATCAGGTCGCGCAGGTCGAAGGGCTTGGGCAGGTACTCGAAGGCGCCGCGCTCGGTCGCCTTGACCGCGGTCAGCAGGGTGCTGCGCGCGCTCATGACGATGACCCGCAGGCTTGGCCGCTGCCGGCGGATGCGCGGCACCAGGTCGAGGCCGTTCTCGTCCGGCATAACCACGTCGGTGATCACCAGGT
>JANQLT010000054.1 GCA_028280455.1 Kiloniellales bacterium
TCGCTGGGCAGGAACAGGAGCGCCGATTCCGCGGTTTCGCCGGGCACGATGTAGCGCGCCGCGATGTCCTGGACGTGGGTGCGCAGGTCGGCCGCGAGCTGGCGCCGGGCCTGCGTCTTGCCCGCCTCGTCGGCCGCGTTGCGCAGCGCCTCGTAGCCCTCGAGCGGGAACTTGGAATCGATCGCGATCGGCCCCGGCGGGTTGGGCAGCTTGATGATGCAGTCAGCCCTGCGGCCGTTGCCGAGGGTGGCCTGGAAGGCGTAGGCCGAAGGCGGCAGGACGTTCCGCACGATGTCCTCCAGCTGCACCTCGCCCAGGGCGCCGCGGGCCTGCTTGTTGGCCAGGATGTCCTGCAGCCCGACCACCTGGCTGGACAGCTCGGTGATCTTCTTCTGGGCCCGGTCGATGACCGCCAGGCGCTCGCGCAGGTCGGTCATGGTCTCGTTGTGGCGGGTCGAGGACTGCGAGAGCTGGTCGCCGACCCGCCGCGACAGCTCCGCCAGGCGCAGCTCGAGCGACTGGGTGACGCTGCGCTCCTGCGACTGCAGGCGCTCGGCCAGCAGCGCCTGCTGGGTGGCCTGGGACTCGGCGATCTGCGCCAGACGGCCGCGCAGGGTCGCCAGCTCGTCCGCCGCCCGGCCGCCGCGGCCGGCGGTGACGGCCAGCACCAGGACCACACCGACCAGCAGCCCAAGGCCGCCGACCGCCATCGCCAGGATGTCCGGCTCGATGCTCGTGAGGAATTCGGCCATGATGCTGCCAGCATCGGCAGGCGGCGCCCGAGTCGTCAAACGGCGCCGGCCCCGGCGTCGGACGCGGGTCGCCTTGACGCTCCGCGGTGCAGAGAATATCTAGGGCTCTCAAGCCTTTTTGGAATCATTCCAAGATCTTGGAGCCCGTCCGCCGCCATGGCGCTGCTGCCGATCATCGTCGCCCCCGACCCGCGCCTGAAGAAGCGCTGCGAGCCCGTCGAGCAGGTCGACGACGCGCTGCGCCGGCTGATGGACGACATGCTGGAGACCATGTACGACGCGCCGGGCATCGGCCTGGCCGCACCGCAGGTCGGCGTCCTCAAGCGGATCATCGTGGTCGACGTGGCGGCCAAGGAGGGCCCGCGCCAGCCCCACCAGATGGTCAACCCGGAGCTGGTCTGGGCTTCCGAGGCGGAGGCCAGCTACGAGGAAGGCTGCCTCTCCCTGCCCGAGCACTACGCCGAGGTCGAGCGGCCGGCCTCGGTCAAGGTCCGCTACCTGGACCGCGAGGGCGAGACCCGGGAGCTGGAGGCCGACGGCCTGCTGGCGACCTGCGTGCAGCACGAGATGGACCACCTCGAGGGCCTGCTCTTCGTCGACCACATCAGCGCGCTCAAGCGCAAGATGATCCTGCGCAAGCTGATCAAGGCCAAGAAGGCCGGCAAGCATCCGGAGCCCGCCGCGGCGGAATAGCGGCGGCGCGACTCTCGATCAGACCATGACCCGGCTCCGCCTCGCCTTCCTGGGGACGCCGGACTTCGCCCTGCCGAGCCTGGAAGCGCTCGCCGCGGCCGGCCACGAGATCGCCTGCGTCTACTGCCAGCCGCCGCGCCCGGCGGGCCGCGGCCGCAAGCTGCGGCCGGCGCCGGTCGCCGCCCTGGCCGAGGCGCGCGGCTGGCCGCTGCGCACGCCGAGCAGCCTGAAGGGCGAGGCCGAGCAGGCCGCCTTCGCCGCCCTCGCGCTCGACGCCGCCGTGGTCGTTGCCTACGGGCTGATCCTGCCGCGAGCGATCCTCGCGGCGCCGCGCCTCGGCTGCCTCAACGTCCATGCCTCCCTGCTGCCGCGCTGGCGCGGCGCGGCGCCGATCCAGGCGGCGATCCTGGCCGGCGACGCCGAGACCGGTGTGACCATCATGCAGCTCGAGCCGGCGCTCGACAGCGGCCCGGTCCTGCTGCAGGGGTCGACGCCGATCGGCCCGGCGACCACCGCCGCCGATCTGCACGACAGCCTGGCGACCCTGGGCGCCGCGCTGCTGGTCGAGGCGCTCGAGGGTTACGCCAACGGCAGCCTCCGACCGCAGCCGCAGTCCGAGGCCGGCGTCACCTACGTCGGCAAGATCAGCCGCGAGGACGGCCGCCTCGACTGGCGCCAGCCGGCCGCCGATCTCGAGCGGCGGGTGCGCGCCTTCACGCCCTGGCCGGGCGCCAGCGCCGAGCTGCCCGACCTGCGCCTCAAGGTGCTCGAGGCCGCCGTCGTCGCGGGCGCCGCCGACGCGCCGCCGGGCCGGCTGCTCGACGACCGCCTGACGATTGCCTGCGGCGAGGGCGCGCTGCGCCTCTTGCGGGTGCAGCGGCCCGGCAAGGCGGCCATGGCGGCCGAGGCCTTCCTGCGCGGCCACGCCGTGCCGGCCGGCACGCAGCTCGCCCTGCCCGACGAGTCCGCGCCGTGAGGCGTTTCAAGCTGACCCTGGAGTACGACGGCGCCGGCTTCGTCGGCTGGCAGCGCCAGGACAACGGCCCGAGCATCCAGGCGGCACTGGAAGAGGCGGTGCAGGGCTTCAGCGGCGAGAGGGTGACGCTGCACGGCGCCGGGCGCACGGACGCCGGCGTGCATGCGCTCGGCCAGGTGGCGCATCTCGACATCGCCAAGGAGATCGGCGCCGACAAGCTGCGCGACGCCCTCAACGCCCACCTGCGCCCGGCGCCGATCGCCGTGCTGACCGCGGAAGAGGTCGAGGACGACTTCCACGCCCGCTTCTCGGCGACCCGGCGCCGCTACCGCTACCGCATCGTCAACCGCCGGGCGCCGCTGGCCCTGGAGCGCGGCAAGGCCTGGTTCGTGCCGAGCGCGCTCGACGCGGCGGCCATGCAGGCGGCGGCGCAGGTGCTGGTCGGCCGGCACGACTTCACCAGCTTCCGCGCCGCCGAGTGCCAGGCCAAGTCGCCGGTCAAGACGCTCGACCGCTTGGACGTCCGGCGCCGCGACGCGCTGATCGAGGTCGAGGCCGACGCCCGCTCCTTCCTGCACCACCAGGTGCGCAACATGGTCGGCAGCCTGCGGCTGGTCGGCGAGGGCAAGTGGCGCGCCGCCGACCTGCGGGCCGCGCTGGCCGCCAAGGACCGCGCCGCCGCCGGCCCGACCGCCCCCGCCGAGGGCCTCTACCTGGTCGCGGTCGACTACGATTGATACCAAAGCACGACCGCGCGTCCGCAGCGAAGCGAGGAAAGCTCGCGTGGCGTCTGAACGCCGTACAGCCTGCGATGAGTTCCATTCATCGCAGGCTGGTATGAGGTCTATCGCCAGCGGCTCAGGTGATCATGCCGTTGGCGATGGACTTGACGAAGACGCGGATGATCACGTCGAGCAGCACCAGGCCGAGGGCCGCGAAGCCGGTGGTGTCGAGCGCCGTGCGGGTGATGAACCACTGATAGACGAAGATGCTTATGAAGGCCAAGAGGTTGAGGATGCCGATCCAGGCCTCGGGCAGGAAGCCGCCGAAGGTGATCAGGCCGACCGGCAGCAGGATGGCCAGGTGCAGCACCTTCGACCAGTTGAGCGCCAC
The DNA here is from genome assembly GCA_028280455.1 of Kiloniellales bacterium. Taxonomy (GTDB): domain Bacteria; phylum Pseudomonadota; class Alphaproteobacteria; order Kiloniellales; family JAKSDN01; genus JANQLT01. The sequence continues at coordinate 3,535 of JANQLT010000054.1, forward strand.
CACGAAGACGATGTAGGCGTTGGCGCGGCCCATGGCGTCGGCGACCCGGAACATCAGCAGCGGATAGGCCGTCCAGGTGATGACGTAGGCGATGGTCTCGACGGCGAGGATGCGCAGGGCGCCGGCTTGCGTCTCGATGCCGGCGAGATGGATCAGCAGCAGGATGAGGTAGCCCGGCGCCACCAGGACGGCGGCGAAGAAGGAGCGGTAGAAGCCCTCGGGCGTCTGCTCGAAGTAGCTGTAGGCGCCGCGATCGCCCCGCAGCAGTCGCCAGGCGCCGTAAATCGCCGCGGCGATCTGCACGCCCGTCGGCATCAGTCCGGAAAGAAGCCGTCGAGGACCGCTTCGTAGACCTCGGAGAGGGTGTGGATCTCCGCCAGCTCGGCATGCTCGTCGACCTTGTGGGCGCTGTCGTTGCGCAGGCCGAGCTCGGCGACGGGGCAGAGGTCCTTGATGAAGCGTGCGTCGGAGGTGCCGCCGCCGGTGCCGAGCGTCGGCTCGATGCCGATCACGTCCCGCACCGCGGCGGCCATGACCTCGCTCAAGCGCCCGGGCGGCGTCAGGAAAGGCTCGCCGGAGATGCGCACGGCGAGGTCGTGGTCGGCGCCGGAGGCGTCGAGCTTGCCGCGCAGCCAGCGCTCGATGGAGGCGCCGCTGTGCGCGTTGTTGAAGCGGATGCTCATGCGCGCTTCGGCCTGCGCGGGGATGACGTTGCTGGCGGGGTTGCCGATGTCGATGGTGGTGACCTGCAGGCTGCTCGGCTCGAAGTGCTCGTTGCCCTGGTCCAGGGCGTCCTTGGTCAGCTCGTGCAGCAGATCGACCAGCCGGTGCGCCGGGTTGTCGGCATGCTGCGGGTAGGCGGTGTGGCCCTGAATGCCGCGGATCGTCACGGCGGCCGTCATGCTGCCGCGCCGGCCGATCTTGATCGTGTCGCCCAAGCTGTCGCCGCTGGTCGGCTCGCCGACCAGGCAGGCGTCGAGGCCCTCGCCGCGCTCGGTCATCCAGGGCAAGAGCTTGCGCGTGCCGTTGATCGCCAGCGCTTCCTCGTCGCCGGTGATCAGCAGGCAGATGGTGCCGCCGAAGCTCGGCCCGCGGCGCCCCAGGAAGCGCCCGAGCGCCGCCACGAAGGCGCCGATCGAGCCCTTCATGTCGACCGCGCCGCGGCCGTAGAGGCGGCCGTCGCGGACCTCGGCGGCGAAGGGCTCGACGGACCAGTCCGCCGGGTCGCCGACGGGCACCACGTCGGTGTGGCCGGCGTAGCCGAAGCGCGCGCCGCCCTCGCCGAGCCGGGCGTAGAGGTTCTGCACCGGCGCCGTGTCCGGCTCCTCGAAGGTCAGGCGGTGGCAGGTGAAGCCGAGGCTCTCCAGCGGCGCCTGCAGCACGTCGAGGGCGCCGGCGTCGGCCGGCGCGATGCTGGGGCAGCGGATCAAGGCGCGCGTGATCTCGAGAGGGTCGAGGGCGGCGCTGGTCACGTTGGCGGGACTCCCGGGCCGCGCCGATCGACCGCCGAGGCGGCGGCCGTCAGTCGCGGAGCAGCTCGTTGATGGAGGTCTTGGCACGGGTCCTTTCGTCGACCCGCTTGACGATGACGGCACAGTAGAGGCTCGGCCCCGGGCTGCCGTCGGGCAGCGGCTTGCCTGGCAGGCTGCCGGGCACGACCACCGAGTAGGCGGGCACCCGGCCGACGATGACCTCGCCCGAGGCGCGATCGACGATCTTGGTCGAGGCGCCGAGGTAGACGCCCATGGAGAGCACGGAGCCGCGCTCGACGATCACCCCTTCGGCGACCTCGGCGCGGGCGCCGATGAAGCAGTCGTCCTCGATGATCACCGGCTCGGCCTGCAGCGGCTCGAGCACGCCGCCGATGCCCGCGCCGCCGGAGATGTGGCAGTTCTTGCCGATCTGCGCGCAGGAGCCGACGGTCGCCCAGGTGTCGATCATGCTGCCGGAATCGACGAAAGCGCCGACGTTGACGAAGCAGGGCATCAGCACGACGCCGGCGGCGACGTAGGCGGAGCGCCGCACCACGCAGCTCGGCACGGCGCGGAAGCCGGCGGCGCGGAACTCGGCGTCGCCCCAGCCGGCGAACTTGGAGGGCACCTTGTCCCACCAGGGCGAGTTGCCGCCCGGCCCGCCGGGTATCGTGGTCATGTCGTTCAGGCGGAAGGACAGCAGCACCGCCTTCTTGAGCCATTGATTGACGTGCCAGCCCTGGTCCCGCGGCTCGGCGACGCGAAAACGGCCGCTGTCGAGCCCTTCCAGGGCGAGCTCGACCGCCTCGCGCTCCGGGCTGCCGGTGGTCAGCGACTCGCGTTGCTCCCAAGCGGCGTCGATGCGCTGCTCCAGATCGTCCTTGTTCATGCCCCGTGACGGCTCCCTGCGCCCAACCGGCCCGGACCTTGGGGCAGGGGCCATGGGCTGTCAACGGATGCGCGCGGCGGCCCGCCGGCCCGGCCTGCGGGCGCCGACGGGAGGGTCCGGCCGGGCCCCGCCCGAACAGCCAAAAGCAAATGAGGATCAGTGCCTTAAGAGGATCTTAACGGCGAAACTGCTAGGCAGGATCGTGGACAGATCTCGCACGGTCACTCAGGCGGCGCGGATGGCAGGGATTGAGCCCGCAACACCGGCCCAGGATGCCTATCAGAGGCTCGCTGGAGGAGAACCCGATCTCGGCTTGTTCTCGCCCGGCGGGCCTTTCGAGTCCTTCCCGGGACCGGTCCTGGTCGTCGGTCACAACACCGTCGTGCTCTGCAGCAACGAGGCCGCCGAGCCGCTCGCCGATCTGGTGCGCGCCGGCGGCACGCTGGACTTACGCAGCGCCGTCTCGGCCGCCTTCGAGGGCCGCGCGGCCCAGATCAACCCCCTGCTTCTCGAGCACCCCGACAGCCCGGGCGAGGTCGGCCGCGCCTACGACCTGATCGTGCTGCCCTGGGCCGACGCGCCGGCCGCCCTGCTGCTGGCCCGGGACATCACGCTGGAGCGGAGCCTGCGATCGGCCCTGGTGGAATCCCGGCAGCGCTACCGCGACCTGGTCGAGGCCTCCTGCGATTTCGCCTGGGAGTGCGACGAGAAAGGCCGCTTCACCTTCGTCAGCGACGCCGGCGCCCTGGACTACGCGGCCTCGGACCTGGTCGGTCAGCCGGTGCAAGAGCTGCTGATGGACGACCAGGTTCTGGACGAAACGCCCTTCGCCGCGCGCGAGCCCGTCGAGCGCAGCGACGTCTGGTTCCAGGACCAGAACGGCGGCAACCACTGCATGGCCGTCCTGTCCCTGCCGCTGGAGGACGCCGCCGGCGAGTGGCGCGGCTGCCGCGGGCTCTGCTGGGACGTCACCGCCGAGCGCTCGCAGTTCACCGACCAGGCCCGCTCGCACAACCGCGAGCTGGTCTTCTCCTATGTCATGCGGGTCGTGCAGGGCGAGCTCGATCCGGCGCGCATGCTGGAGGCGGCGGCCAAGGAGCTGATCAGCGCCCTGCCCGCGAGCGGCGCCGCGATCTACCGCCGCCTCGCCGACAAGGAGATGAAGCTCGCGGCGCAGGCCGGCGAGACCCTGCCCGAGCCGCCGCCCTGGCAGCTTCTCGAGGCCCGCGACTTCGAGGCGATCGAGCGCAGCGACGGCTGCCGCGTGCTGATCAGGCCGACCTGCCACCGCGGGCGCTGCAACGGCGCGCTCTGCGTTTGGCACGAAGAAGAAGCCGTCGCCTGGGGCGAGGACGAGATGTACCTGCTGGAGGCGATCTCGGCACAGGTCGCCTGGGTGCATGCGCAGGCCGACCGCGAGGAGCAGCTCGAGCGCCTGTCCTCCACGGACTCCATGACCGGCCTGCTCAACCGCCGGACCTTCCTCGAGTCCGTGCAGCGCCGGCTGCATCGCGCCGGCGTGTCGGAGATCACCATGGCCCTGATGTTCGTCGACATCGACGACTTCAAGTCGGTCAACGACAACTACGGCCATCACTTCGGCGACCGGATCCTGCAGCGCGTCGGCGAGATCCTCAATCGCAACGTCCGCGATCAGGACCTGGCGGGGCGCCTCGGCGGCGACGAGTTCGCCTTGCTGATCGGCGACATCAGGGCCGAGACGGCGATCCAGAAGGCCGAGAAGATCATCGCCGACGCCGCGCAGCGGCCGCCGGACACGCCATCAGGCTTCAGCTTCTCGCTGTCGATCGGAATCGCGCTGTTCGATCCGCATCAGCCCGAGGAGGTCGACTCGCTGATGGCCCGGGCGGATCGGGCCATGTACCGGGTCAAGCGCGCCGGCAAGGCCGGCATCGAGGTCGCTCCCGATCGCAATGGGGACGAGAGGGCATGAGTCTCATCAAGGAACACAGCGAAGGGCTCGACCCGGACGCCGACTACGACGAGATGAAGCGGCTGGCCCGCCACCGCGACCCCTCGGTGCGCTCCTCGCTGATGCAGCGGTCCGACGTCCGTCCCGAGATCGCCTACTTCCTCGCCTGCGACCCCTCGCCGGAGGTGCGCCGGGCCGTGGCCACCAGCGTGGCGACGCCGCCGCAAGCCAACCTCCTGCTGGCCCGCGATCCGGACCAGGAGGTCCGCGAGGCCTTGGCCCGCAAGGTCGCCAAGCTGGTGCCCTTCTTCGGCGAGGACGAGCGCAAGCAACTGCAGCGCCATGTCATCGAGACCGTCGAGCAGCTCGCCAAGGACCAGGCGACGCGGGTCCGGGCGCTCCTGGCCGAGCTGCTGGGCGAGGAGGAAAAGGCGCCGCGCGAGGTCATTCAGCGGCTGGCGCGCGACACCGACGAGCTGGTCGCCAACCCGGTCCTGCAGTTCTCGCCGCTGCTCTCGGAAAGCGACCTGATCGAGATCATCGATGCCTCCTGCCCGACCGGCAAGCTGACCGCCATCTCGCGGCGGCACGGCCTGGGTGCCCAGGTCGCCGATGCGATCGTCGAGACCTCCAACGAAGTGGCGATCACCGCGCTGCTGGAGAATCACTCGGCCCAGATCCGCGAGCAGACCCTCGACGAGCTCGTCGAGCGCGCCGCCAAGATCACCGCCTGGCACGCGCCCCTGGTCTACCGGCCGCAGCTCCCCACGCACACGGCGGAGAAGCTGGCCAGCTACGTCGCCGACCACCTGGTGAGCAAGCTGCAGGAACGCAAGGACCTCGACAGCGAGTCGGCCAGGCGGATCAACGCCGAGCTGCATCGGCGCCTCTCGGCGCGGCCCGCCAAGGAACAGGACAGCGGCGACGACGACGGCCTGAAGCATGCCCTGACGACCGGCGACGGCGCCCTGGCCCGGTCCCGTCTGGCGAGCCTCAGCGGCTTCCCGGAGCGGGTGATCGAGCGCGTTCTGACCTCCGGCAGCGCCAAGGCCATCTCGGCGCTCTGCTGGAAGGCGGGCCTCAACATGTCCACGGCCCTACAGGTGCAGCTTCGCATGGCCGGCCTCAGCCCGTCGCAGGCGCTGCACCCCCGCGCTGACGGCGGCTACCCGCTCGGCCGCGAGGAGATGGCCTGGCAGCTCGAGTTCTTCGAGAGCCTGGCGAAGTAACGCTGTAGCGCTTCGCCGCTTCCGGCGAAGTAGCGCTTCGCCGCTCCCGGCGACGTAGCACTTCGCCGCTCCCGGCTCAGTCCGGTAGAATCAGCGTGCCGATGCCGCGGTCGGTGAAGATCTCCAAGAGCATGACGTGAGGCATGCGGCCGTCGAGGATGACGGCCGCCTCGACGCCGTTGCCGACGGCCTGCATGCAGGTCTCGAGCTTCGGGATCATGCCGCCGGTGATCGTGCCGTCGGCCATCAGGCCCTTGATGTCCTTGACGGTCAGGTCGGAGAGCAGGGCGCCGTCGTTGTCCAGCACGCCGACGACGTCGGTCAGCAGCAGCAGCCGGCTGGCGCCGACGGCCTGGGCGATGGCGCCGGCCACGGTGTCGGCGTTGATGTTGTAGGTCTGGCCGTCGGCCCCGACGCCGATCGGCGCGATGACCGGGATCGCGCCGCTCTGCTCGAGCGAGGAGAGCACGTGGGGATTGATCTGGCTCGGCTCGCCGACGAAGCCCAGGTCGAGGATCTTCTCGATGTTCGAGTCCTCGTCGCGCACGCTGCGGCGCAGCTTGACCGCCTTGATCAGGTCGGCGTCCTTGCCGGAAAGCCCGATGGCCTTGCCGCCGGCGGCGTTGATGGTCGAGACGATCTGCTTGTTGATGCGCCCGGAGAGCACCATCTCGACGACCTCGACGGTCTCCGCGTCGGTTACCCGCAGGCCGTCGATGAACTCGCTCTTCACCGAGAGGCGCTCGAGCATCTGGCCGATCTGCGGGCCGCCGCCGTGCACCACCACGGGATGGATGCCGACCTGCTTCAGCAGCACGATGTCGCGCGCGAAGACATGGGCCAGCTTCTCGTCGCCCATGGCATGGCCGCCGTACTTGATGACGAAGGTCCGGCCGCTGTAGCGGCGCATGAAGGGCAGGGCCTCGGTGATCGTCCGGGCGGTTCGCAGCCACTGCTTGGTGTCGGCGATCGTGCGCTTGTCCATGTCCGGCACTCTAGTGAGCGGACTCCGGCTCGGCCAGCGCGGCGAGCGCGGCGCGCAGCGCGGGAATCCCCTCGCCCTTGAGCGCGCTGGTCACCAGGACCTCCGGATGGGCTGCCAGATGGCCGGCGATCTCGCCCTGCACCGCCTCCGTGATCGCCGCCAGGGCCGCCGGCTTGGTCTTGTCGGCCTTGGTCAGCACGATCTGGTAGGACACGGCCGCCTCGTCGAGCGCGGCCATGATGGCGCGGTCGCCCTCCTTGATCCCGTGGCGGGCGTCGATCAGCAGGCAGACGCGGCGCAGGGGGGCGCGGCCGCGCAGGTAGGCCCGGGTCAGGCCGGTCCAGGCCTTGATCGCCTGCTTGGAGGCGCTGGCGTAGCCGTAGCCGGGCAGGTCGACCAGCATCAGCCGTCCGCCCAGCGAGAAGAAGATGAGCTGCTGGGTCCGGCCGGGCGTGCTCGAGGTGCGGGCCAGGGTGCGCCGGCCGGTCAGGGCGTTGACCAGGCTCGACTTGCCGACGTTGGAGCGGCCGGCGAAGGCGACCTCGGGCAGCGCGTCCTCGGGGAGCTGGGCGATCTCGGCGGCGGCGATCAGGAAGTCGCAGCGCTGGGCGAAGAGCAGGCGGCCGGCCTCCAGGGCGGCCTGCCGTTCCTCTGCGTCTCTTGCGTCTGTCTGGCTTGCGCCCATCTCGCGGGGCCGGGCTGTCGGGTTCGGGCGGCCGGGATCAGCTAGAGCTGCCGCCGCCGCTACTGCCGCTGCTGCTGCTACTACTGCTCGAGCTCGGCGGCGCGCCGCCGCCGCGGCCGATCGGCACGCCGGCCCGTTTCATGATCACGGCCTGTTGCAGGATCGACAGCAGGTTGTTCCAGGTCCAGTAGATCACCAGGCCGGCCGGGAAGCTGGCCAGCAGGAAGGTGAAGATGACCGGCATGAAGAGGAAGATCTTCGCCTGGATCGGGTCGGGCGGCTGCGGGTTGAGAAGCTGCTGCAGGTACATCGAGATGCCCATGAGCAGCGGCCAGATGCCGAGGTTGATCAGGTCGAAGGCGCCGAGGAAGGGCGCGTCCCAGGGCATCAGGCCGAAGCCGTTGAGGATCGAGGTCGGGTCGCGGGCCGAGAGGTCCTGGATCCAGCCGAAGAAGGGTGCGTGGCGCATCTCGATGGTGACGAAGAGCACCTTGTAGAGCGCGAAGAAGACCGGGATCTGCACCAGGATCGGCAGGCAGCCCGACATGGGGTTGGCGCCTTCCTTCTTGTAGAGCGCCATCATCTCCTGGTTGAGCTTCTGCTTGTCCTCGGCGTAGCGCTCGCGCAGCTTCAGCATCTCCGGCTGCAGCTTGCGCATCTTGGCCATCGAGACGTAGGACTTGTTGGCCAGGGGGAAGAAGACGATCTTGATCGCCACCGTCAGCAGCAGGATCGCCACGCCGAAGTTGCCGCTGTAATCGGCCATGAAGTGCAGGGCGTAGAACAGCGGCTTGGTCAGGAAATAGAACCAGCCGAAGTCGACCGCCCGGTCGAACTCCGCGACGCCGAACTCGTCGCGGTAGGCGTCGAGCAGCAGGACCTCCTTGGCGCCGGCGAAGATGCGGCTGGTGACCTCGGCCGAGCCGCCGGCCGGCACGACCATCGGCTCGTAGAGATAGTCGGTCTGGTACTTGTCGCCGCCGTTGCGCAGCTCGTGCACGAAGCGCGTGCTGACCGGCATGCTCTGGTCGGGGATCAGCGTGACCAGCCAGTACTTGTCGGTGATGCCGATCCAGCCGCCGGTGGTCGACTGCTCGATCTTGCCGGTGTCCTGCAGGTCGTCGTAGTCGACTTCCTTGAGCGTGCCCTCGAAGACGCCCAGCAGCCCCTCGTGCAGGATGTAGAAGCCGAGGATGTCGGGCGTGCCACTGCGCGAGACCAGCCCGTAGGGCGACAGGGTGACGTTCTCGCCGCCGCTGTTGAAGACCCTCTGGGTGATCGTGAAGAGATAGTTCTCGTCGACCTCGAGGTGGCGCTCGAAGCGCAGGCCCTCGCCGTTGTCCCAGGTCAGGGTCACGGTCCGGCCGGGCACCAGCGGGCCGCCGCGCGCCTGCCACTGGCTCTCGGCGTCGGGCAGGGCGATGGCCCGGTCACTCGCCGCCCAGCCGACGTCGGCGTAGTAGGGCAGCTCGCTGCCGGTCGGGTGCAGCAGGACGATGTTGTCGCTGGTCGGGTCGACCGTCTCATGGAAGCGGGTCAGGGTCAGGTCGTCGAGGCGGCCGCCCTGCAGCGCGATCGAGCCGGTCAGGGTCGGGGTCTCGATCGAGAGCCGCGGGCTCGCGGCGATGGCGTCGCTGCGGCTCAGGCTGCCGTCGTCCTGCTGCGCCGGGGCGCCGCCCGGCGGTTGCGGCAGGCTCGGGTCGAGGGGCCGCGGGGCGCCGTCCTGGCCCATGGTCTCGGCCTGCTGCTGCGGCGGCGGTTCCTGGCCCGGCGGCGGCGCGAGATAGAACTCGAAGAACAGCAGGATGGCGAGCGACAGCACAATCGCCAAAAGCAGATTGCGTTGATCCATCACGGCACGTCTCCCGGCGAGGTCGGCTCGGCGCCGGCTTAGCGGGCGCCGGACAGCGCGCCCGGGCGCTTGTCGGCGCCCCGCTGCTCCGGGAGATGGTGACGGCAGCCGGCCTCGCAAGCGGGCACCGGGTCGTAGCCGCCCGCCGCCCAGGGGTGGCAGCGCAACAGACGGCGCAGGGCGAGCCAGAGGCCGGCCAGCGCGCCGTGGCGCTCGACGGCCTCCAGGGCGTATTCCGAGCAGGTCGGCAGATAGCGGCAGCTCGGCCCGAGGATCGGCGAGATCGTCCATTGATAGAGGCGGATGGCGATCCGCAGCGGGCTCGGCAGGCGGGCCATGGCCTCAGGCCTTCCGGATCTTGCGCCGGGCCGGGCGCGGGCCGCGCGGCGGCGCGTCCTGGATCCGCTGCAGGGCGGTCTCGAGATCGGCCGCCAGGCTCCGGTAGGGGCGCGTCGGCGTCTCGCGCCTGGCGATCAGCACGTAGTCCGTGCCCGGCCGGCCGCGCCGCGGCAGGATCTCCTGCGACAGGGCGCGCAGGCGCCGGCGGGCCCGATTGCGGGTCACGGCATTGCCGACCTTGCGGCTGGCGGTCAGGCCGTAGCGCAGGGGTTTCGCGTCTTGCTCGTGGTCGCGGGGCCGTTCCGCCTCAACCGGGCGCTCGAGGGCCTGCAGGATGAGGCCGGACGTGACCCATTTCCTGCCGGCTCTGGCGACGCGCAGGAATTCGGCACGCTTGGAGAGCCGCCCGAGATGCGGAGTCATGGGGGTCAGGCTGACAGGCGCTTGCGACCCTTGGCACGGCGCCGGGACAGGATCTTGCGGCCGCCGACCGTGGCCATGCGGGCGCGGAAGCCGTGGCGGCGCTTGCGGACAAGCACACTGGGCTGATAGGTGCGCTTCACCAAAAATCTCCGAGATTGGGGGCTGGCTTGGCTTCGCCGGGGCTGTATAAGGGCGGGCCGGTCGTCTGTCAACGCGCCCTGCAGGCCGCTTTTCCGATCTTTTCAGAGCGGTCCCGAGGGCCGCTTCGGCCGCGGCCCGCGCGGGCTGAAGCATGACCGGGGCGAGCCGCCATGGCCGAGCAAAGCGACAAGGCACAAGGAGCCGGCGGGCCCCTGCGGCGCTGGCTGCCCTTGCTCCTGCTGCTCGCCGGTCTCGCTTTGTTCTTCGCCTTCGGCCTGCAGGACTACCTGACCCTCGAGTCCCTGTCCCGCTACAGCGAGGACCTGCGGGCGATCAGCCAGCTCTGGTGGGCGCCCCTCGCCTACGGGCTGGTCTACGCGGCGGGAATCCTCTTCTTTCCGCCCAGCGGCGCCGCCATGACCATCGCCGGCGGCTACATGTTCGGCCAGTTCTTCGGCAGCTTCTGCATCGTCATCGCCGCGACGCTCGGCGCCACCGCCCTGTTCCTGGTCGCCAAGACCTCGATCGGCGATGCCCTGCGGGCCAAGGCCGGGCCGGCGATCCAGCGCATGGAGGCCGGCTTCCGGGAGAACGAGCTCAACTATCTCCTGGTGCTGCGCCTGATCCCGCTGTTCCCCTTCTGGCTGGTCAACCTGGTGCCGGCCTTTCTCGGGGTGCGCCTGCGGACCTTCGTGCTGGGCACCTTCTTCGGCATCATCCCGGGGACCTTCGTCTACGCCTCGGTCGGCGCCGGCCTGGAGAGCGTGATCAGCCAGGGCGGCGAGATCTCCCTGGCCGGCGTCCTGACGCCCCAGGTGATCACGGCCCTGGTCGGCCTGGCGGTGCTGGCGCTGATCCCGGTGATCTACAAGCGGGTCAAGGCGCGCCGGGCCGAGTGACCCTCGCGGGGGCCCAAAGACACAGCGGGCCGCTCGGTGATCACCCGGATGTGAATGGCGGGAACCAAAGTAAAGCCAGAGAACTCACTGAGTTGTGACCCCAATCGCCGGGGGGTCATCTTGTCCGTAAAACGGCCCGCACTGATAACTAGGGCGGGCGCAACGGCCGGCCATGGGGCCGAGGCCCGCGCGGTCCAGGTCGCCGGCTCGCCCGGCAGTCAACTCGGATTCAACTCAAGGAGCCTTGTCCATGTTGAAGGAAACTGTCGTCGCGCTGAGCGTCGCGACCCTGAGCGCTTCGGCCGCGGTGCTGCCGACCGCCGCCGCCAAGGCCGCGGACACCTCGGTGCAGATCGCTGCCTGTAACCCCTGCAATCCCTGCGCCGCCAATGCCTGCAATCCCTGCAACCCCTGCGCGGCCAAGGCCTGCAACCCCTGCAATCCTTGCGGCGCGGCCAAGAACCCCTGCAATCCCTGCAACCCCTGCGCGGCGGCCAACCCCTGCAATCCCTGCAATCCCTGCGCGGCCAACTGAGGGCCTTTCGCAGCTAGGTCACGCTTCTCCTGAGCGCGGGGCGCCTCCGGCCGCGATCGCGGCACCGGCGAGGCGCCCCGCCTCCGGTCTCCGCAAGCCCCCGCCCGACGTGCTATAAGCCGGGGCGATGACGGGACCGACGTTCCGCCTGTCCGACGCGCTCGCAGGGCTGTCGGCCAGGTTGCTCCTGATGACGATCGCTTTCGTGATGCTGGCCGAGGTGCTGATCTTCGCCCCTTCGGTCGGCCGCTTCCGCTTGACCTATCTGGAGGAGCGGCTGGCGGCGGCGCACCTGGCGATCCTGACCCTCGACGCCACCCCCGACCAGATGCTCGGCGACGACTTGCGGCTCGAGCTGCTGGCCCACGTCCAGGCCTTCAGCATCGCCCTGACCCGGCGCGGGCGCGGCAAGCTGATGCTGAGCAGCGGCACGCCCTTCCAGGTCGACGAGACCTTCGACCTGCGCAGGACCGGCTTCTTCGGCCTGATCGGCGACGCCTTCTCGGCCCTGGTCGCAGAGCCGGGCCGGGTCCTGCGGGTCGTCGGGGTCTCGCCCAAGGACTCGGCCGTGCTGGTCGAGCTGGTGATCGACGAGGCACCGCTGAAGGCCGAGCTGATCGCCTTCGCCAAGCGCATCCTGGCGCTGTCGCTGGTCATCTCGCTGTTCACCGCGGCCCTGGTCTATCTCTCCCTGCACATGATCATGGTCCGGCCCATGCTGCGGCTGACCGAGAACATGAGCCGCTTCAGCGACGACCCGGAGGACGAGACGCGGGTGCTGGCGCCGAGCGCCCGGGCCGACGAGATCGGCCAGGTGCAGCGAGAGCTCGAATCGATGCAGCGCGGCCTGCGCGCCGCCCTGCAGCACAAGACCCGGCTGGCCGGCCTCGGCACGGCCATGGCCAAGATCCACCACGACCTGAAGAACATCCTGGCGACGGCGCTGATCCTCTCGGACCGCCTGCAGAAGAGCGACGACCCGGAGGTCGCCCGGGTGACGCCGCGGCTCATGGACGCGATCGAGCGGGCGGCCAAGCTCTGCGAGCAGACCCTGACCTTCACCCGCGAAGGGCCGGTGCATCTGGAGCGCAGCCGCTTCGATCTCGGCGCCCTGGTCGACGAGGTCGGCGCCTCCCTGCCGGGCCGGGTCAACGGCGCGGCGGCCTGGCGCAACCGGCTCGACTCGCAGATCGAGATCACCGCCGACCGCGAGCAGCTCCATCGCGTGCTGACCAACCTCGGGCAGAACGCCATCGAGGCCGGCGCCACCACGGTCGAGGTCTCGGCCGAGCTGGCCAACGGCAGCCTGCGCATCGCCGTGCGCGACGACGGCCCCGGCCTGGTGCCGCGGGCGCGCGAGCGGCTGTTCCAGCCCTTCGCCGGCTCGGCGCGCGCCGGCAGCACGGGCCTCGGCCTGGCGATCTCGCGCGAGCTGATGCGCGCCCACGGCGGCGACATCCGCCTGGCCAGCTCGACCGGCGAAGGCAGCGTCTTCGACATCGAGCTGCCGCTGGAGCCGGGCCGGCGCGAGCCGAGCTGACTCGAGGCCGGCGCGGCGTCTCACTCAGTCTAGCGCGAGCACCAGAGCCTTCAGGTAGGCGCTTTCCGGCAGGGCGGGGTGCAGCGGGTGGTCCGGGCCGGCGCCTGAGGCCCGCAGGATGCGGGCGCGGCGGCCGGCGTTGGCGATGCCGCGGCGGACCTGCTCGGCGAAGGCGGCGTGCTCCATGTGGTGCGAGCAGGAGGCGATGAAGAGCGTGCCCTGGGGCGCCACCACATCGGCGGCGAGGCGGGCCAGCTTGCGGTAGCCCTTGGTGCCCTGGAAGAGGTCCTTCTTGCTCTTGATGAAGGCCGGCGGGTCGACGATGACCAGCTCGAAGCGCTCCTTGTTGCGGGCCAGGCCCTGGAGCTGGCCGAAGACCTCGGCCTTGCGGAACTCGCAGCGCTCGGCGACGCCGTTGAGCTCGGCCGCCTGGCGGGCGATCTCGAGCGCCGGCTCCGAGCGGTCGAGGGCGAGCACCTCGCGGGCGCCGGCCAGGGCCGCCTGGATGGCGAAGCCGCCGCTGTAGCTGTAGCCGTCGAGCACCCGGGCGTCCTTGGCGAAGCGGGCGACCCAGGCGCGGTTCTCGCGCTGGTCGAAGAACCAGCCGGTCTTCTGGCCCTCGGCCGGCTGGGCGAGGTAGCGGGCGCCGTTCTCGACCACCTCCAGGGGTTCCGAAAAGTCGCCGCGGCGGACATCGACGCGCTCCTCCAGGCCTTCGGTCTTGCGCGCCGGGGTGTCGTTGCGCAGCAGGATCCGGCTCGGCGAGAGCAGGCGGTCCAGCGCCTCGAGCAGCGGCTCGGTCAGGCCCTCCATGCCGGCGCAGTTGACCTGCAGGACCAGGGCGTCGCCGAAGCGGTCGACGATCAGCCCCGGCAGGCCGTCGGCCTCGGCGTGGACCAGGCGGTAGTGCGGCGCCTCGAACAGCCGCTCGCGGATCGCCAGGGCACGGGCCAGGCGCTCGGCCAGGAAGTCGCCGTCGATCTCGGCCCGCGGGTTGCCGGTCAGCAGGCGCCCGGCGATCAGCGGCAGGCGGTTGTAGAAGGCCGTGCCGAGCCCCTCGCCCTCGGCGCTTTCGACTCGCACCAGGGTGCCGAGCGGCAGGGCCTTCAAGGCCGCGTCCGGCTGCACCTCGTTGGAGTAGATCCAGGGGTGGCCGCGCTGCAGGCGCTTCTGCGCGCCGGGCTTGAGGCGCACGGCGGGCCGCGCCGAGGCGTAGGAGGGATCGAGCAGCAGCGCGTCTTCGGGCGTGATGTCGGCCATGGCGGCGCAGTCTAGTCCCGGCCGAGGCGAGGGCAAGCGGACTCGGATCTGTGTCCGAAGCGTCAGTCGCCGAGCGCGACGCCTTCGCGGCGCGGGTCGGCGCCGCCTTGCAGGCCGCGCTCGGTCACCGCGATGGCGTGCAGGCCGCTGGTCATGTCCAGGAAGCGCAGCTGGTGGCCGCGGGCGCGCAGGCCGGGGGCCGCGGCTTGCAGGGCCGTGCCGAACTCGATGTCGGTCGGGCCGTTGCGGTTGACGACGTGGGGCAGGCTGGTGACCGCGGCCATGTCGAGCTGCCAGTCCAAGGCGGCGATCAGGGCGCGGGCGACGTAGCCGATGATCCGGCTGCCGCCGGGCGAGCCGAGCGCCAGGACCAGCTTGCCCTGCCGGTCGAGCACCAGCATCGGCGACATGGAGCTGCGCGGCCGCTTGCCGGAGGCGACGGCGTTGGCGACCGGCCGGCCGCCGACCTCGGGCCGGAAGGAGAAGTCGGTGAGCTGGTTGTTGAGCAGGAAGCCGCGGACCATCCGGCGCGAGCCGAAGGCGCTCTCGATCGAGCTGGTCATCGAGACCGCGTTGCCGCGCGCGTCGACCACCACCAGGTGGCTGGTCGAGGGCGGGTCTTCCTGTCGCGGCATGGCGGCGCTCTCGTCGTCGAGGCCGGGCTCGGCCTTGCCCAGGCTCTCGTCGGGCGCGATCAGCGCGGCGCGGCGGCGCAGGTAGGCCCGGTCGAGCAAGGCCTCGACGGGCACGGCGACGACGTCCGGGTCGGCGGCGAAGCGGTTGCGGTCGGCGAAGGCGAGGCGGCTGGCCTCGGCGATGAAGTGCGCGGCCTCGGCGCCGTTCGGTGCCAGGCTCGCCATGTCGAAGCCCTCGAGCAGACCGAGGATCTGCAGCACCGCCAGGCCGCCGGAGGTCGGCGGCGGCATGCCGCAGACCTGCCACTGCCGGTAGGGCGCGCAGAGCGCGTCGCGCCGTTTCGCCTGGTAGCCCTCGAGGTCGTCCAGAGTCATCGCGCCGGGGTTGCCGCCGCTTCGCACCGCTGCGACCAGGTCCTCGGCGACCGCGCCGCGGTAGAAGCCGTTCAGGCCGCCGAGGGCGACGAGCTGCAGCGTGGCGGCCAGGTCCGGGTTGGTCAGCCGCTGGCCGACTGGCAAGGGCCGGCCTTCGGCGTCGTAGAAGTAAGCGCCCGCCGCCGGCTGCTGCGCCAGGAAGCGGTCCCTGGCGAGCAGGCCGTGCAGGCGCGGCGAGACCTCGAAGCCGGCCTCGGCCAGGCGGATCGCCGGCTCGAAGAGCAGCGACCAGGGCAGGCGGCCGTGATCCTCGTGCGCCAGCTTGAGCATCTTCACGAGGCCCGGGACGCCGACCGAGCGGCCGCCGACGACCGCCTGCCAGAAGCCCATCGGCGCGCCCTCGGCGTCGAGGAAGAGCGCCGGCGTGGCCGCGGCCGGCGCGGTCTCGCGGCCGTCGTAGGCGGTGACCGCGCCCTCCTTGGCGGCGTAGTGCAGCAGGAAGCCGCCGCCGCCGATGCCGGAGGACTGCGGCTCGACCAGGGTCAGCACGAGCTGCGCGGCGATGGCGGCGTCGATCGCCGTGCCGCCGGCCCGCAGCATCTCCCGGCCGGCTTCGGCGGCATGCGGGTTGGCGGCGGCGATCATGTGCCGGGCCGCCGTGGCCGGGGCCGCCGCGGCCAGGCCGGTCGCTGCGGCGGTCGCGGCTTCCGGCGTCGCGCGCGCCTCGTCGGCGCTCTGCAGGAAGGGCAGCCGCATGTCGGCGCAGGCCGCCGTCAGCAGCAGCAGGGCGATAACGATCGTCAAGCGCATCAGCTACGCGCCTTGATCAGGGGCGGGACCGACTGCGGCTCGGTGTCCCAGGGGAAGAGGATCCAGGTGTCCTGGCTGACCTCGGTGACGAAGCTGTCGACCAGCGGCCGGCCGGCCGGCTTGGCGTAGATGGTCGCGAAGTGCGCCTTGGGCAGCAGGTCGCGCACGGCCTGCGCCGTCTTGCCGGTGTCGACCAGGTCGTCGACGATCAGCCAGCCGCCGCCGTCGCCCTCGACGGACTTGAGCACGCTGAGCTGGCCCTGCTCCTGGCCGTCGTAAGAGGTAATGCAGACGGTGTCGATCAGCCGGATCTCGAGCTCCCGCGCGACCACCGCGGCCGGCACCATGCCGCCCCTGGTGATCGCCACGATGCCCTCGAAGGGACCGAGCTCGACCAGACGCCAGGCCAGCGCCCGGGAATTCCGATGCAGCTCCTCCCAGGAAACCGGAAAGGTCTTCTGATAGGTCACGGCTTGTCGCGTCTCACTGAAAGAGCGGGGCGGCGGCGGTCAGACCGAGGCGTCCGGCGCCTTGAGCAGGATGACCCCGGCGATGCGCCAGCGGCCGTCCGGCTGCTGCTGCATGCTGTAGAGCGCCAGCACGGGCTCGCCGTCCGGGCCGACGAACAGGACCTCCTGCTGGATCGTGTTGCCGCGCACGCGCAGGTCGCGGAACTCGATCTCCTGGGGCCGGTAGACCGGCGCGTAGCCCTTGCGGACCATCTCCATGAAGATCTCGGGAGTCTGGAAGCGGCGCTGAATGGCGGGCGCGGCATAGGAGAAGGCCTCGGCGCCGTCGTCGCGCTGGAAGGCGGCGAGCTGCCGCTCGATGACCATGCGGATGGCGGCGGACTCTTCGGTTCCCTGGGCGGCGATCTTGGCGGCCGCGGGATGGGCCAGGACGACGCAGGCTACCATGGCGGCCAATACGGCGAGGAAGCTCTTGAAGGATCGCATCACTCACCCCTTTCCGACTTGCGGCCCGCCCGGCCAAACGCATCGCGGCGCCCCACGCGGCGGCGGCTCAGCGGACGTAGAGGTGAACCTCCGCGACTTGGGCATTGGGATTGGTGGTCGCCGAGAGAGATACGCGGTCGGCCGGCAATCCCATGTTGGTCAGGGAGCGTAGCACGGTCTCGGCGCTGCGCCGCGACTTGTTGCTGGCCAGCGCCACCTGTGCCGGGCTGCCGAGCCCCGGGGCCACCGCGACCAGGTCGAAGGCCGCGTTGGGCCGGCGCGCCAGCGCCTGGCTGACGGCGCTATAGAGGGCCTGATCGTATTGGACGTTGGGCGTGTCGAAGCGGATCACGACCAGGGGCGCGGTGCGGCCGACCATCGAGGCGCCGCCGCCCGGGATCGGCGGCGGCGGCACGCCGAAGGCCCGGTTGCCGAGGCTGCCGCCGAGGAACTCGCCGTTGTCGACGGCGACGGCGAGGGCGGTCAGGTTCGAGCGCTCGGTCGTGTAGTAGTTCTGGGTCCGGCCGATGTCCTCGGTCAGCTCGTTGAGCAGCCGGTCGAGCACCACCACCGTCTTGTTGACCTCGTCCTCGAGCACGGCGAGCTGGCGATGGTCCTCTTCCAGCGCGCCGTAGAGGCCGAAGGTGGCGCGGGTCGAATCGAGCAGGAAGGCGGCCAGGGCCGAGGTCGAGGAGGAGTCGGCGGCCAGGCCGTTCAGCGAGGCGATCGATTCGCCGACCTTGGAAAGCTCGCCCTGGGCCTGGTTCCACTGGGCGACCAGCTCGGGGTTGCCGGGGGTCGAGCCGACCTGGAGCCGGGCGTTGATCCGCGCGAGCAGCGCATGATAGGCGGTCGCGCCGGAGCGCGCCTGATTGCGCAGGGTCTGCAGATTGTTGTTCTGGCCGACCAGCTCGCCCTGCAGCCGGCCCAGGTCGCCGCGCAGCTCCTGGACCTTCTCGCCGACCAGGGTGCCGGTCGGCTGGCCGGGCGTCACGCCGGGGGACTGGAAGAAGGTATCGCCCAGGACCGGGCCCTGGGGCACGCCTTGCGGCGGCGGTGCCGCGGCCGGCGCGGTGGCGCCGGCGGGGTCTTCGCCGGTCAGGGACGGCCAAAGGGCGTCGCTGCCGAACGAGCAGCCACCCAGTAGCGTCGTAACGCCGATCAGCCCAAGCCAGCGGCGCCATGACGGAGACTCAAGACCCAGCATCACGAGGGTTACCTGCGACCTCACTGGGATTACGTGCCGTAGCCGGTTCGAAGATCCCGGCTCGACATTCTCCCCCCAAATTACTTGCCGGGATGTTACTTGAGGGAATAGAGCGTAACAAGCTGAATTTGGCTCTGTTTCAAGCCTCTGGCAGGTAAATGAAGGGTTAAAGCAGAGTGCTTGCCCGGACTTGGCGCTTCGCGTATGGTCCCGCGCCTCGGCCGATAGGCAGCGGGCGCCCGTAGCTCAACTGGATAGAGCATCTGACTACGGATCAGAAGGTTGGGAGTTCGAATCTTCCCGGGCGCGCCATTCAGGCCGAGCGACTTCTTCCGATAAAGCGAGACATCGAGACCATCGGCTCGTGCTGCCGCTAGCAGCGCGCCGGCGGCAATACCCAATCGCATGCTCCTGTCGGGCAGCTCGCCGTGGCCAGAGCCAGAAAGCCAGCGAGCCGGCCTTTCGGCGCCGGCGGTTCTTGCTTAACGCCCGCTCAACAGGCATGCCCCCAGATACCTCAATTCATGGTTGTGCCGGCTGCCCTGGCGTTCGGGCCCTGCTCGCGGTGATTTGGGGAATCCCGAGACTTGACGGCTGGGTTGCAATGCCGTTAGGCCTATTCCCGTTGATCATCGTTCTGTCCAGACTCTGACGCTATGACCCTATAAGTAGCATTGACCCTAAAGACCGGGTCAGGTAGTCGCTTCGTGGGAGCGTGCAGTTCGGCCATCGGGCCGCGCAAAGGACGACGACAGGAAGTCAGTGGGGTGCTTTATGGCCAAAGGAAAGTCTCAGCCGGTCGACGCCCATGTCGGCCGACGAATGAAAGAACGCAGAACCTTCCTCGGACTCAGTCAGAAGAAGGTTGCCGAAGCGATCAATCTCTCGCTGCGGCAGGTCCAGAAATACGAGGAGGGAATTGACCGGGTCGGTGCCAGCCGTCTGTTCGATATCGCGCGCGTTCTCGATGTCCCGGTGAACTATTTCTTTCAGGAGCTCGACGAGGAGACCTCGACCGTCGACGTCGCCCCGGCGCTCGACAAGCGGGAGACCCGCGACCTCGTCCAAGCCTACTACCGGATCGCCGATCCCAAGGTGCGCCGCTACGTCTATCTGCTGACCAAGTCGCTCGGTAAGCAGGACGCCGTCGAGCCTCAATGAAATAGCCGGTGGCTCAGCCGCTTGATCTCGATGTGGTTGAGCGGCACCGGTTGCTCCGGCAGCGGCGTGGGTCCTTCGATGGTGAAGGACATCTCGCTGACCCGCTCGCCGTCCTGGCAGTTCTCCTGCGCCCATGCGAGGAGCTCGGCCAGGGTGACGTGGGACGACAGCGCGCGGGTCGAGCAGCGCTTGCAGCTTTCGCTGTCGTAGACGACGGTCAGGGTCAACACGCCAACCTCCCAACGCTAGCTGTGGGTGACGGGGCCATCCCCTCCGGTGCCGGGCCCAAGGGGAGCGCGCGGACGAACTCCAAGCTGTCCGGCGCCTTGCCCACCGGTAGTTGCCGCTGAAGCCAGCCGATCAGGGCGTCGCCATCGGCCTTCGCGCCGCGTTTCAGGACGACGAAGGTGTGCGCTTCCTGCCCCACTTGGGCATGGGGCCGGGCGACGACCTTGGCTTGCTCGACGGCCGGGTGCTCCCGCAGGATCTGCTCGACTTCGACCGGGTCGATGTGGTCGACGCGGCCGATGATCTTGTTGTCCATGCGGCCCTGGACCGTGAGGGCGCCTTGCTCGTCCAGGAAGCCCCGGTCGCCGGTCCGGAACCAGCCCTCGACCAGAACCCGCCGGGTCTCCTCCGGCATGTCGAGATAGCCCTTCATGGTGCCGGGGCTTTGGACCCAGATCTCGCCGGCCTCGCCGGCCGGCAGGGCCTGGCCGTCGTCGCCGACGATCTTGACCTCGACGCCCGGCAGCGGCCGGCCGACGCTGCCCGGGACCGCGGCCTCGCCGGGGCAGGTCCAGGAGATCGCCGTGGTCGTCTCGGAGGTGCCGTAGCCGGTCAGCAGGGGCACGCCGAAGACCGATTCGAACTCCTCCGAGAGTGTCGGCGGCAGGCCGACGCCGCCGGTGACGCAGAGGCGCAGGCTGCGCGCCGCCTCGTCCCGGCCGCGGGCGAGGGCGGCGTCCAGGAGCTGGCGGTAGAAGTAGGGCGCGTTGGCCATGTAGCTGCCCGACCAGCGCTCCGTCTCGTCGAGCACGACGTCGAAGTCGTCGGTCTCCAGCAGGACCATGCAGTGCCCGAGGTAGACCGGCGAGATCAGGGTGAAGACCTGTCCCATCAGGCAGTCGAGGGAGTTCTCGACGATCCGAACGCGGCCGGTCTCCGGGTCGGCGAGCTGCGCGGTGAGCTGGGTCATGGCGGCCAGGTTGCGGTGCCGGGTCTCGACGCCCTTGCGCTTGCCGCTGGTGCCGGAGGTGAAGGCGATGACCGCGACGTCCTCGAGCCCGACCGGGCGGGCCCGGAAGCTGTCCGAGGCGCCCTCGATCAGGTCGGCCAGGCTCCGCTCGCCGCGCGTCGCCGGCGCGCCCTCCGGGTCGGGCGGGATCAGCCAGAGGTCGCGGCAGGTCTCGTTGCGCGCGACGGCTTCGGCCGACCGCTCGCCCATGTCCATGTCGTCGTAGCGGTCGAAGCTGAGCAGCGCTTCGGCGCCGGACTGGCGCAGCCCCTGATCGAGGTCGCGGACGCTGGAATAGGTGTTCAGGGAGACCAGGGTGGCGCCGGTCTTGAGGATGCCGAAGTAGGCGGCCGGCTGGGCGACCCGGTTGTGGCAGCAGAGCGCGACGCGGCTGCCGGGGCCGATGCCGCGGGCGCTCAAGCCGTTGGCGATGCGATTGGCGAGCTGCTCGATCCGGCGGAAGCTGCTGCGCCGGCCGCGATAGACGACGGCCGTCGCCTCCGGGCAGCGCCGGGCCGAGACCTCCAACAGGCTGGCGATGTTGATCATCTCGGCAGGCCTCAACGCTCTAGGGCCGCGGCCGCGCGCTGCCGGCTCTCCGCCGCCGGCCGGAACAGCAGCAAGGCGCTGGCCGCCAAGGCCGCCAGGGCGGCGCAGAGCAGGAACGGCAGGCCCGGTCGATCGGCGGCGAAGGCCAGGCCGGCCATGATCGGGCCGAGCAGCCAGGCCAGGCTGAGGGCCGCGTCGGCCAAGCCGAGGGCGGCGCCCTGGCGATCGTCCGGCACCACCTGGGTCAGGCGGGTGAAGAGGCAGGAGCTGGCGGTGGCGACGGCCATGCCGAACAGACCGAGCGCCAGGTAGGTCGCCGGCCCGCCGCGGCTGGCGGCCAGGCTGGCCAGGGCCAGGCTGCAGGCCAGGGCGGCCAGCACCGCCACCGGGACCTCGCCGCGCCGCTTGGCCAGGCGCGGCACCATGAAGAACTGGCTGAAGGCGGCGCAGCTTCCGGCGATCGCGTAGGCGATGGCGACCTCCCGCTCGCTCCAGGACAGCAGGTGCTCCGACCAGACCGCCAGGATCGCATCCCAGCCGGACTGTGCGACGCCGAGCAGGGCCACCACGGCGACCGGCAGCAGGAAGCGCGGCACCAGCAGGCTGCGGAACGCGCTCGGCGCCTCGGCCGGCTGCGTGTCGGGCTCGGCCGCGGCGACGCTTTGCGACAGCGGCAGCACGGCGATCGCCGCCAGGGTGACCACCGCGGCCAGCAGCGCCACGGCGGCCGGCGCCACCTCGAAGAGCTCCAGGGCCTGCCAGGTGGTCAGGGGACCGACCACGAAGGCGGCGGCGTAGGCGCCGTTGAAGCTGGAGAAGCCGTGGATCCGCCGCTCGGCGCTGGTGCAGTCGGCGAGGGCGGCCTGCAGGGCCGGTATCGCCGCCAGGCTGAGGCCGCCGAGGACGCGCGACAGGAACAGCAGCGTCAGGGAATCGGCGGCGGCCAGGAGCAGGTAGCCCGCGGCGCCGGCGATGAGCCCGGCGATCATGGTCGGCCGCCGGCCCCAGCGGTCGCTCAGCCGGCCCAGTAGGGGCGAGGCGACCATCGCCACCGCGGTGTCGGTCGCGAACAGCAGGGTGACCACCAGGGGCGTGGCGCCCAGGCCGAGGGCCTGGAACGGCAGGATCGGCCAGATCAGGGCGACGCCGAGCAGCCAGAGAAAACAGGTGATGCCGAGCTTCAGGACGGGCATGGCCGGATCGCTAGACCTCCGACAGGGTCATGCCGACGGCGCCGGACGGCCGCAGGGTGATCATCGGCTCGGGCCGGACCTCCTGGCCGGGCGCCAGGTCCAGGCGGAAGCGCTGCATGACGCCGGCCAGGATGATCAGGGCTTCCATGGTGGCGAAGCGCTCGCCGAGGCACTTGCGCGGCCCGCCGCCGAAGGGGAAGTAGGCGTGCCGGGGCCGGCGCTCCGTCGCCTCGGGCGCGAAGCGGTCGGGATCGAAGCCCTCGGGGTTCGGCCAGTACTCGGGCCGGCGATGCACGGCGTAGCTGCAGAGCATGACGGTGCTGCCGCGGGGCACCGGCCGGCCGAGGATCTCGTCGTCGGCCATGGCTTCGCGCGACAGGGTCCAGACCGGCGGGTAGAGCCGCATGGCCTCGAAGAAGACCTGCTTGCTGTAGGTCAGGGCATGGAGGTCCTCGAAGCTCGGCTGCCGGCCGCCCAGCACCTCGGCCAGCTCGGCCTCGACCCGGCGGCGCACGTCCGGGTGCTTGGACAGCAGGATGAAGGTCCAGGACAGCGCGTTGGCCGTGGTCTCGTGGCCGGCGAGGATGGTCGAGAGGACCTGGTCGCGCAGCAGGCTCTCGGGCATGCCGGCGGCGCGCATCTCGGGCTGCGCGTCGATCAGCAGCTGCAGCAGGTCCTCGCCGCGCTCGCCGGAGGCCTGCCGCGCGCCGACCACGCTGTCGACCAGGTCGTCGAGCAGCGCGAGGCTGCGCCGCAGGGCGCGGTTGCGCGGCGTCGGCAGGCCGAGCGGCGTCGGCAGCAGCGCCCAGACGCGGCGCTCGGCCTCGCGCAGGATCACCGTCAGGGCGCTCATCACGTCGCGGCTGCCCGACTTGATGCGGTAGCTGAGCAAGGTGCGCAGGACGATGTCGAGCGTGACGCCCATCATCGCCGGCACCAGCTCGAGGCGCTGCCCGCCGGCGCAGAGCGCCTGCCAGTCGTCGAGCATCTCCTCGGTCGCCTGGCTCATGACCTCGGTCATGCGCTT
Organism: Kiloniellales bacterium; assembly: GCA_028280455.1. Lineage (GTDB taxonomy): Bacteria > Pseudomonadota > Alphaproteobacteria > Kiloniellales > JAKSDN01 > JANQLT01. Next base: position 26,867 of record JANQLT010000054.1, read on the forward strand.
GAGCTGGCAGCCTTGGAAGCCCGGCACCGCCGAGCGCCGCTGATGCAGCCAGCGGTCGTCCTCGGCGAGGAAGATGCCCTCGCCGAGGATCGGCTTGAGCGGCCCGTAGTAGCGGCTCTTGTGGTAGTTCTTGGCGTTGCGCTGCAGGACCTGCTCGACCGCCTGCGGGTGGTTTAGCATCAGCACCTTTCGCGGCCCGAGCGGCAGCTCGATCATGTCGCCGAGCTCGCCGACCAGGTCGACGAAGTAGCGGAGCTGATCGCCTTTCAGCTTCGGCAGGATGCCGAGCAGCGGATAGCCCGGCGCCTGGGGTAGCGGCAGCGCCGTCGCGGCATCGCGACCAGTCCCGTAGTCGAGTTCGATCGTGCTCATGGTCGCCTGCCTCCCCTCGGCCGCTGCTAGTGCAGATTGTGGATGTCGGCGGCCGGTCCCATGTCATCATCGAGGTTCATGCGGAATTGCACCTCGCTCGCCGCCTGGTCGATCAAGGACGCACAGTCCGCGAGACCGAGCTGGTTCGCCTCGGTGAAGGCATAGGACAGCAAACGCAGCAGGGCCTTTGCGTCGGGTAGCTCGTCGTTGCCGTTGGTCGGCAAGCCATCAATGCGCATGGGTCGGCACTCCAGTGTGAATCGGGCCGCCCAAGCTCGGCAGGCCCGTAAGGGGCTCGAGGTGATAGGGGTCGTGCTCGATCAGGCTCGAGAAGCCCGCGTTCTCCATGACCGTGGCGAGCACGTCGTTGTTGATGTCGAAGAGCCCGGCCAGGGCGCTGAAGTTGCCGATCCGCTGCGGCTTGGTGCGCCAGCGCGGCGTGCAGCCGACGCGCGGCAGGATGCGGCCGATGCGGATGTCGTAGACCGTCACGACCTCGTCGACGTCCTGGCGCAGGCAGTGGCTGATCAGCCCGCAGAAGAGCTCGCTGGTCACCCGGTTGAGGTTGGCCAGGCAGTTGTCGCCGTCGCTCTCGCAGTCGACGGCGAAGCGGCTGCATTCCCAGGTGCCGGGCGCGTCCGGCACGGGCCGATCGACCAGCAGGTGCGAGAAGACGTCGCGCAGCATGTTGGGGCCGGTGGTCGGCAGCAGCCGCCAGCAGGCCGTCACGTCGTCGTCCTCGTTGAGAACCAGGATGTAGGTCGGGTCGAGCCGGTCGAACTGGTCGCGCTCTTCGTCGCCGACGGTCTCGACGTCCCAGCCCAGGCGCTCCTTGAAGACCCGGTAGCGCAGGCGGAACATCTGCCGGAGCAACGGCCGGCAGGTTTCGTATTGATCGGCTGTGATGATGCGAATCACGGCTAGCCCTCCGGACAGATCGCGTTGTCCGAAGTCCGCCACAGAGGCGAAAAAGGCTCACCCCGCCAGAAGTGGCGGGTTTACCGGAAAAGCGAATTCCTGTTGAAGGCAGCCGCTCCCGCCGGATTCCGGGGCATCACGCGGGATGAGCGCGGCCCGGGCCAAGCCTGGCCGGCACGCGATCCGTGGAGCGGCCTAGGGGGCGATCAGGCCGGCGGCGATCGCCTTGACCACGGCGTGGTGCTTGGAGTGGACACCGAACTTGCGCGTGGCCTCGCGCAGGTAGAAGCGCGTGGTGTCCTGGGACAGGTTGAGGATCTTGGAGACTTCCCAGGTCGTCTTGCCCTCGGCGGTCCACTTCAGGCACTCGAGCTCTCGGCTCGAGAGGTGCACGTCGGCGCCTTCGCTGGGTCGGGTCGCCGACTCCAGGATCTTCTCGTGGGTGTAGGCGGCGACCGTGAAGAGGTCGACGCGGCACTCGTGCCAGCAGGCATCCAGGGCTTCGCTGGACATGTCGCTGGTCAGGCTGAGGGCCGCCAGGCCCTGCTCCGGGCCATGCAGCGGAATGGTGATGCCGCTCTTCATGCCGGCCGCCCGGGCGTCGCCGAGCATCTCCTTTTCCTGGCGCGACAGGTTCTCGCCCTCGTCGAGCTGGTCCCAGCGGAAGGGGCAGCAGGTCAACCAGGCTGTCTTCAGGATCGGGTCGACGAAGAGGTAGTCCTGCTCGTCGTAGTGCTCGATCCAATCGTGGCTGTAGTTGGTGCGGGCGATCGCGCCTTCCTTGTATTGCTTGAGGAAGCCGATCACCTCCCGAGTCCGCGGCGGGCGGACCACGGTATAGGCGAAATGCCCGAAGCCATAGTTTTCCACGAGATCGACAAGCCGAACCTCGACCTCTTCCAAAGACGGCTTGCCACGGAGGTACCCGAGATAATCCTCGACAGCCGCGCCGATTGCCCCGTTCCGACGACTCATTGCACCCTCGCCCAGGACTAGCGAGTTTAGACTAGCAGCCGGGCGGCGGTGAACTCAATTATATGTGCTCAGCCCGCCGCCTTCGCCGTTGAGGTGGCCGATCCGGGCGAGAATCCGGGACCAGATCTGAAATCCTTCGATGTCGTCGTCGGCCAGGAGCCGATCCCGACGAGCGCGGGCCTCCTGCGCCGCGCGGCTGCCGTACGCGTCGAGGAAGCGGCGGCAGACGGCGAGAATCTCGGCCTCGGAGACCGGTGGTGGGCATGGCTTGGCGTGCAACAGGCGGCTCCCGTCCCGCTTTCTGAACCTCGCTATATAATTCGACATAAGTCAATTTAGCGCAACCTTGGGTCGCGCCTTCGTGACCTATTTGGGGTAATTCCTAACCCCGGCCTAAACCCTTCGCAGCGCTCGCAGTATCCGAGCATTCGGCGAGCGGTGACTCTACCAGTGGCTGCGGAGTCGCCAAAAGCCCCAACCGCTGGCATAGCGGCTGGGGCTTAGGCGGGGCCTGCGCCCCGCCCCCACAAAATCCATAAGATTCTTATGGACATTAAGCCAACCTAAAGCACGACGGTGGTAGAGACGGCCGTCGCCACACTCCGAACCGGGCTCGAGCCGCAAGGATCGCCGTCTTGTCGTTGCGTTTGAGGCACCTGCTGGCCGCCGCCTTCACCGTCATCGCGACCGTGCCCCTGGTGATCTTGGGCGCCTGGGTCCAGCAGTCCTCGCTCGACAAGGAGCTGGCGACGGTCCACGAGAAGCACCTCCTGCTCGCCGGCAACATCACCGCCGCGCTGGAGCGCTTCGCCAAGGACGCCGAGGCGACCTTCAGGCTCTACGTCGACCAGGCCCAGGCAGGCCGGCCCTCCGCGACCTACGTCGAGCTGGCGCGGCAGATCGGCTTCCGCGATCTGCGCATCGTCGAGCGCGACGGCAGGCTGCTGCGCAGCTTCGCCGTGGCGGGCCCGCAGGTCCCGGAGATCGCGCCGGCGCTGCTGCGCGAGATCGATGCCGAGCTGACCGGCGAGGCGGGCTTCAGCCGCGTCGTCAACGACGCCGTCGGCCGTCCGACGATCTACCTGGCCCGGCGCCTGGGCGAGGGCCGGATCGCCCTGGCCGCGCTCGACACCGCCTACATCGTCAAGCTGCAGCAGGCCATCGCCTTCGGCCGCAAGGGCCACGCCGCGATCGTCGACCACAAGGGCAACGTCATCGCCCATCCCAAGCCGGACTGGACCGAGAGCCACAAGAACATCGCCAAGGTGGCGCCGGTCCGACGCATGATGAACGGCGAGACCGGCGTCACGACCTTCTTCTCGCCGGCGATGCAGGCGGACATGGTCTCCGGCTTCACCACCGTGGCCGGGCCCGGCTGGGGCGTCATGGTGCCGCAGCCTTTGGAGGAGCTCGAGGAGCGGGCCCGCGACGTCTTCTACGCGGTCGTCGCCATTGGCGCGCTCGGGCTGACGGTCGCCGCGGCGATCGGCTGGTTCCTCGCCGGCTTGATGATCCAGCCCGTGCAGGCGGTCCTGGAGGCCGCGCGGCAGCTCGGCAGCGGCGTGCTGACCGCGCGCGTGGCGCCGCAGACCACGCTGGTGCCCGAGGAGTTCGCCCAGCTCGCCGCCGGCTTCAACGGCATGGCCCGGACCATCCAGGACGACAAGTCCGACCTCCTGCGCGCCCTGGACGGCGCGCAGATCGCCGACCGGGCCAAGTCCGAGTTCCTGGCCGCCATGGGCCACGAGCTGCGCACGCCGCTCAACGCCATCATCGGCTTCTCGGAGGTGATCGACCGCGAGCTCTACGGCCCGATCGGCGACGCGCGCTACAAGGAGTCGGCGCGCGACATCAACGAGTCGGGCAGCCATCTGCTGGCGCTGATCAACGACATTCTCGACCTCTCCAAGATCGAGGCCGGCAAGCTCGCCCTCGGCGAGGAGCCGATCGACTTCCTGAACGCCCTGCACGGCGCGTTGGAGATGGTCGAGCCCTTGGTCCGCGAAGCCGAGGTCGCCCTGGAGGCGTCGCTGGCGAACGACCTGCCGGCCTTGCTCGGCAACGAGACCAAGATCAAGCAGGTGGTGATCAACCTGCTGTCGAACGCGATCAAGTTCACCCCGGCCGGCGGCCGCGTGTCTCTCGCCGCCTGGCGCAGCGACGAGGGCGGCGTGGCGATCGACGTCGCCGACAACGGCATCGGCATGTCGGCGAACGAGATCGCCGTCGCCTTGCAGCCCTTCCGCCAGGTCGACGGCCGGCTCAGCCGGCGCTACGAGGGCACCGGCCTCGGCCTGCCGCTGGCCAAGGGCTTGGTCGAGCTGCACGGCGGCAGCCTCGAGGTCGAGAGCGAGCCCGGCGCCGGCACCCGCGTGAAGGTCCGCATCGCGCCCCAGGACAGCTTGGCCCGGGCTGCCTAGAGGCCCGCGGCTTCCCGGATCTAGGGCGCCTGCCGGTCGATCGCCTCCGAGAGCAGACGAATGCCCGGCTCGATGCGCTCGAGCGCGATCGACGAAAAGCCGAGGCGGAAATAGTTGCGCGGCGGCTCCGGCGCCGCGAAGGCGATGCGCCCCGGCTCGATGATCACCTCTTCCTGTAGCGCCTGCTTCGCCAGGCGCTGGTCGTCGAGCCAGGCGGGACCGCGGACCCAGAAGCTCGTGCCGCCGAAGGTCGGTGCCCGGCTGGAGCGCGGCAGGTAGTGCTCCAGGGCCTCGCCCATCGCCGACCAGCGCGCCTTGTAGGCGCGGTGCAGCCGGTGGATCAGGCTGTCGTGGTGACCGAGGGCGAGAAACAGCGCGGCGGTGCGCTGGTTGTTGTTGGGCGGATGGCGGAGCATCAGCCGGCGCTGCGCGCGCGCCTCGCGGATCAGCTCGGCGGGCGCCACCAGGAAGCCCAGCCGCAGGCCCGGGAACAGCGACTTCGACAGGCTGCCGACGTAGATCACCCGATCGCCCTGGTCGAGCGACTTCAGCGCCGGGCAGGATTCGCTGACGTAGTTGGTCTCGAACTCGTAATCGTCCTCGATGATCAGGAAGTCGTGCCGCGCCGCCTGGTCGAGCAGCGCGACGCGGCGCTCGAGCGGCATGGTGGCCGTGGTCGGGAACTGGTGGCTCGGCGTCACGAAGACCAGGTCGCAGTCGCTCAGGCGGCCGTCGACCGGCAGGCCGTCCTCGTCGACGCCGATCGGCACGATGCGGTCGCTGCGCAGCTCCAGCACGTTGCGCAGATCGGGATAGCCCGGCTCCTCGATGGCGATGCGGGTGCGGGGCGTGACCAGCAGGCCGGCAAGCAGGTAGAGCGCGTTCTGCGCGCCCAGGGTGATGAGGATCTGATCCTCGTCGGCCAGGATGCCGCGGCGCGGCAGGATGCGTGTGCGGATCTGCTCGACCAGCATGGGGTCGTCGGCGGTGTAGCTGTCGCCGGCCCAGTCGCCGAGCGACTTGGTGCCCAGCGCCCGGCGCGTGCAGTCGCGCCACTCGGCGATCGGAAAGAGCGCCAGGTCGATCTGGCCGTAGATGAAGGGGTAGCGATAGCGCTGCCAGTGCTGCGGCTTCTCGATGTTGTCCTGGATGCTCGGGCGCACGACGAAGCGCTTGATCCAGTCGATCGGCTGCTTGCTCGGCGTCGAGACCCGCTCGGGCCGCGCGGCGATGCCCTGCAGCACCTCGTCGTTGACGTAGAAGCCGCTGCGCTCGCGCGACAGCAGGAAGCCGTCGTCGACCAGGGCCTGGTAGGCGAGCACGACGGTGTTGCGCGAGACGCCCAGGCGCTTCGCCATCTGCCGCGTCGAGGGCACGGCCTCCTGAGGCGGGAGCTGGCCGCCGAGGATCGCCGTCACCAGGGTCTCGCGGATCTGCGATTGCAGACTGACGTTGTCGGCCCGGCGGATGTGGAACAGAGCGTCGCGCACGCGCTGGCCTCATTCATAGCCCGGATCTGGCGCTAAGATAGAGCCAGGCGTCAGTCTAGGGTGAGAGGCAAAGGGGAACAACCGCGCGTTCCGTTGCGCAAAGAGCCGGCCGCAGGGGGCACTGGTCTGTCTCGGGCCGACAAAAACCTGGACGCTCGGGCGCGCCTGCGGGACAGTTCACGTCAGCATCGCGACTGCCGGACGCAGTCGTTCTTGCGCGCTCAATTCGCATTGATCCTGCAGCCGATAGGAGCAGGCGATCAAAAGCCGTGCATCATCCGAGGCCTTGGATCATCACAAGCATGCCCGCCCGACGGAATCGCCGGAAGCGGGACACGGACGCCACCGGCCGCTCCGCTCGGTCCGCGGCGTTGGGGGCCGGCAAGATAATCGCCGTGCCGGTTGGAACGGGAATTGAATCCTAGGAAAGGGAGGTTATCGATGAAGCGTTATCTTGCAGGCATCGCGGCCGCCGCGCTTGCCGCCGGCCTCGCCGTCTCGGCGCAGGCCCAGGAGGTCACGGTCGGCTATCAGCTCGTCTTCAATCCCTGGAAGGTGCCGATCGTCGAGGGCACGTTCGAGAAGGAGACCGGCGCCAAGATCAACTTCCGCAAGTTTGATTCGGGCGCCAAGGTGATCACCGCCATGGCCTCGGGCGACGTCGACATCGCCCTGGCCGGCTCCAGCCCGATCGCCGCCGGCGTCAGCCGCGGCGTGCCGATGGAGCTCTTCTGGATCGTCGAGGACATCGCCTCGGCCGAGGCGCTAGTCGTGCGCGACGGCTCCGGAATCGTGGCGCCGCAGGATCTCAAGGGCAAGAAGCTCGGCGTGCCCTTCGTCTCGACCACGCACTTCCACACGCTCTTCGCCCTCGAGCAGTTCGGCATCGACCCGAGCGAGCTCGAGGTGCTCAACATGCAGCCGAACCAGATCGCGGCCGCGTGGGAGCGGGGCGACATCGATGCCGGTTTCGTCTGGGACCCGGCCCTCAGCCGCCTGAAGGCGAGCGGCAAGGTGCTGATCACCTCCGGCCAGCTCAGCACCTGGGGCAAGGCGACCTTCGACGGCATGGTCGTCAACAAGGAGTTCGCGGCCGCGAACGCCGACTTCATGACCAAGTTCGTCAAGGTCATCGCGGCGGCCGACGCCTCCTACCGTGACAATCCGAGCGCTTGGACGCCGGACTCCAAGGAGGTCAAGGCGATCACCAGCCTGGTCGGCGGCAACCCGGAGGACGTGCCGGGCGTGCTGGCGCTCTACAGCTTCCCGACGCTCGAGGAGCAGGCCTCTTGCGCCTGGCTCGGTTGCGGCAAGGAGGGCGGCGCTGCGCGGGCCCTGCAGTTCACCTCCGAGTTCCTCAAGAACGAGGGCAAGATCGACGCGCTGCAGCCCGACTACAGCGCCTTCGTCAATTCGTCGTTCGTCGATGCGGCGTTGAAGTAGGCGAGACTTTGCGCGAACCGCGCCCGGCCCGGCCGGTCGTCGGCCGGCCGGCCGGGCGGGCGCGTTTCGCAACGCTTGTTCCTTAACGAGACGATTTCCAAGAGCTCGGTGACAGGGCTCGATAAGCCAAGAGTGCACAATAAGAAGGACAGGAGAGGATCGTGGAACATCTCGAATGCCGCGAGGTCACGGTGATCTACCCGGGCGGCGGCGGCCAGGAGGTCCACGCGCTCGAGAAGGTCAACCTCGAAATCGAAGAACGGGATTTCGTGGTCGCCCTGGGCGCGTCGGGCTGCGGCAAGACCACCCTTCTCAACGTCATGGCGGGGTTCATTCAACCGAGCTCGGGGGAGGTTCTCCTCAACGGCCATCCGGTTCTGGGGCCGGGTGCGGACCGCGGCGTCGTGTTCCAGAAGCATGCCTTGATGCCCTGGCTCAACGTGCTGGAGAACGTCGAGTTCGGTCTCAAGCTACAGGGCGTCGACAAGGCGACGCGGCAGGAGACGGCCAAGAAGTACCTGCATCTGGTCGGCCTCGATGCCTTCCACAATCACAAGATCTATCAGCTTTCCGGCGGCATGCAGCAGCGCGTGGGCATCGCCCGCGCCCTGACCAGCGACCCCGACATCCTGCTCTGCGACGAGCCGCTGGGCGCGCTCGACGCCCTGACCCGCGAGAAGACCCAGGAGCTGATTCTCGACGTCTGGCAGGACACCGGGAAGATGGTCTTCTTCATCACCCATAGCGTCGAGGAAGCGCTCTTCATGGCGACCAAGCTGATCGTCATGTCGCCGCGCCCGGGCCGCATCACGCACATGTACGACCTGGATTTCTGCAAGCGCTTCTTCCAGAGCCGGCAGGCGCGCGAGATCAAGTCCAGCCCGGACTTCATCGAGATGCGCGAGACCGTGCTCAACATCATCTACGGCGACGAGGAGGCCGGCGCCCAGGCGGAGGCCGCGGCCGTGGGAGGGGCGCATGGCTGAGCAGGCAGCAGCCGGCGGCCCGGGTCTGCTGACCCGCCTGTTCGGCAAGGGCCCGGCCAAGCCGGGCGACTCCTTCGGCGCGCCCGGCATGGGCAACAGCACCTCGATCGCCGTCGCCTCGGCCGTCGGCATCTTCGCCGTCTGGTTCATCTTCACGGCCGGGTCGGAGCCGATCGTCAAGCCGCTGTTCCTGCCGTCGCCCGCCGCGGTCTGGGCCAAGTTCACCTCGGTCATGACCCAGGGCTACCAGGGCCAGACGCTCTACGAGCACACCCAGTCCAGCTTCCTGCGGATCTTCATCTCCTTCCTCCTGGCCATGGCGATCGGCATCCCGATCGGCATCGCCATGGCGACGAACCGCATCGCCCGCGGCATCATGGATCCGCCGATCGAGTTCTATCGGCCCCTGCCGCCGCTCGGCTACCTGCCGCTGACGGTGATCTGGTTCGGCATCGGCGAGACTCAGAAGCTGGTGCTGCTGTTCCTGGCCATGTTCGCGCCCATCGTGCTCAACACCCGCGCCGGCGTGCGCTCGGTGGCCATCGAGCAGATCCACGCCGCCTTCTCCATGGGGGCGAGCCGGGCGCAGATCCTCTGGCACGTCATCCTCAAGGGCGCCATGCCGGAGATCCTGACCGGCATGCGCATCGCCATCGGCTTCGGCTGGACCACCCTGGTCGCCGCCGAGCTGGTGGCGACCCAGCAGGGCCTCGGCGCCATGATCATGAGCGCGTCGGAGTTCCTGGTCACCGACGTCGTCATCATGGGGATCATCGTGATCGGCGTGATCGCCTATCTCTTCGATCTCTTCATGCGCTGGGTCGAGCGCACGATGGTGCCCTGGAAAGGAAAGGTCTAGCCGCGCAGCGCGCAGACCGCGTTACTCGTCTACGAGAGCGGTCGGGGCCTGCATCCCCCGGCCGCTCTCTTCTTCTCGCCGTAGCAAAGCGAAGCCATCGAAGCGATGTCACAGCAACCCGAGATCGAGCTTTCGCCGCGCATCGCGGACGAGGTCAAGGCGACGACCTGCTACATGTGCGCCTGCCGCTGCGGCATCAAGGTGCACCTGAAGGACGGCCGCGTCCGCTACATCGAGGGCAACCGCGACCACCCGGTCAACGGCGGCGTGCTCTGCGCCAAGGGCTCGGCCGGCATCATGCAGCACTACTCGCCGGCGCGCCTGCGCAAGCCGCTGCTGCGGGTCGGCGAGCGGGGCAGCGGCGACTTCAAGGAGATCGAGTGGGAGGAGGCGCTGGGCCTGGCGAGCGACTGGCTCGGCGAGATCCGCGCCCGCGACCCGCGCAAGCTCGCCTTCTTCACCGGCCGCGACCAGAGCCAGGCCCTGACCGGCTGGTGGGCCAGCCAGTTCGGCACGCCGAACTACGCCGCGCACGGCGGCTTCTGCTCGGTCAACATGGCCGCCGCCGGGCTCTACACGGTCGGCGGCTCCTTCTGGGAGTTCGGCGAGGCGGACTGGGAGCACACCCGCTATTTCCTGCTGTTCGGCGTCGCCGAGGACCATGACTCCAACCCGATCAAGATCGCCCTGGGCAAGCTCAAGAAGCGCGGCGTCAAGATCGTCTCGGTCAACCCGGTGCGCACCGGCTATTCCTCGATCGCCGACGAGTGGGTCGCGATCCGGCCGGGCACCGACGGGCTCTTCGTCGCCGCGCTGATCCGCGAGCTGCTGCTCGCCGACAAGATCGACCTGGAGTCGCTGGTCCGTAGCAGCAACGCCCACTGGCTGGTGATCCAGGCGCCGGGCGAAGCCGACGACGGGCTCTTCGCGCGCGACGCCGAGGGCAAGCCCCTGGCCTGGGACCGCAACACGGAAGCCCTGGTCGACGCCGGCAGCATCGAGATCGCCCCGGCGGTGGTCGGCCGCTTCGCCTTGCCGGACGGCCGCGCGGCCGTGCCCGCCTTCCAGCTCCTCGCCGAGCGCTTCCTCGACGATCGCTATGCGCCCGAGACCGTGGCGGCGGAGACCGGCGTGCCGGCGGCGACCATCAAGCGCATCGCCGCCGAGCTGGCCCATGCCGCCTTCGAGCAGGAGGTCCGGCTCGATGTCCCCTGGACCGACTGGGCCGGGCGCCGGCACGAGGCTATGATCGGCCGGCCCGTGGCGATGCACGGCATGCGCGGCATCTCAGCCCATTCCAACGGCTTCCATACCTGCCGGATGATCCACGTCCTGCAGATGCTGCTGGGCGCCATCGATTGCCCCGGCGGCTTCCGCTACAAGCCGCCCTTCCCGAAGCCGGTGCCGCCGCCGCTCAAGCCCGCCGGCCGTGCCGACCAGGTGGTGCCCGACCAGCCCATGGGCGGCCCGCCCCTCGGCTTCCCGACCGGGCCGGAGGACCTGCTGGTCGATCCCGACGGCAGCGCCCGGCGGATCGACAAGGCCTACTCCTGGGAGGCGCCGCTGGCCGCCCACGGCCTGATGCACATGGTCATCGCCAACGCCGCCAAGGGCGATCCCTATCCGGTCGACCTGCTGTTCCTCTACATGGCCAACATGGCCTGGAACTCCTCGATGAACGTGCCCGGCGTCATCGAGGCGCTGACCGCCAAGGACGAAGCGGGCAACTACCGCATCCCCAAGCTCATCTACGCCGATGCCTACGCCTCGGAGACGGTCGCCTACGCCGACCTGGTGCTGCCCGACACGACCTATCTCGAGCGCTGGGACTGCATCTCGCTGCTCGACCGGCCGATCTGCAGCGCCGAGGGGCCGGCGGACTCGATCCGCCAGCCGGTGACCGCGCCCGACCGCGACGTCCGGCCCTTCCAGGACGTGATGATCGAGCTCGGCGCCCGGCTCGGCCTGCCGGGCTTCGTCACCGAGACGGGCGCGCCGCGCTATCCCGGCGGCTACCCGGACTACATCGTCAACCACGAGCGCGCGCCGGGCATCGGCCCGCTGGCCGGCTGGCGTGGCGAGGACGGCCGCGCCGAGGGTCGCGGCGCGGTCAATCCCGATCAGCTCGAGCGCTACATCGAGAACGGCTGCTTCTGGCGCTACGAGCTGGCGCCCTCGCTGCACTACTTCAAGCACATCAACCGGGACTATCTCGAGTGGGCGCGGGACTTCGGCCTGCTCGGCTCGGCCGAGCCGATCGTCCATCAGCTCTACAGCGAGCCGCTGCAGCGCTTCCGCCTCGCCGCCCGCGGCCACGGCGAGCGGCAGCCGCCCGAGGAGCACCGCGCGCGCGTCGAGGCCTACTTCGATCCCTTGCCGCTCTGGTACGCGCCCTTCGAGGAGGCGGCGCTCGTCGGCGGCGACTTACCGATGCACGCGGTCACCCAGCGGCCGATGGCCATGTACCACTCCTGGGGCTCGCAGAACGCCTGGCTGCGGCAGATCCACGCCGACAACCGGCTGAACGTCCATCGCGAGACCGCCGCGCGGCTCGGCATCGCCGAGGACGACTGGGTCTGGGTGATCAGCCACCAGGGCCGGGTGAAGGGCCAGGTGCGCCTGGTCGAGGGCGTCAACCCGGACACCGTCTGGACCTGGAACGCCATCGGCAAGCGTGCCGGCGCCTGGGGCCTCGACCCCAAGGCCCCCGAGGCGACCCGCGGCTTCCTGCTGAACCACGTGATCTCCGAGCTGCTGCCGGAGCGCGCCGGCGGCTTCCGCTACTCCAACAGCGACCCGGTGACCGGCCAGGCGGCCTGGTACGACCTGCGCGTGCGTATCGAGAAGGCCGACCCGCAGGAGGCGGCGGAGACGGCGCCGCGCTTCGAGACCCTGCGGCCGCTGCCCGGCGCGCCGGCGCGGCCCGACGTGCTGCGCTTCGGCAAGGAGTTCCGCTCGGGCGGAGGGCAGGGCGCATGACCAGCCTGCCGCCGCCGACGGACAAGAAGCTCGGCCTGGTCATCGACCTCGACATCTGCGTCGGCTGCCACGCCTGCGCGGTGAGCTGCAAGGAGTGGAACACCAGCGGCGCCTCGGCGCCGCTGACCGACCTCGATCCCTACGGCGCCAACAACGACGGAGTCTGGCTGAACCGGATCCACAGCTACGAGGTCGACGACGGCGCCGGCGGCATGACCGTCAACTTCCCGCGCTCCTGCCTGCACTGCGAGACGCCGGACTGCGTCACCGTCTGCCCGACCGGCGCCTCCTACAAGCGCGCCGAGGACGGCATCGTGCTGGTCAATCCCGACACCTGCATCGGCTGCAAGCTCTGCTCCTGGGCCTGCCCCTACGGCGCGCGCGAGTTCGACGAGGACGACGGCGTGATGAAGAAGTGCACGCTCTGCGTCGACCGGGTCTACAACGAGACCCTCGACCCGGCCGACCGCCAGCCGGCCTGCGTGCGCGCCTGCCCGACCGGCGCCCGCGCCTTCGGCGACCTGGGCGACCCGGAGAGCGCGGTCTCCAAGCTGGTCGCCGAGCGCGAGGGCGAGGCGCTGCTGCCGCAGCTCGGCTACAAGCCGGTCAACCGCTACCTGCCGCCCCGCCCGCGCCGCCGCGACGCCGGCGAGGCCGGCGCCGCCTTGACGCCGCAGCCTCTGCCCTCGGGCGCGGCCGGCGGCGATGCGGCCGGCGACCGCTTCTTCCGCTGGGTCGACCGCGTGCTGTCGCGGTGAAGGGGCGGCTCGGTATGCAAACGCGCCTGACGACAAGCCGCGCACGCACCGGCACAAGAACTGTCATTGCCGGGCACTTCCCTCCCCCCTCGAGGGGGAGGGCCAGGGTGGGGGGCGGCCGGGCCTTTGGCCCGGCAAGCGAAAACCCGAGTCTTCGGTCGGCGTCCGCCGACCGCCCCCCTCCTCAATCCTCCCCCTCGAGGGGGGAGGAAGCCGATTTGTGCAGGCCGTGAGACCGAGGCCGCGCAAGGATGCACCCCGCCTATTCGATCATCATCTTCACCACGGCCTCCGGGGCCGGCTACGGCCTGCTGGCGCTGCTCTGCCTGTTCGGCGCCCTCGGCCTGCTGCCGGCCGAGCGCTGGCTGGGCCTGCTCGGCTTCGGCATCGCCTTCGCGCTGATCACCGCCGGGCTCCTCGCCTCGAGCTGGCACCTCGGCCACCCGGAGCGGGCCTGGCGCGCCTTCAGCCAGTGGCGCAGCTCCTGGCTGTCGCGCGAAGGCGTCATGGCGGTGGCGACCTATGTCCCCTCCGGGCTCTTCGCCGCCGCCTGGGTCTTCGTCGAGACCACCGAGGGGATCTGGGCGCTGCTCGGCCTGGTCAGCGCGGTCGTGGCGCTGGCCACGGTCTGCTGCACGGCGATGATCTACGCCTCGCTCAAGACCGTCCGGCAATGGCACAGCGCCTGGGTCCCGGCGGGCTACCTGGCGCTGGCGCTGATGAGCGGCGCGCTCTGGCTGAGCTTCCTGGCGAGCCTCTTCGGCCTCGCCGGCGCCGGCCTGCTGGTCCTGTCGCTGCTGGCGATCGCCCTGGGCGCGGCGATCAAGCTCGGCACCTGGCGCCACAACGCCGCCGCGGCGAAGGACCTGACCAGCGCCCAGGCCACCGGCCTGGCCAAGTTCGGCAGCGTGCGCCAGGTCGAGGCGCCGCACAGCCAGGCCAACTACCTGATGCGCGAGATGGGCCACCGGGTCGCCCGCAAGCACGCCCGGAAGCTGCGCCGCCTCGCCGTCACCACCGCCTTCGCGCTGCCCTTCGCCCTGGTCCTGCTGGCGCTGATCGCCCCGGCCTGGCTGGCCGGCCTGGCGCTGTTCCTGGCGGTGGCCTCGTCGAGCGTCGGCCTGCTGGTCGAGCGCTGGCTGTTCTTCGCCGAGGCCCAGCACGTGGTGACGCTCTACTACGGCGCCGAGGTGGCCTGAGGTCGGTCGGCTCCAAATGCCGTTGGGCGGCTGCGAGATGGCGAGAGGCGCAACGGGTCTTTGCAGGGGACCGGGTTCTTGTCGGTCTACACGGATGGACAGGGATAACCGACAAAACCACAGTGGTTTGTTATCCGTGTCTATCCGTGTCTATCCGTGTTCATCCGTGTCAAAGGGTCTCGCTGCTGACAGGCGGATGGAGCCCTCGAAACTGGCACGGGTCCTTCGCCAAGCTCATGCTTCGTCAGGCTCAGCATGAGGGCCGGGCGCGTTCCGCTCCGCCAGGACCTTCTCGAACAGCGCTAGGTAGCGCCGAACCGCCGCATCCTCCGTGAAGCCCGCCTCGTAGTCGGCGCGGCCCTGCTCGACCAGGCGCGCGGCCAGGTCCGGCTCGTCGAGCAGGCGTTGCAACGCGGCGGCCATGGCCTCGGCGTCGTCGATCGGCACCAGCAGGCCGTTGCGCTCGTGCTGCAGGAGCCAGGACGGACCTTGGCTCGCCGCGGCGACCATCGGCACGCGGGACATCCAGCCCTCCAACAACACGCTGCCCAGCGGCTCGTGGCGCGAGGGCACGACGTAGAGGTCCGATGCCGCGAAGTAGGGCGCGGCGTCGCTCTGCCAGCCGAGGAAGCGGACCCGCTCGGCGACGCCGAGGCGCGCCGCTTCGGCTTCCAGCTCGGCGCGCAGCGGCCCTTCGCCGGCGAGCCAGAGGTAGGCGCCGGGCAGCCTGGCGATGGCCGCGAGCAGCACGTCGAAGGCCTTGTTGCGGTGCAGCCGGCCGAGCGCGAAGACCAGGGGCGCGTCCTCGGGCGTCTGCAGCGCCGCGCGCGGATGGGGCGGCGCGCTGACGTCCTCGACGAAGTTCGGGATGACGTGGGTATGGGCCTCGTCCCAGCCGCCGCGCCGGCAGTGCTCGACGATGTCGGGCGTGATTCCGACCAGGTGGTGGCAGCGGGTGAAGTCCTTGAGGTCGTAGTAGCCGCCGAGCCGGCCGATGCGCAGGAAGGCGCCTTTGGGCAGCCAGCGGCAGGCCCGGCGCATGTAGCCCAGGGCGATGTCGGGCCGGAAGGCCGCGGCCTGGCGGTGCAGGATGCCGCCGGTGACCAGGTCGAGCGGCCCGCCGAAGCGCGCGGTCACCGGCTCCAGGCCGCCGTCGCGCAGCAGCGCCTCGGACTCCGGGTTCGCCCGCAGCACGATCCGCTGCTCGACCCCGGCGCGCTGCAAGGCCAGGGCGAGACGCACGAAGTGCATCTCCGCCCCGCCCTGTCGGGCGCCCGCCAGGCATTGCAGCAAACGGACCACGCTCGGCTCTCCCGCCGGATCGACACCAGCGGCTGTCTATAGACGAAGCGGCGGCAGAAGAAAAAGAAGGCCCGACCGAGGCCGGGCCCTAGGGTGGTTTAACAGAGAAAAGAGAAGGACGATTGCAGCTTCGGGTAAGTCAGGAGCCGGTGCAGGCGGCCTCGCTGCCCAGCGCCGCGGGGCCGTGGCGTCGGGCCCAGATCGGCGCGCCGGGATCGGTGGCGCGCTGGTAGACGTGGCTGATCTCGCTGGTCGCTTCCTCGAAGGCCTCGGCCAGGCGCTCGTCGGCGACCTCGAGCGAGTCGAAGCCGCAGCGCAGCAGGAACGTGAACTGGTCGCGCAGCACCTTGCCGACCGCGCGCAGCTCACCCCGGAAGCCGTAGCGCTCGCGCAGCAGGCGGGCGTGGGAGTAGCTGCGGCCGTCGGTGAACTTGGGGAACTCCAGCGCGATCACGTCGAAGCGCTCGACCTCCTCGGCGACGGCGGCGGGCGACTGGTCGCTGCGCAGGCGCAGGCCGATCGGCCGGTTGCGGCCGGACAGCGTTTCGTGCTCGGCCTGCCAGCGCTCCAGGCTGACGATGGGGTCGATGTCGGCGCCGATCGCCTCGTCGTCAGCGACCGGCGTCCAGCGGTCCTCGGCCAGGCGGCCGTCCTTAATGAGCGGCATAGAGCTTCTCCTTGAAGGGATCGAGGCCGACGCGCCGGTAGGCCTCGGCAAAGGTCTCGCCGTCTTGGCGCAGACCGAGGTAGGTCTCGACGATGTTGTCGACCGCGTCGGTCACCTCGTCGTAGCTGAAGGAGGGACCGATGATCTTGCCGATGGCGGCCTGCTCGTCCGGCCGGCCGCCGAGCGTGATCTGGTAGAACTCCTCGCCCTTGCGGTCGACGCCGAGGATGCCGATGTCGCCGACGTGGTGGTGGCCGCAGGCGTTGATGCAGCCGGAGATCTTGACCTTGAGCGGGCCGATCTCGTGCTGCCGGTCGAGGTCGGCGAAGCGCTCGCCGAGCCGCTGGGCGACCGGGATCGAGCGGGCGTTGGCCAGGTTGCAGTAGTCCAGGCCCGGGCAGGCGATGATGTCCGAGACCAGGCCGACGTTGGCGGTCGCCAGGCCGGCGTCGAGCAGGCCCTGGTAGAGCGCATGGAGGTCGCTCAGGCGGACGTCCGGCAGCACCAGGTTCTGCTCGTGGCTGACCCGGATCTCGCCGAGCCCGTAGCGCTCGGCCAGGTCGGCGACGGCCTCCATCTGCTCGGCGGTGGCGTCGCCCGGGGCGCCGCCGATCGGCTTGAGGGAGATGGTGACGATGCCGTAGCCGGGCTCGCGGTGCTCGGCGAGGCTGGCCTGCAGCCACTGGGCGAAGCCGGGGTCGCTGTCCTCGGCGGCCCTGAGCGCTGCCGGGTGGGTCTCGGCGGCCGGGTAGGCCGGCGGCGCGAAGTAGGCCTCGATGCGCCGGCGCTCGGCCTCGGGCAGGTCGAAGCCCCGGTCCTTGATCTGCTGCCACTCCTCTTCGACCAGGCGGGTGAATTCCTCGACGCCGGTCTGCTGCACCAGGATCTTGATCCGCGCCTTGTAGAGGTTGTCGCGCCGGCCGAGCATGTTGTAGACGCGCAGGATGGCGTCCAGGTAGGAGAGCAGGTAGCGCTTCGGCAGGAAGCCGCGGATCCGCTCGGCGATCACCGGCGTACGGCCCTGGCCGCCGCCGACCCAGACCTCGAAGCCGACCTCGCCGTTCTCGTCGCGCAGCATCTGCAGGCCGATGTCGTGGAAGCGCACGGCCGCGCGGTCGTTCGGCGCGCCGGTCACGGCGATCTTGAACTTGCGCGGCAGGAAGGTGAACTCCGGGTGCAGGCTCGACCACTGCCGGATGATCTCGGCGGTGATCCGCGGGTCCTCGATCTCGTCCTCGGCGACGCCGGCGAACTGGTCGGCGGTGACGTTGCGGATGCAGTTGCCGCTGGTCTGGATGGCGTGCATCTCGACCTCGGCGAGCTTGTCGAGGATCGCCGGCACCTCGGCCAGCTTGGGCCAGTTGAACTGGATGTTCTGGCGGGTGGTGAAGTGGCCGTAGCCGCGGTCGTGCTCGCGGGCGATGACGGCCAGGCGGCGCATCTGCGTCGCCGAAAGCGTGCCGTAGGGGATGGCGACCCTCAGCATGTAGGCGTGGAGCTGCAGGTAGAGGCCGTTCATCAGGCGCAGCGGCTTGAACTCGTCCTCGCTCAGCTCGCCGGACAGCCGCCGGGCCACCTGACCGCTGAACTGCGCGACCCGCTGGGCCACGAAGTCGGCGTCGAACTCGTCGTAGCGGTACATGCCTCAGCTCCCGACGGCGGCTTGTCGCAGGGTCGAGCCGACGGTCGAGCCGGCGGTCGGGCCGCGCCGGGCGCGGATGCGCTCGCGCTGGCTCAGGGGCTGCGGCCCCTCGGCGTCGTTCGCGACCTGCATGAGGTAGGGGCCGACCACCCGGCGCTCGGCGACGGCCTGCTCGGCCTCGGCGAGGCGGTGCGCCTCCGCCGCGTCGCCTTGAATCACCACGGCGCCGCCGATCTCGGTGGTCCAGCCGCCGCTCGCGGTCAGGTAGACGACGTCGCCTTCCAGCAGCCGGTTCGCGGTCACCACCTGGGGCGTGCCGTCGACTTTCTTGCGTGTGTTCGCCATCAGAGCGCCAACGCGCGGCTCGGCGCGGCCTCCTGTGGGGTTGCCGGCCGGCCGGCGGCCAGGGCCGCGACCTCGCCGAGGATGATCATCGCCGGGCCCTCGACCGCGGCCTCGCGGACCAGCGCTTCCAGGCCGCCCAGCGTGCCGGTCAGCACGCGCTGGTCCGGCCGCGTGCCCTTCTCGATCACCGCCAGCGGCCGCGCGGGCTCGGCGCCGGCCTCGAGCAGGCGCCGCATCAAGGTGCCGGCGGTCGAGACGCCCATGTAGATCGCCAGGGTCTGGCGGCCGTCGGCCAGCGCCGGCCAGTCGAGGTCGGGCTCGCCGTCCTCGGCGTGGCCGGTGACGAAGTTGACGCCGCGCGCCAGGCCGCGGTGGGTCAGCGGGATGCCGCTAGCCGCCGCGCAGGCCGCCGCCGCGGTGATGCCGGGCACCACCTCGGCCTCGATGCCGCGCGCGCGCAGGCTCAGCAGCTCCTCGCCGCCGCGGCCGAAGACGAAGGGGTCGCCGCCCTTGAGCCGGACCACGCGCTGCCCGGCCTCGGCCCGCTCGGCGATCAGCGCGTTGATCCGCTCCTGCGGCAGGCTGTGGTTACCCTTGGACTTGCCGACGTAGACCCGCTCGGCGTCGCGCCGGGCCAGCTCGACGATCTCTGGGCCGACCAGCTTGTCGTAGAGGATCACGTCGGCGTCCTGGATCAGGCGCAGGGCCTTGAGCGTCAGCAGGTCCGGGTCGCCCGGGCCGGCGCCGACGATGTGCACGGCGCCGACGGGCGGCGCCGCGTCGTTGGCCGGCTGGCGGTTGATCGCCGAGATCATGGCCTCGCTGGCGCCCTGCTCGTCGCCGGCCAGGACCTTGCGGGCGATCGGCCCGTCGAAGACCCGCTCCCAGAAGCCGCGCCGGGCAGCCGGCGCCTGGGTCGCCTTGACCGCGCCGCGGAAGCGCTCGGCGAAGGCCGCGAGCTTGCCGAGGCGCGCGGGCAGCAGGCTCTCGATGCGCTCGCGCAGGCGCCGCGCCAGCACCGGCGCGCTGCCGCCGCTGGAGATGCCGATGACGATCGGGTCGCGGTCGACGATCGCCGGCATGATGAAGCTGGAGGCTCCGGGGTCGTCGACGACGTTGACCGGCAGGCCGCGCGCGGCCGCCGCCGCGGCCACGGCGCGGTCCGCCTCCGGCGCGTCGCTGGCGGCGTGGACCAGGGCCTTGCCGTCCAGGTCGCCTGGCGCGAAGCCGCGGCGCTGCCAGTCGATGGCGCCGGCCTCGGCCAGGTCGCGGATCTCCGGCGTCGCCTCGGGCGCCACCAGGGTGACCGCGGCGCCGGACTTGCGCAGCAACCGCAGCTTGCGGGCCGCCGTCTCGCCGCCGCCGACCAGCAGCGCCGGCCGGTCGCGGAGGTCGAAGAAGGTCGGGTAGTACCTCATGGCCGCGCGCCTCCGACGAGGGCCGGGGCCTGGCGGGTTTTACCCAGTTGGTATGTGGAATTCGTCACGGCAACGCTCTCCGTCTCTCGGACCTCGGGCCCACGGATCGCGTCCGTGGCGCTTTAGCGTTTGATGTCGCGGTCGCAAGCTGCCCACTCAAATGCCGCGGGTCCCGTCAGCGGTGGGACCAGTCCCGCGCCCCGTTTCGGAGCGGCCCTCATTTCACTCAAGGCAGATGGGGAAGTCAATTCCTTTTACAAGGCGAAAGTGCATTTTTTCCAATTCAACATCTTGTGAGTGTATTATATGGAGCCCGTACTCGGCGGCAAATGGACTCGCCCTCTGGTTGCCTGCCGACTCGGCTGACGCGAGCCGGACGCGCGGTCCCGATCCCGCCACGCTCAGCTTATGACTCATGGCCGAGGGCTCGGCGATAAGTCCCCGCAATCCCGTCGCTTCGTGAACTAACTCACAGACCGGCACCCAAGACCGCTAGAAAAACCCAGCCAAGAAGCGTAGGCATTTGGCGGGGTTTTCGAGGGTGCGGAGTCCTTCAGCGATCCGCCGGGCTACGAAAGGGCTATGACCCAAAACAAGCCGCCTGACGACAGGACGGAGGGCCGCCGCCGCGCGGACCCCTTGCGTGCGACGGCGCGGCCGGGAGCCTCCCAGGGCAGCTCGATCGTGGCCAGCGTCGCCGAGATCGTCGCCGCCTATCCCGAGGCCACCGAGGCCCTGCTGTCCGACGCGGTGAAGCGCCGCCCGGACGAAGCGCTACGCATCGTCGTCGCCTGCATCAAGGCGAACCCGGCCGGCGCCGCCGAGGTGCTGAGGATCGTCCGCGAATCGCCGTTCCTGAAGGCGAAGATCACGATGGACAACCTGATGGGCGTGCTGCTGCCGGACCTGGTCGACATCGAGCGCGCCGAGCAGGCGGTTACTGCCGCGACGGCGGTCGAGGCGGCAAAGCGAAGCGAATCGCCGGCGGCGCCCGTGGCGGCGAAGGCCGAGGCCCAGGAAGAACCCAACGGCAACGACGACTTCACCGAGCCGGTGGTCGCGGCCCTGCGGCGCGCCCGCGAGGCGGCGCTGATGAACCAGCAGCTCCAGGAGACCGTGCAGGATCACGAGACCACCGATCCCGAGCAGGGACCGGCGCTGATCCCGCCGCTCCTGCATGCGACGCGCGGCAGCGGCACCTGGGAGGTGCCGGGCGACGGCGATCCCGCCGACGATCGCCCCGAGGAAGCGGCGGCGACCGTCGAGCCCCTCGACGTCGGGCCGCCGCCGAGCGATGTCGCGGCGGACGAGGACGACGTCATCGCCGAAGCATCGCTCGCCGACGAGATCGGCGATGCCGAAATCGAAGGCCACGACGAAGACGATGACGAAGAGCCGGTCGTCGAGACGGCGGCAAGCCAGGTGCTGCATCTCTATCCGGACCTGAACGAGGTGGAGGACCCGGTCGTAGACGACCCGGTCCCGGTCCCGACCGAGCCGCGACTCGCCGACGACATCGAGCTTGCCCCTGAGCCGGACAGCGTGACCGAGCTCGAGTCAGAGCCGGTGACAGAGCCTGCAACCGAAATCAACGCGCCGCTGCCGGTCGCCGAGCCGGAGTCCGATGACCTGGTCTTCGCCGACTATCTCTCCGGCGGCGTCGACGACGACCGGCCCTTGCTCTTCGGCCTGTCCGGCGAGCCGCTGCCGGGCCCGTCGGAGGGGCGGCCTCTGAAAATGATGAGCGCGTCCCAAGCCGATGCGCCCGACGACCCCGCCGAGACGCAAGGCGAAGCGGCCATGGCCCCCGGGCCCATGGCGGGGCCGGTGCCGGTGCCGCCGCGCGACGTCACCGTCATCGCCGCCGGCGAGCCCCGGCGCAGCCTCGACGCCGGGCAGATGAACCAGGCCGTCTTGCGCCTCGAGGGCTTCCCGCAGGACGCCTCGCTCTGGGGCCTGGTCGGCGAGGACGGCAGCTTCGAGATCGTGCTGCGCCTGATCGACGGCGAGGACCGGGTGGTGGCGCGGATCGACGACATGGTGTGCCACCCCGAAGCCCTGGGCGAGGTCGAGATCGCCGACCGCAAGCTGAACCTGCAGGACCTGATCATCGGCGTTGATCTGTTCCGGCCGGGCGGCCCGGAAGACCCGGTCGAGGCGCCGGCCGAGGGTCCCGTCGAGACGCCGGCCGAGGGGCCGCCGAGCGAGGAGGTCGTGGCCGACATCCGGGCCTTCGAGCGCGCGGCCTCCGACTATCGCGGACGCGGCGACCTGGATGCATGAGGCCGGCATCTCGGCGCCCGGCGACGGCACCCTGGCGCTCGGCGACCCCGCCGCGGCGGAGCCGGCCTCGGACTTCGCCCAGGCCGCCATCGAGCAATGCCGCGCCCTGCTCGGCATCGAGATCGATCGGGTCGAATGGCCGGGCGGCCGCGACCGGCAGTCCCTGCGCGCGCGCCTGCCGGGCCAGGCGGTCATCGTCACCCGGCGGCCCTCGCAGCGCCGCGCCGAGCTGGAGGCCCACGTGCTGCGGGTCCTGGAGCGCCGCGGCGCGCCGGTGCCGGCGCTCCTGGCGGCCTCGGGCAACTGGCTGATCCAGGAGGACGTCGGCGCCTTCCGGCTGTCCGCCGCGCTCAACGCCGGCGACCCGGGCCTCGGCGAGGAGGCGCTGGAGTCCGGGCTCTCGGCGCTGCGCCTGCTGCAGGAAGCCGGCCGCGACGCCGGGCTGGAGGGCCGCATCGTCCCGATCGGCGACAGCCCGGCCTGGATCTCCCGGCTGATCGACCAGCCGCGGCGGATCGGCCAGCGCCTCGCGCTGCCGGCGCCGCCGCTCGACGAGGCCCGGCTGCTGCGCCTGCTGACGCCGGAGCTGCCCAGCTTCGTCAAGTGGGACGCCCGGCCGGCCAACGCCGCGCTCGACCTGCACGGCCACATCGGCTGGTTCGACTGGCAGTTCTGCGGCTGCCGGGACCCGCTCGACGACATGGCCTGGCTGCTGACCGACGAGTTCGTGCCGCTCTGGCCGCAGATCGAGGGCCGGCTGATCGAGCGCCACCTGGTCGCCTTCGCCGGCCACCGCGCCGCCTCCGACGCGCTGATCTACCTGCGCAGCTTCGGCACCCTGCACATGCTGCAGCGCCTCGGCCTGATCATCGACAGCAAGGGCGAGGGCCCCTGGTGGCGCTGGTCGACCTGCCTGACCGAGGACAAGGTCGGCGTCACCGCCCCGGCCGTCGAGCGCCTCTGCAAGCGCGCGGCGCTCTGGGCGACGGAAGCCCCCGCGCTTTCGGGCCTGGCGCCTTGGCTCGAAACGCTGCCGGAGCGGATCGGCGCGGCGGCTTGAGGGTGGATTGAAGCGAGCGGGCGGTTCGGTGCCGTCGTTCTTCGGCTGTTGTTGGTTTAGGCGCAGATTTGGCGGCAGACTCGATTTCTTGCTGTCACAAATTGTGTCCGCAAGCGCCGATCGTCTCCTGCTCTATCCGCGAGCTATCGAGTGTTCCTTAGCTTGCGTGGAATCCGCCACTGCTCGTGGCAGTCGCCTTCGACATCGAAACGAACTGCCCCCTCACCCAGCTCCGGCTAGGCTCGGCTGCGCCTCACCAAGCCTGCGCGTCCCTCTCCCCCGACGGGGGAGAGGGCTGAGCAGGCTTAGCGAA